>JBHJHH010000029.1:0-103414 GCA_050331015.1 Geminicoccaceae bacterium
TTCGGCTTTGCCGCGCCCTAAGTCGCATCGCAGCGAACTTGACGTACCCAAGCGCTGCCGAGTGGACTATAGTCTCAAGTCCAGACGCAAGACGAACGGCAAGGCTTGGCAGGGAGGCACGATAAACCCATGCAGCGACGCATTATTCCTGACGTGATCGACGGTGGCCAACTGCTGGTCACGCTTACCCCGGGTGCAACCGCGCTGGATGCGGCCCAGGTGATGATCGAGCGCCAGGTCGGTGCCGTGCTCGTGCTCGAGCAATCCAAAGTGATCGGCATCGTTTCCGAGCGCGATATCGTCTCGAAGGTCGTGGTTCACCAGAAAGACCCTGCAGCCATGCCGGTGCAGGAGATCATGACGCCGGACCCGCAGACGATCGATCCGGATGCCCGCGCGATCGATGCCCTGCGCTTGATGCAGCATGGCCATTTCCGCCATCTGCCGGTGGTCAAGGACGGCGTTCTGCACGGCATGGTGTCGATCCGCGATATCTTCCGCGAGTCGGCCGCCGAGCTCGAAGAGGGCCTGCAGGCCGTCGAAACCCTGGTCTATGGCGAGCACTACGGCGTCAACTGATCGTTACCGGCGCATGACACGCGACGGTCCGGTGCGAGGCCAGAGGAGCGCTGAGTTGACCGGCAAGATGTGCTAGGCGTCGTCGGCCTTTGCTGACGAGGAACAACCCATGCCCTTGCCACCGCCCGTTGCCCGCGAGCCGATTCACAACCGCACGGTGGTCTGCCATGGCTATCGGCGCGCCGATGGGCTGTGGGACATCGAAGGGCGCATCACCGATATTAAAGCCTATCCGTTTGCCAACGCCTATCGGGGCACGATCGAGCCGGGCGACCCGCTGCACGACATGACCATAAGGCTGACGCTCGATGATGACCTCAACGTCATCGACGTCGCCGCGAGCAGCGACCGGACGCCCTATGCGCTCTGTCCGGCGATCGCGCCGGCTTTTCGCAAGCTGATCGGCCTGCGCATCGGCCCCGGCTGGCGGCGTGCGCTCCGCGATCGGGTCGGCGGCGTGCACGGCTGTACGCACATGGTCGAGTTGCTCGGACCGATCGCGACCACGGCGTTTCAGACCATTGCGCCCTTGCGCAAGCGCGGCCTGGAGCCGGAGCCGGACAAGCCGCCGGCCATCCTCAATACCTGCCACGCCCTGGCGAGCGACAGCGAAATCGTCCGCCTTGAGTGGCCACGCTGGTATACCGGCGAGGATCAGGGCTGATCGTCGGGCGCGTTGGCCTTGAGCTGCAGGGCATGGATGCGCGTGCGCATCAAGGGCTCGAGTTCCGCCATCACCATGCGCTGGCGTGCCAGGCGGCTCTGGCCGGCGAAGGCCTGCGCCGTGATCGACACGGCGAAATGCGTTTCGCCTTCGGGCCGCGCACCCACGTGCCCGGCATGCTTGGCGGATTCGTCGATCACTTCCAAAAAACTGGGCGCAAAGGCAACGTTCAGGCGTGTTTTGATCTCATTAATGACGGACATGACACTCTCGTTTTGCGCGACAACCTAAGATGGTGTAACTGCTAGGTAGGATGTGTCATATTTTCGAACAATATACCTTGATGTGTCAGGAAGGTCGGAGCTGGATCGGCGATTGCGGGCGGAAATCTGGGCAAAGGACAAATCCGGACTCGCGCAGGCGGCAAATTTATCAGGAATCGTTCCCGCGTTAAGGAAATAGCAAATATTTCTTGAGATACCGTTGGTTGTGGCAGCGCATCGAAGTGCAAAAACGGGCTGTCACTCTCGGTTGTGACGAGTTGCCCCGGGCCCGGCCCGACGGCACGGTGAAAGAAGGTAGTGTTGCGCGTGGAAAATCGTGAACCCGTTGCAGGCCCGCGTCGGTCCGGTCGCTCGCGAGCTCAGGATATCGATCGTCATGTCGGCGCCCGCATGCGCGAACGGCGCGTCATGCTCGGCCTCACCCAGCAGCAGATGGCCGAACTGATCGGCGTGACCTATCAGCAAGCGCACAAGTATGAAAAGGGTATCAACCGCATAGCTGCCGGCCGCCTGTATCATATCGCTGCCGCGCTCGGTGTCGACGTCAGCTATTTCTTTGATGGCCTCGAGGGCGATGCGCCATTTCGGCCGTCCGATCAGCAGCGCATGCTGCTCGACCTGGCACGGAACTTCATCTCGATCGACAATCGCCGGCATCAGGAATCGCTGTGCAACCTGGCGCGCGCGTTAGCCGATCCGGCCCAGTTGACCGCTGAAGAAGAGCCGGCGGGCGAGTAGCCGGAGCGGGCACGGCCCGCGCCCAACCTTGCAGCGCCATCGGCCTACGTCGGTGCGCGCATCTAGCAGGTGTCTGAGGGTCGGCGTGACGGCCTCCTGGCAGTCGGCGGGGTCGGTCGACGGCAGGCGTTGCCTGCAGTTGGCGCCGCCCTGGTAGCGTTGCAGATGCATCGCAGCCCGGTGTGCGCATCGCCTTGTCCTTGTCAGCCGGCGACCGCATATTCGCGCGACCATGGCACGCGCGCGTCACCCCCGTCTCGATCTGGAAAGCTTTCGCCCACGCCCCGAACGGCGGACGTGCGACTGGCCAGGTTGCCAGTCGTCCGGCGATTATCGCGCGCCGCGCTCGCGCGATGCCTTGCGTGACTTCTACTGGTTCTGTCTCGACCACGTGCGCGCCTACAATCAGGCGTGGGATTTCTTCAAGGGCATGAGCCGCGCCGAAATCGAGGCCTATCTGCGCGACGACGTCACTTGGCACCGGCCGACCTGGACGGCTGGCAGTCAAGCCGGCTCGGCCGCCAGCAACAGCCGTTGGAGCGATCCACTGGAAGTGTTCGGCGGCGGTGGTTTCCGGCATCGCGATCCCGACGCCAGACCGCCCGGTATCAGCGCCAAACACGCCGAGATGCTGGCCGTGCTCGATCTCGGCTTTCAGGTCAACATGGACGACATCAAGAACCGCTACAAAGAGCTGGCCAAGGCCAACCATCCCGACCTTCGTGGCGGTGACAAAGCGGCCGAGGAGCGGTTGAAGTTGATCAACGAGGCCTATACCTACCTGCGAGATAGCGGGATTTATTCGTGATCAGCGGAGCAAACACGTGACAGCCGCCCCGACGAGCGCCGATGGCCATGTCATCACCGAACTGCCGCCGCAGCCGGACATCAAGCTCTCGGTGCGCCAAACTTTCGGCATCGACGCTGACATGGAAGTACCGGGCTACAGCCTCACCACCGATCTTGTGCCGGATCGCGACGAAGCCTATCGCTTCGATCGTGAAACGACATTGGCGATCCTGGCCGGCTTTGCCTACAACCGCCGCGTCATGGTGCAAGGCTATCACGGTACCGGCAAATCGACGCATATCGAGCAGATCGCGGCACGCCTGAACTGGCCGTGCGTGCGCGTCAACCTCGACAGCCACATCAGCCGGATCGACCTGATCGGCAAAGACGCCATCGTTTTGCGCGACGGCAAGCAGGTCACCGAATACAAAGAGGGCATCCTGCCCTGGGCGCTGCAAAACCCGGTCGCCATGGTCTTTGACGAGTACGATGCCGGGCGGCCGGATGTGATGTTCGTCATCCAGCGGGTGCTCGAAGCCGAAGGGCGCATGACCCTGCTCGACCAGAACAAGGTGGTTCGGCCGCACAGTGCCTTTCGCCTGTTTTCCACCGCCAACACCGTCGGTCTCGGCGACACCAGCGGTCTGTATCACGGCACGCAGCAGATCAATCAGGGGCAGATGGACCGCTGGAACATCGTCGTCCAGCTCAACTATCTGGAGCATGACGCCGAAGTCGACATCGTGCTGGCCAAATGCCCGGCGTTCGATACCGCAGACGGGCGCCAGACGGTCAGTCAGATGGTCGCCATGGCCGATTTGTCCCGCGCCGGTTTCATCGCCGGTGATGTCTCGACGGTGATGTCGCCACGCACGGTGATTACCTGGGCGGAGAACCAGCAGATTTTCGGCGACGTCGCGGCTGCGTTCCGGCTCACCTTCCTGAACAAGTGCGACGAGACCGAACGGCCGGTCTTTGCCGAGTATTATCAGCGCTGTTTCGGCGTCGAGCTGCCGGACAGCCCAATCCATATGCGCGTGCTTTGAGCGGGTGATGTGAACGCCGGTCGCAAGGAAAAACTCGAACAGTTTCAGCGGCTTGTCGGCTGCGCCTGCCGCGCGGTGGCGCATCGGCCGACCCTTGACGTGGCCTTTCGCGGCCAGGAACGGCGTAACGCGCAGGGCGCGCCGAACCTGGATGATACGGTTCGCCTGACGCCGCCACGGCGCGACATGGACCCGGCCGACATCGCGCGTGTGCGCGGTGAGGCGGACAGCGCTGCCCTGCGCCTGCGCCATCACGATGCCAAGCTGCATGGGCGGCACAAGCCCCATGGCGAAGTCGCCGGCATGATCTACGACTCGCTCGAGCAGGTGCGCGTCGAGACCATCGGCGCCGACCGCATGGCCGGACTGGCCGCCAATCTCGCATCGGCGCGCGCCGCGCGTGCGGCGCAAACGGGTGCACCGGCACCGGGCCAGGACCAGAGCGGTTTGGATTCGTCGGTGGCCGAGATCGTCGATCTGTTCGTGCGCGAGAACCTGCTGCACTACCGCGCGCCGAGTGCCCAGCGACGGCAGGTCGATGCCATGCGCCCCTGGCTGGAATCCGCCATCGGCGGCGATATGGGCGAGCTGCGCGACATCATCAGCGATCAGGAGGAGTTCGCGCTCAAGGTGCGCGATCTGTTGCGCTCGCTCGGCTTTGGCGACGATCTCGAGCCACCGGAAACCGACACGCCGGACAACGAGCAGCAGCAGGAGTCAGACGGCCAGGACCAGGACGATCAGCCGGCGCAGGCGCAGGGCGAAGACGACGGCAGCGACGCCCAGTCCCAGGCCAGTGATCAGGAGACCGGCTCGAGCGACGAGGAGGAGCAGGCCAGCGCCGAGGAAGCCCGGCAGGATGAAAGTGATGAGAGCGCGCAGCAGTCCGACCAGCCTGGCGGCGAACATCCGCGGCGCAATACACCAGAGCACCTGCCGCCGGGCGGCGAAATGCTGGCGTACGACGTGTATACGACCGCGTTCGACGAGGTGATCGCCGCCGACGAGCTGTCGAGCAGTGCCGAGCTGACCCGTTTACGCAGCCAGCTCGATCAGTACCTGACTCGCCTGCAGGGGATGATCGGGCGCATGGCCAACCGGCTGCAACGCCGGTTGATGGCGCAGCAGTCGCGCTCCTGGGAATTCGATCTCGAAGAAGGCCTGCTCGATACCGCCCGTTTGGCACGCGTGGTCGCCAATCCGACCCAGCCGCTGACCTACAAACAGGAGAGCGAAGCGGCCTTCCGCGACACCGTGGTCACGTTGCTGATCGACAATTCCGGCTCGATGCGCGGCCGGCCGATCGCGGTGGCGGCGATGTGCGCGGACATCCTGGCGCGCACGCTGGAACGTTGCGGTGTCAAGGTCGAGATCCTCGGCTTCACGACACGGTCGTGGAAAGGCGGTCAGGCGCGCGAGACGTGGCTGCGCGACGGCAAGCCACAACTTCCGGGCCGGCTCAATGACCTGCGCCACATCGTCTACAAGGCGGCCGACGAGCCCTGGCGGCGCGCGCGACGGTCGCTCGGCCTCATGCTGCGTGAGGGCCTCCTTAAAGAGAATATCGACGGCGAGGCGATCTTGTGGGCGCACCAGCGTCTCCTTGCCCGACCGGAACAGCGGCGCATCCTCATGGTCATCTCGGATGGCGCGCCGGTCGACGACAGCACGCTGTCGGCCAACCCGGGCAATTACCTCGAGCAGCATCTGCGCGAGGTCATCGATTGGGTCGAAACCCGCTCGCCCATCGAACTCCTGGCGATTGGCATTGGCCATGACGTCACCCGCTACTATCGCCGTGCCGTGACCATCTCCGATCCGGAGCAGCTCGGCGGCGCGATGCTCGGCAAGCTGAGCGAGCTGTTCGACCTGGACCATCGACCCGGCTCAGGCTACCGTCGCTCGGCCTGACCTGGCGCCGGCAAGCGTGTTCAGCCGCTCGTCGTCGCCGTTCGCTTGGCGCGCTGCAAGGACGAATAGCCGAGGGTGTTCTCTGCCGTCGGCAGCGTCGCCATGATCGCCGCACGGGCCGCACCGATCAGTTTTTGATAGGCAAACGACTCACCTGCCAGCCGACGCAACTGCCCTCGCAGCTCCGCAATGCGCTGGCGACGGTCCTGGCGCGACGTGCCGGCGTGATCGTTACCATCAAGGAGGCTTTCGAGATCGCCGGTCAGCCTGGCCAGATCGTTCTTGAACCTGTCCATCTGGGCAAATGCGTTCAAAACCGGCGAGCTATCGATGCGTTGCTTGACATCGTGCAGGTGCGCGAGGGCTTCGCGCAACGTGGCGCGCTCGTCTACCGGATCGGTCTTGGGCATGGCGTTCTGCAACCTCTGGCCTGGGCTGGGCGTCACGGTGCGGCCGTTCGTGGCCGTGCGCGCAGGATGGCGCAAAGAGGTAAAGCTTTGGTTAAGGCAGGACGAATTGCGCCCGGCTGCCCTGTTGCGCCGGCCTGACCTCGAGCCGGACATCGATGCGCTCGCGCATTTCCGCCACATGCGACACGACGCCGACCAGGCGCCCGGCCGCCTGCAGATCGATCAGCGCGCGCAAGGCCAGATCGAGCGCTTCGGGATCGAGCGCACCGAACCCTTCGTCGATGAAGACCGTGTCCAAATGGACGCCGCCGCTGCGGTGCTGGACGACATCGGCCAGGCCGAGCGCCAGGGCCAGCGAGGCGAGAAAGCCCTCGCCGCCAGAGAGCGTCGCCACGGGGCGCGCCTTGCCGGTAAAGCTGTCATCGACCTCCAGATCGAGCCCGGTGTGACGGCGGCGATCGTCGCCGGGGGCCGCCCGGCGCAACCAGTAGCGACCGCGGCTCATGACCTTCAGGCGCTGGCCGGCGGCGGCGAGGACCTCGTCGAGCAAGGCGGCGAGCACGAAACGTTCGAAGGTGATGCGCGCGGCACCGCTGCGGCCATCCGCCAGATCGGCGAGATGACCAACCGCGCTGTAGCGACGCCGCTGGCCGGCCAGCTCGGTGTCGATGGCGCGCAGCCGCTGGCTCAGATCCAGGACGGTCTTTTGTCTGTGATCGTTGTCGTGCAGCGCCGCGAGCGCGTGCTCGAGCCGCTCTTGTTGCGCGCGCATGGCCTGCTCGGCGGCAGCGATGTCGGGCGCTGTCGTTATGGCGGCCGCGGCGGCGCGCGCCCGTGTCAAGCGATCGTGCGCGCTGTGCTTGGCCTGATCGAAACCGGTGATCTCAGCGATCAGGTCATCCACGGCCGCCTGGCTACGCCTGCTGGCCTCAAAGCCGGCGCGATCGGCGAAGCCGTGGGCCCGTAATGCGGTGTCGAAGGATTGCGCCGCCTGCCCGGCCGCGCTTTCAGCGTGTACCAGCTCGTCACGCGCGACGTCCAGGCGTTCACGGGCGGCGCGCAGGTCTTCGCGCGCGCAATTGGCGCGCTCTTGCGCGGCCATGGCCTGGGCTTCGCCGCCGTCGATCGCGTCCTTGAGCTCGGTCGCGCGACGGCGCAGCCTGGCTTCGGCCTGGGCCTGTGAGGCACAGCGTCGGTAGGCCGGCAACAGGACAGTCTTGGCATGCAGCAGGCGTTCTTCGGCGCGCGCACTGTCGGTCGCAGCCGTCGCCAGCGCCTGGCGTGCCGCTTCGCGTTGCGTCTCGAGCCTGGCCACGACATCGACCAGCGACGCCAGAGCGACCTCATGTGTCGGCCGCTCGGCCACGGCGTGTTCGCACGCCTGAATCCCCTGGGCGAGCTCGGTGCTGTCCTGCTCGACGGCGCGTTCGCTGGCGCTCGCCTGCTCGCGTTCGATCAGATGCGCTTGTGTCCGCTTCAGCTCGGCCAACGCATCGCTGGCTTCGCTCTGTGCCGCTTGCCAGGCCCGGGCGGTTTGATCGAGCCGGTCTTGCGCCGCTTGCAGCGTGGCATCGGCGACCATTGCCTGGCCGGTCTCGGCCGGTGCCGGATGCTCGCTCGCGCCGCACACCGGACAGGGCCGGCCATGTTCCAGGCTTTGCGCCAGACGCGCGGCCTGCCCCGCTTGCCAGGCCTGAGCGCAGGTTTCGAACGCCTGTCTGGCGTCACAATGCGCGTCGCTTGCCGCCCGGGCGCGCGTGCGTGCGCTGTCATTGACCCTCGACGCCTGCGCCAGCGCGGCACGCGCTTCTTGCAGCTTGACGGCCTGCTCGGCCTGTCGTGCGGCGACGTCACGTTGCGTGCGCAGCAATGGCAGTCGTGCCTCGGCGGCGCGCGCGGCATCGATTAACGCTGTCAGCCGCGCATGCTCGCGGCCGCATTCGGCGCGGCGCTGTTCGATCACCTCGATCTGCTTGCCCGCCGCCTCGCGCGCCTCGACCGCTTGCTGAAACGCCGCATGCGCCTGAAAGAAGGTCGCGATGGCCGTCGCCTGGCCCGGTAGCGCCGCAAGCTCGTCGCGCAGCGGTGCCAGCGCCGCCAGGGCCTCGTTGGCCTGGCGCAAGACCGCGTCGGCGGTGGCGCTGGTGTCTTGCGCTGTGGCCAGTAGCTGTTCGCGTTGCGCGACGAGGGTTTTCGATGCGTTGCGTCGCTCGCTCGCAGCGTCCAGACGGTCATGCACCGGTGCGACCGCCTGGGCGCGTTGGGCGGCGTCGAGCGTGCGGCGTTTGTCATCGACAGCGGCCTGGCGCGCCTCGAGTGCCTGCTGGTCCCGCTCGGCGCTGGTGCATTCATCGAGCAGCGCTTGAGCGTGGCGGGCCTGCTCGAGCGCACCGCGAGCCTGATCCAGCCGCTTGCGCGCGTCATCGACCTGCGCCGCCAGCGCCGGCCGGCCAGCTTGCAGAGAGGCCAGTTGCTGATCGAGCGCGCTGACGTCGTCGACATCGGCCTGATCGAGCAGTTGCCGGCGCAGGGCCTCTTGCTGCGCCAGAACTTCCCGTAGATCGTTGCGCTGCGTCTTCAGCTCATCCTGAAAGCGGGCGTAGATGTCGGCGCGAAACAGCGTGCGGATGATGTCTTCCCGCGCTCTGGCGTCGCTGGAGAGCAGATCGCGAAAGCGGCCCTGCGGCAGCACCATGACCTGGCGAAACTGCGCCGCCTCGAAACCGAGCAGGCTGCGGATGTGCTCGCTGACCTCACGCGGACCGGTGGCGAGCGGGACGTCGCGCGCGCCATCCAACCTGGCCAGGCTGGCCTTGGCGTTTTCGCTCACCTCACCGTCGCCGCGCCGCTTCGGGCGGCGGAAGCTGGGGCTGCGCTCGACGGCGTAGGTCGCACGTCCGAGGGCGAAGACCAGCCGCACGCGGGTTGCTGCATGGCTGTCGATATGATCGCTGCGCAGTTGCTCGGCACTGCGCTCACCGCCGCTGGTTTCGCCGTAAAGGGCGTAGGTGATGGCATCGAGCAGCGTGCTCTTGCCGCTGCCGGTCGGGCCGTGGATCAGGAACAGCCTGGCATCGCCGAGACAGGTGAAATCGAGCGTCTGCGCGCCGACAAACGGGCCGAAGCCTTCGACCTCGAGCGTAAGCGGCCTCACAAAGCGCGCTCCGCCCGCAAGACGGCGTCCTGGGTCGCTTCGGCGACCTTGCGCTGGTCATCATCCATGAACGCACCGGTCTGGGCCTGTACGAAATCCTCGAACAGCGCGAGCAGGCCCGAATCGCCCTGCAGATCGGCACGATGCGCCACCGGGCCTTGCGGCGTGTAGGCCGGCCGGTCGATGTGCACGACATGGGGAAAGCGCGCGCGCAGCTTGCCGAGCGGATCGTACAGCGCGCCGACATCGTTCAGCGTGATGCCGAGATAGTCGTTGCTCGCCGGCATGGCGAGGATGTCATCGAGCCTGCCGCGCACACGGCGCACGGCCCTTTTCGGGCTGAGCGGCAGCCGTTCGATGTGCACCGAACCGGCCTTGTCCAGCTCGACCAGGCTGACCGACTTGGTCTGATCCGCCTCGGACAGGCTATAGGCCAAAGGCGAGCCGGCATAAGCGATGCGTTGCGCGTTGAAAGCCTGCGGCCGGTGCAGGTGGCCGAGCGCCGTGTAGCTGAAGCCGGCGAAGGCATCGATGGCGACCTGCTCGGCGCCGCCGACGCTGAGCGGCCGTTCGGAGTCGCTCGTGCCGCCGCCCAGGGTGAACAGGTGCGCGACGAGGACATGGCGCTGGCCACGCTCGCTCAGCCTGGCGAGGCGTGCACGCGTGGCGCGATCATGGTCGTGCAGGCTGTCATCGTCGAGCGCGTGGCGAACGTGCGCCGGCTCGGCATACGGCAACAAGGTGACGCGCACCGGGCCGTGGCGGTCATCGAGCGCACAGGTGTAGGGCGTTGCGGTGACTGGCCCGGCGATATGAACGCCTTGGGCAGCGAGTAGTCGTGCGCCGAAGGCGAGGCGCGGGCCGCTGTCGTGATTGCCGGCGATGATCAGCACGGGCACGGCCAGATCAACTGCCAGGCGGTTCAGCGCGTCGTCGAACAGTTCGACCGCGTCGGCCGGCGGCAGCGCGCGATCGTAGACATCACCGGCGATGATGACGGCGTCGACGGCGCTGTCTTCGGCCATCGCGATGATCTGCTCGAGGATATACGCCTGATCGTCGAGCAGGTCGAAGCCATGCAGGTTGCGCCCGAGATGCCAGTCGGCGGTGTGCAAAAAACGCATTCAGTGCGAACGACTTAGCTGGATCTGTCGAAGAACTTTACACGAGAGTGGGGCGCCTGCCTGGCGCTGTCGAGAGCTGTTGCGCTGCATTGGGCCGGATAGCTTGCGGCCGAACCACCGTCTGCTGAGCCGACAACCTGTCGGCCTGCTTTACACTAGCTGCACCCAGGTGCGCAGGCGCTTGCTCTATGTCGTTGAAGTTAAGATATTTTCCTCGCATGGCAAGCGTATTGCTGCCATTTGACGAGCATGCTGTGGGGAGAGATCTGCACAGAGGCTCCGCTCATCGACCGGTCGTTGCGCCTGAGGCGCCGATCGTCGGTTGCGGCTCGGTCTGAAGGACCGGAACCTGAGCCGGCTGGGTTTCAGGCTCCGGTCCATCCGTGTGAGGCGAGATCGGCAGACCGAGATGCTCGGGCGGTTCCCTCAAGGGACCGCCCTCTTTTTTGTCGATGAACCGGTAACTGTACGAAAACGCTACGCAAAAACACGCGGCGACGCGCACCAACGCGGTAACTGAACCCACCGCTGCCATCATGCGGGCAACGCGCCGGTTTGCCAAAGGAGATCGTGGTTGTGCTGTAGCGGGATATGTCCCGGTCGCCGCGTCAACCCGAAGGTGTTTCGGCCGACCCCAGCGGATCGCGCAGCCGTGCGAGCGTGGCGCGCAGCTCGTTGGCCAGATCGAGCCGTTCTTCCGGGGCCAGAAAAGCGCCGACCTGCACCTCGCGGCCGTGCGAGACGATGCGCAAGCGGCTGTCATGGGCAAGGGGCTCGTCGATCAGAACGCGCGCCCAATACGGCTCGAAGGTCCATTCCTCGACCTTGCCGTTCGGCTGGACGCGCCGGACAAGGAAGCAGTCCTGGTCGAGCTTGAGGTATTCGGTCAGCCGGCCCTGGCGATAATTCTGTTTAAACGCCCAATAGATCAGCAAGACATCCAGGCCGAAAAAGCCGGTCACTGGCCAAGCACCGATGGCCAGAAAGAAGCCGCCGACGGCCGCGCTGACGACGACGATCACGGCCATGAGCAGAAAAAAGCCGTTCGAGCTGAGCGAGCGGTTGGGGTAGAGAACGATAGTCAGCGATATCGGTAGCTGGTCTGCGACGCGCGCACTCAACCCACGTGTCTCCCCAAAGTCCTTTCGTCCGGCGACGCTGGTATGATCCCGATCAATGAAGCTAGTGCGGCCGACGCCTGCTTTCCAAGCCACGACAAGCGATGTTTTGCATGACCGAGCCTTTGCCCGAGGCGGCGTTGATGAGCCCTGAGCAGATCGAGCGTTTCTTTGCCCTGCTGGCAAACCAACGGCCGGAACCGCGCACCGAGCTGCACTACACCAACCCCTACACCCTGCTTGTGGCCGTCGTGCTGTCGGCGCAGGCCACCGATGCCGGTGTCAACAAGGCGACCGCCGGGCTGTTTGCCCTGGCCGACAACCCGGCGGCGATGGTCGCGCTCGGTGAAGACGCCGTGCGCGACCAGATCAAGACCATCGGGCTGTTTCGCAACAAGGCCAAGAACGTCATCGCCCTGTCGCAGGCGCTGCTCGATCGGCATGACGGCGCCGTGCCGCGCGCGCGCGACGCGCTTGAGGCGCTGCCGGGCGTCGGCCGCAAGACCGCCAACGTGGTCCTAAACGAGATCTGGGGCGAGCCGACCATTGCGGTCGATACCCACGTCTTTCGTGTGGCCAACCGCACCGGGCTGGCCCCGGGGCGCAATGTCGAGGCGGTCGAGCGGGCCCTGATGGCGCGCGTGCCGGCAGCCTACGGCCGTTACGCCCATCATTGGTTGATTTTGCTGGGACGCTACACCTGCAAGGCGCGCAAACCCGCCTGCCAGGGGTGCGTTGTGGCGGAATTGTGCTCGTTCGACGCTAAGGAGGGGGTATCGGCACCATGAGCGTCGTTGTGGAACGGGTCCAACATATGTTTCGTCGTCTTGTCTGGTTGACCTTGCTGTTGAGCGTGCTCGCGGCGGCCTTTGGTGCCTGGTACTGGCTGCGCGAGTCCGCGCGTATCTACCAGCTGACCGTGGCCGCGGGCCCGGAAGGCACCACCGAAGCCAATTTCGCCGAGGCGCTCGCACGGGTCGTGGACCAGGACGGTGCGCGCTTTCGCTTGCGCGTCATGCATTCGCGTGGCCCGATCGAAAATAGTACGCTCGTGGAAAACGGCATAGCCGAACTCGGCATTGTCCCCGGCGACGCCAATTTTAGCAGTGACGTCAGTGCAGTCAGCTTCCTGTTCCCGCAGCTGTTTCATTTGATTGTCCGCCCCGACAGCGAGATCAATGACATCGGCGACTTGGCCGGTAAACGCATTGCCGTGATGCCTGAACAGACCGGCGCGGCCGAACACTTTTTGCGTCTTCTCGAACACTATGATCTGACCTCGGCTGATCTTGACGTCCAGACGATGGACATGATCCAGGCGGTCATCTCCGTGCGCGCCGGCCGGGTCGATGCCGCGTTTCTGGTGGTGCCTTTGGGCAATCTGATCATCGAAGAGCTGATGGCGTCGGGGTCCGGCCAGCTCATCCCGATCGATCAGGCGGATGCCTTGCGGCTGTTCCAGCCGGCGCTGACCCGAACGATCATTCCGCGCGGCACGTACAGCGGTTCGGTGCCGGCACCGCCGGAAGACATCGTTGTTGCTGCCGTGCAATCGCTGCTGGTCGCCCATGACAGCGTGCCCGACGAGATCGTCCGCGATCTGACCGGCATCCTGTATGAGGGGCGCAGCCAGCTCGTGCGCCAGACGCCGCAGGCCGCCCTGATCAGCCGACCCGAGGGCCTGGATGAATTCGGCATCGGCGTTCACCCGGGCGCCGAGCGCTTCTACACCAAGAACGACCCGCCATTCGTGGTCGAATATGCCGAGCCGCTGGCCTTTGCGACATCGGTTTTCGTGCTGCTCATGTCAGGCCTTTGGCAGGCCCGTCTGTGGTTGGCGCGCAGCCAGAAGAACCGCGCGGATCGCTACAATATGGAGATCCTCACCATGATCGAGACGATTCGCGACACCGACGATACCGGCCAGCTGGAAAGCCTGCGCCGCCACCTGTTCGACATTTTCAGCAAGGTGCTGGTCGACCTCGATCGCGATCAGGTTACGCCGGAATCGCTGAGCTCGTTCGCTTTTGCCTATGATGTTGCCGTGAATTCGCTCAATCAGCGCCAGGCCTTGCTGCAGCGGCGCGTTGGCGACCAGGCGGGCGATGTCGTCGAACCGCTGATGCCGGCCTCCAGCCTGTTGCGCAGCGGGCGCTCGGCCTGAGCGACATGGCCGCCCTGTCGCGCGGCTGCTAGCCTGCCGGCATGAGCCAGACCCAGCCGACACCGATGGATATCGCTCTGGCGGAAGCCGGGCTCGCGGCCGCGGCCGGCGAAGTGCCGGTCGGTGCCGTGCTGCTCGATGGCGCCGGCGCGGTGATCGCACGGGCGCATAACCGCGTCGAGCGTGACCGCGATCCGACGGCGCATGCGGAAATGCTCGTGCTGCGTGCCGCCGCCGCCCGGCTCGGCGCCAAGCGGCTGGTCGACTGCACGCTTTATGTCAGCCTCGAGCCGTGTCCGATGTGCGCCTATGCCATCAGCCTGGCGCGCCTCAAGCGGCTGGTCTACGCCGCCGAAGACCCGAAAGGCGGTGGCGTCGACCATGGCCCGCGCCTGTTCACCAGCCCGGCCTGTTTTCACCGGCCGGAGGTCGTCAGTGGTATCGGCGCCACACACAGTGCGGCGCTGTTGCGGGCGTTTTTTAGCGCGCGGCGCTGAGATCGAGCGGATCGGTGCCGGGGCGCAGGACGACATTGCGGGCGACGGTGCCGATATTGGCACGCTGAATGCCCAGATCGCTGAGCGCTCGATCGCTCAGCTTGTCGAGGGCGCGCGCGGTCGTCTGGATCCGGCGCACCTGCATCAGGCGACGGTTCAGTTCGCGCAGAAGTGACATGGAAGAAGGGCTCCTTTCTTGGTTTTGCTAGTGGCCGCGCCGGTCGGGGCGCAGCGTGCGTGGTCAAGGAGCCATGTGGCGCTCAGGGAAGGACGCACAAGGTGCGGCAATTCCTGGCAGCCATGTCGAACCTGCAGGGCACGGGATGTTTCACATGAAATAGCCCGATCCGAAGGCTCGGACCGGGCTGCCGGTTGGCTGGTGTGATTTGTGCGCGCATCAGGCCGCCTGGGCGGCCTCCTGGCGCAGGCGCATCGTGGTGTGCTCGCGCGCCACGCGGCGAATGTCGCAGCGGCTGATGCCCAGGTCGTTGAGCTCGCGATCGCTCAGGCTCTGCAGCTCCTGCACGGTCTCGACATACAGGCTGCGCTCGCGCCAGTAACGCTGAACAAGGCTGATAACCGTCATGTTGACGACTCCATCAGGTGATACCGCTCCTGACCTAATGCTGCGGTGCAGCAAATGCCATCGACAGAACAACAAGGGAGCCCTGCGTGCAATGCAACATAACCCGTAGACGGCGACGATGTTGCCGAGCGGCACCGGCTGGACAGGTACGAGGCAGGGTTCCATAGTCGCCTTAACGCTAGGCCCTTCGTGACCGGCAAAAGGAGCGGAGCGCATGTACGAACAAATCACGGACGGCATCCGCGTCGCGGTCGAGCCGTTCTATCTTGAGGAACAATCCGAACCGTCCGAGGATCGCTTTGTCTTCGGCTATCGCGTCATGATTGAGAATGTCGGTAACGGAACCGTGCGCCTGATCGGCCGGCACTGGCAAATCATCGATGCCGTCGGCCGGCAGATGGAAGTGCACGGCGATGGCGTGGTCGGCGAGCAGCCGATTCTGGCGCCGGGCGAGAGCTTCGAATACACCAGCGGCGCGCCGCTGGCGGCACCGTCCGGCATCATGCACGGCACCTATCATATGCGCCGCGAGGACAGCGCCGTGCTGTTCGACGTTGCCATCCCGGCCTTCTCTCTCGACGCACCAGGGGCGGTGCACACGCCGCACTGATCTCGGGCTGGATCAGCCATCGTGCCAGGTACCCCGATCCGGGCGATCCGCTCGAACGAACCTTTGCGCCGCCGCGGTCGTGATCTGGACATCCGCCCGATTGCGTTGGTCATTGGCTATGTGCTGATCGTCATTGCCGCCGCCATGCTGCTGCCGATGGTCGTGGACATGGTGGTCGGCCACAGCGATTGGGAAGTCTTCTTCATCAGCTTCCTGATCACTTTGTTTTTCGGCGTCGCCCTGGTCCTGATGAACCGGGCTGAGCCGGTCGATCAGTTCGGCGCACGCGAAGCGTTCCTGCTGACAACACTGTCCTGGCTCAGCGTTGCCGTGTTCGCGACCATGCCGTTTTACTTGAGCGAGCTGAGCCTGACGCTCGGCGAGTCGTTTTTTGAGGCCATGTCGGGCCTGACCACGACCGGGTCGACGGTGATCGTCGGTCTGGATCGTGCGCCACCCGGGGTGTTGATGTGGCGCGCGCTGCTGCAATGGATGGGCGGCATCGGCATCATCGTGCTCGGCATCGTCGTCCTGCCGATGCTGAACGTCGGTGGTATGCAGCTCTTTCGCACGGAAAGCTCAGATCACTCGGAAAAGATCCTGCCGCGCGCCGGTCAGCTCGCCAGCGCCATCGGCAGCCTGTATCTGACCCTGACACTGCTGTGCGGCATCGCCTATTGGCTTGGGGGCATGACCGGCTTCGAAGCGACCGCGCATGCCATGACGACGATCGCCACCGGTGGCTATTCGACGTCCGATGCCTCGATCGGCCATTTCCAAAGCGCGTTCATCGAGTGGACGGCGATTGCCTTCATGATCCTGGGCGGCCTGCCCTTCGTCGTCCTGATCCGCTTTTTGAACGGCGATCATGCCGCGCCGCTGCGCGATCATCAGCTGCGCTGGTTCCTCGGCATGCTCTTGGCGGCCTGGCTGATCCTGTGCGTTTGGCTGTTCATCACCGCACCCTATCTCGACGGCCACACCGTGGTCCGCTGGGTGATCTTTTCCTCGACCTCGGTGATGACCGGCACCGGCTATGCCGTCACCGACTACGGCACCTGGGGCCCGCTGGCGATCGCGGTGTTCTACTTTCTCATGTCGGTCGGCGGCTGTACCGGCTCGACCACCGGCGGCATCAAGGTGTTCCGCTTCGCCGTGCTCTATTCGACGACGATCTTGCAGGTGCGCCGTCTGATCCAGCCGAGCGGTGTCTTCAGGCCGACCTTCGAGGGCCGTTTGCTGCCGGAAGCCGCCATGGTCTCGGTGCTCGCCTTCTTCTTCGTCTTTGCCGTCAGCTTTTCGGTCATCGTGATCGCGCTTTCGCTGTTTGATTTGAGTTTCATCACCGCGATGTCATCGGCACTGACCGCCCTGGCGAATGTCGGTCCCGGGCTGGGCCCGCAAGTCGGACCCGCGTCGACCTTCGCCGATCTGCCCGAAGGCGCCAAATGGGTCATGGCGTTCGCCATGCTGCTCGGCCGACTCGAACTGTTCACGGTCCTCGTCCTGTTCGCACCGGCGTTCTGGCGGGTCTAAGCGGTCCCTGATATCACTGGCGCTGCGGTGCAGGTGCACATCGCCCAAGCCGCGCATCAGCCTCGCAGTTTGGAGTGCCTACATGCTCGATTTCTTACGGGATCTGTTCCACGCCGAAGCCCAGCGTGACGAGGTCGAAGAGGAGTTCGATCTGGGTCGGCTCGCTGCCGCGTGCCTGCTGGTCGAGGCGGCCGGGTTCGACGGCGAGATCCTGCCGAGCGAGCGCGGCGGCATCGAGGAAGTTCTCGCGCGCTATTACAAGTTGTCGTCGGAAGAAGTCATCGACTTGGTGCGCGCCGCCTATCGCAAAACCCGCGAAAGTACCGACTTGTACGGTTTTACTAAAGATGCAAAAAACCACCTGACGCTCGAACAACGCATCGAGTTGATCGAAATGCTTTGGGAAGTTGTCTACGCCGACGGCGTCTTGCACGACTTCGAGGCCTCGCTCATGCGTCGGGTGAGCGGATTGCTCTATGTCGATGATCGGCAAACGGGAGAAGCGCGCAAGCGAGTGCTGCAGCGGTTGGGACTGGACGGTGCCTGACGCTGGTACAACTTGCCGCGTCTTTTCCCTGCTGCCGTCTTGTAACTGTCACGCGCTTGAGCTAACTCAACCAGCATGATTACTCAGGTGATCCAAACCCGGCTTGAGAAGGGCTTCGCCCCGCGGCGTCTCCACCAACCCCGGAGGCCCAGGGGATGACTGCCTTCGCGGGAGCACAAGTCGCCCTTGATGCCTGTCCCGCGTTGGTCCTCAACGCCGATTATCGCCCTCTGAGTTATTTCCCACTGTCGCTGTGGAACTGGCAGGATACGATCAAGGCGATCTTCCTCGATCGCGTCAGCGTCGTCTCCCACTATGAGCGCACGATCCGCTCGCCGTCCTTCGAGTACCGGCTGCCGAGCGTCGTCGCGCTCAAGGAATACGTGCCGCAGAACCGGCGGCCGCCGTTCACACGCTTCAACGTGTTTTTACGCGATCGCTTCACCTGCCAGTATTGTTCGCAGGCATTTTATGCCAATGACCTGACCTTCGATCACGTCATCCCGCGTTCGCGCGGTGGTCGGACCTGCTGGGAAAACATTGTCACGGCGTGTTCATGCTGCAATTTGCACAAGAGCAACAAGCTGCCCAAAGAGTGTGGCATGGCACCGGCGCAAGAACCCTTTGTTCCGAGTGCGTTCCAGCTCCAGGCCAACGGCCGCGCGTTTCCACCGAACTATCTGCATGAAAGCTGGCGCGACTATCTCTACTGGGACACCGAACTCGAACCGTAAGCGTTGCGGGGTGCGATGGCTGGCCTGCGCGATGGTGCTGGTCACGGTGGCCGCCGGCGCGCCCTGGCTGCTGGCCCAGGATGCCGCGCGTTTCTTCCGCATCGCCACCGGCGGCGTCGCCGGCACGTATTATCCGGTCGGTGGCCTGATCGCCGACGTCATTTCCAACCCGCCCGGGACCCGGCCGTGCGATCGCGGCGGCTCATGCGGCGTGCCGGGCATGATCGCCGTGGTGCAGACGTCGTCGGGTTCGGTGAGCAATGTCGAGGCGATCGCTGCCGGTGCCGTGGAGACCGCCTTCGCCCAGGCCGACATCGCGTATTGGGCCTATGCCGGCAAGGAGGTGTTCAACGGCGCACCGGCGTTCGACAATCTGCGCGCCATGACGCGGCTCTACACCGAGGCCGTGCACATCGTCGCCCGCGCGGATGCCGAGATCGACAGCATCAGCGATCTGATCGGCAAGCGGGTTTCGCTCGACGAGGTCGGCTCGGGCACGCTGGCCGATGCCCGCTTGATCCTCGCCGCCCACGGCATCGACGAGGGCCTCCTGATCACCTTCAACGTCAAGCCGAACCAGGCGGTAAGCATGATGCGCAAGGGTGAGCTGGATGCCTTTTTCACCATTGCCGGCTACCCGACCGGCGCGGTGAGCGAGCTGGCCTACGATTTGCAGATCTCCCTGGTGCCGCTCGAGGATACCAAGGTCGCCGAGTTGCGCCGGGCCTATCCGTTCTTCGTCGCCGATGAGATCCCGGCCGAAACCTATCCCGGCGTCGCCGCTACCCCGACGGTTGCGGTCGCAGCCCTGTGGCTGACCGGTGCCGAGCAGCCGGCGGACGAAATCGAGGCGGTGCTCGAGGCCCTCTATGATCCGCGCAATCGCGAGCGACTCGACAGCGGCCATCCGGTCGGCCGACAGATCGTTCTCGAGCATGCCCTGGATGGCATTTCCGTGCCGCTGCATCCGGGTGCCGAGCGCTTCTTCGAGTTGCGCGATATGCTGCCCCTCGAACCCGGGGTGCCGCTGGAGGCTGCAGACCCGCAGGACGGCGCTGTACCGGCAGATGTTACCCCGGATGCCGGCGACAGCGGGCCGGTCACAGGCGATGAACGCGCGGCTCAGGCGGACGAGCCGGCACCTGCCAGTTCGCGGTAGAGGGCATCGACCCGCGCCACCATACGCTCCTGGCGATAATGCGCGTCGACGTGGCAGGCATTGGCTGCGCCGACACGCTCGCGCAGGCCGGCATCTTGCGCCAAGCGGATCAGCGCATCGCGCAAGGCGTCTGGATCATTGCGCGACATGATGAACGGCTGGTTGTCTGCCGCCAGCATGTGGCGGACGTCGCCGACATCGACGCCCGCGACCGGCAGGCCGCTGGCCATGGCCTCGAGGATCGAGATCGGCATCTGCTCGGTGCGCGAGGACAGGGCGTAGATGTCGGCGCCGGCCAGCGCCGCCCAGGGATCGCTGGTTGCACCCGGCAAGGCAACACGATCGCCGACATTGAGGCGCGCGATCTCGGCTTCGAGGGCGCTGCGTTCCTGACCCTCGCCGTAGATGATCAAGCGCGCCTCCAGTGCCGCCGGCATGCCGGCGAATGCCGCGATGAGTCGCCCGAGATCCTTCTCGGCGCGCAAGGCCGCCAGCGAGATGATGCGCACAGATCCCGGACCGTCCGGAAAGGCCGGCGGCGCCAGCGGCACGGGCCGGCGTTCCGGCATGGCGATGGCATTCGGGATGAACACCAGCCTGGAAGCCGGCAGATACCAGCTCGAGCGGGCGATGTGCTCGAGGGTCTTGGACGGCAGATAGACCCGATCGGCCAGTCGCAGGGCAAACCGGCGCAGCCACAGCCGCCGGGCCTTTTGGCCTTGGCTCTCGTCCGGGCCGAAGCCGTCCTCGTGATGCAACAGGCCGAAGCGCCGCCCGAGACCGGCGGCCAGAACCGCTTCCAGGGCACCGAAATTGTAAGTCAGCAGCAGATCCGGCCGGGTCTCGCGAAAGGCCCGGCGCAGGCTTCGTAGATTGCCGAGTGACACCGCCCGGCTCTTGCGCATCGGCAGATCGAGCGCCCGCGCATTGATGTCGGGCGCGAAACGGGCCATGGCCTCGTAGCGACCGTCCATGGCGAGCACGATATGGCGGTAGGCGCTGCCCAGGGCATTGGCCAGCGTGGTCGTACGGATCTGAGGTCCGCCGACGGCGAAGGTGGAGAACACGTGCAGCAGCGTGCGCGTGTCCGCCTCTGCCTGTCCGGACCGTTCAGTGGGCAAACGCGCGCACGTAGAAACGTTCGGGATCGGCCTCGGGCTGCCAGTCGAGACGTTGCTTGTCATCCGATGTGTCGAACGGCGTCACCAGGCCGCGCGATTTCAGATCGCGCAGGCTGGTGCAGGCCGCATCGCGCCGGCCGCCCAGGCGCTTCACACCCCATTTGCCGACCTCGACGCCGTACAGCCAATGCACGCGCTGCGGATGGTAGCGCAACGGCCGGCGCAGGCGGGCGCCGAGCTCGGCAATATAGCCACGAGCGTTCGGCCGGACATCGCCGACCAGGTGATAGTTCTCGCCGGCGGCCTGCCGGTGCAGCGCCAGTGTGATCAGCGCGGCGGCGACGTCATCGACGAGCACGAGCGGCAGGGCATTGCGACCGGCGTTCCAGCCCAGGCAATGGGTCTCCCGATTGAACAGACCGATGCCGGAATGGAACAGGCTGGTGCCGCGGCCGAGCACGACGCCCGGGCGCACGATGCTGAGCGGCAGACCGTCGCGCTCATGGCGCTGGCGCATGATCTGCTCGGCCATGGCCTTGCCACGTGCGTAGTCGGCGCGCGTGTCCGCTTCGGGATCCGGGCCGGTCCGGCTGGTCACCCTATCCGCAGCGTCGCCCAGATAGAGTGCCGCGATCGTGCTGACGAACACGAGATGCTCGGTGCCGGCTGCGAGCGCTGCATCGGCGACGCCGTTGCAGCTATGCACCATGGCGCGCTCGATATCGGGCCAGGTCTTGCCGCCGCCATGGGCCAGATGCACGACTTTGGGCGCCCGTGCGAGGGCGTCCGCCACGCTGGCCCTGTCGGTGATTGAGCCCGACAGGACTTCGACATGGTCAGCGCCGAACACCTTGGGCAGGCCGCTCGTACCGCGCGCCATGACCGTCACGCGCTGGCCCTGTTCGACGAGCTGCGCGACCATGTGCCGGCCGATGAAGCCGGTGCCGCCGAGCAGGACGATATCGCTGTCGCGGGCACGGCCGTTGGCAAGGTGCACGCGCGGCTGGGGCGGCAGCGCCGGCGTCTGGTCGGCGATCTTGCAGCACAGATCGACCAGACGCGCACCGTCAGGCTCGACCCGGGGTTGCTTGGGATCAAGGCGATCATAAAACGCCGCGATGCTGGCGCGCATGCTGATGAAAAATGCATCGCTGCGCCCGCCGAGGCCGACCATCGAAGCGGCATAACGGCCGCCATTGCCGAACGTGGCGGCCAGGTCGCCCGCCGCCGTGCTCACGCCGACGCTCAAGGTGTCGCCGGCTTCGATCCAGCCTGTGGGCACCGACCGGCGCGCGGTGTTGGCGAGCATGTCGGCCTCGAGCGTGCCGTCGCTGCCGATCGCGCTGAGGCGCCAGACCGGATGGCTGACGCCCAGGGCAACGCGGAGCTGGGCCGTGCCGTTGGCGCCGCTCAGGCTGATCAGCCATTCGGTGACCAGCGAAATGCCATCGGCGACCTCGCGCGCCGGGCCGGGGCTGGCCTGGACATGGCCGAACGGGCCGAGCAAGGCATCGAGCTGCGAAAGCGGATGCACCGCCTGTTCGAGCAGCAGGTTGCGCGGGCAGGCAAACATCCAGTGACCGAGCTGGCCGGCGGCGAGCTGGCGCAATGGCATGGCGTACTGTGCCTGGACGTGCTCGACCGGGCCGACGCGCCCCCGCTGCACGTCAGCGCGCAGCCGGGTCAGTGCCGGGTGATGGGTAAAGTTGTGATTGACTGCGAGATGGCTGCGCCCGGCCCGCGCCGCCGACGCCAAGCGAGCACACGCGTCGGCATCCTGCGCCAGCGGCTTTTCCGCGAGAACATGCACACCAGCGTGCAACAGGGGCTCGGCAAGTCTGGCGTGCAGCCCGGGCGGCACGAGAACATGCGCGACGTCCGGCTTGCCGCTGTGCAGCAGCTCGTCGACGCTGGTGAAGGGCTGCGCGTCGCTGAAGCGCGCGCCCATGGCGTTGGCGCGCTCGGCGTGCGGATCGACGATCGCCGTCACACGTGCGCGCGGGATGGCGCGCAGAACGTCGGCATGGGTATCGGCAATGTTGCCGGCGCCGATCAGGGCGACGCGCAGCGCTTCTAGCATCGGGAAACTCGATTTGGATGTAGCGGGAGACGGCAACCTATCTTGATGCCTGCAGGCTTAAACGCGCATGCTGTGCACACGCATCAAATCGTACAGCGTCGGCCGGCTAACCCCGAGCAGGCGCGCCGCCTTGGAGATATTGCCGCGCGTTTGCGCCAAAGCGCGGCGCAGCGCTGCCGCCTCGGCCGCCTCGCGCACCTGCTTGAGGTTCAGTGGTTCGCTTTCCAGCGCCCCTTCATCGAGATCGAGATCGGCGGCAGTGATCCGCTTGGATTCCGCCATGATGACAGCGCGCTTCAGCTTGTTTTGCAGCTCGCGGACATTGCCCGGCCAAGGGTAGCCGTCGATCGCGGCGAGCGCGTCCTCGGTGAAACCGGACAGGCGCCGATTGAGCTGCTGGTTGTAGGTGTGCAGCAGATGGTGCGCGAGCAGCACCGGATCGCCGGCCCGCTCGCGCAGGGCAGGGATCTCGATGACCACTTCGGCCAGGCGGTAATACAGGTCTTCGCGGAACTCGTTGCGGCTGACCAGAGCCGGCAGATCGCGGTGCGTCGCGCAGATCACGCGCACATCCACCGGGATCTCCTTGCGCCCACCGATGCGCTCGACCACACGCTCTTGCAGAAAACGCAGCAGCTTGACCTGCAGATCGAGCGGCAGATCACCGATTTCATCGAGAAACAGCGTGCCGCCCGTGGCCATTTCGATCTTGCCGGGCGTCTGTTTGACCGCGCCGGTGAAGGCCCCTTTTTCGTAGCCGAACAGTTCGGCCTCGAGCAGCGTGCCCGGGATGGCGGCGCAGTTGATGGCCACGAACGCCTTGCCCTTGCGCGGGCTGAGTTGGTGCAAGGCGCGCGCGACCAGCTCCTTGCCGGTACAGCTCTCGCCCTGGAGCACGACCGAGACATCGGCCGGGGCAACCTTTTCCACCATGCGCGCGACCTGCTGCATGCTCGGGCTGTCGCCGACGATCCCGGGCAACCGGTCGCAGGCTTCGGCGGCGAGCAGGCGCTCATTGTCGAGCTCCAGGCCGACGAGATGCACGGCGCGCTGCACCAGCAGGCTCAAAATGTCCGGATCGACCGGTTTCTGGTGGAAATCGTAAGCGCCCATGCCGATCGCGCGCACCGCGTGGGCATGGTCGTCCTGGCCGGTCATGATGATCACCTTGGTCGCCGGCGCCAGCCGCAAGATGGCTTCCAGGGCGGCAAAACCCTCGGAGACACCTTCGGCATCAGGCGGCAGGCCGAGATCGAGCAGGACCATCGCCGGCTGTTGCGCACGCAACATGGCGATGGCTTCCTCGCGCTCGTCGGTCTGCAGGACCTGATAGCCCTCGAGGCTCCAGCGCAACTGTTTGCGCAGGCCTGGATCGTCTTCCAGAATCAGGACCTTACTCAAGTTCGGAGTCATTACTCCGCTGCCTCCATTTGTGCATCCGGCATCACCAAGGGCAGGCACAAGCGCATGATCGTGCCGCGGCCCGGCTGGCTGATGACATCGAGCCGGCCGCCGGATTCCTCCGCAAATACCCGGGCTTCAAACACGCCGATGCCAAATCCGCCAGGCTTTGTGCTGGCAAATGGTTTGAACAAGCGTTCACGGATGAATGCCGCGCCCATGCCCGGGCCGTCGTCGTCGATTTCGATCACCGCTTGGCGCCTTTCCGCGCGCAAGCGTACACGGATACTACCCTCCGGTCCGGTCGCTTCGCGGGCGTTGTTGATTAGGTTGCGCACAACCGACGCGAGCCTGTCCGCCACCACTGCCGCCTCAAGATCGGGCAACGGTTCAAGCAAGCTCACGCGCGCGTCACTGGCCGCAATAGCTACGCACACAGTGCGTATATGGTCGCTCAGCGTGATCGCCTCAACCTCCCGATGCGGCCCACGCTTCAGATCGGCCAGCAACCTGTTCATGCGCGCAACGGAGCTTTCCAGGGTTTCGACCATGTCGTCGTAGAATTCCTGGTTGCCGCGATAGCGCCCGGCATTGGCGATCGTCAGGGTGAGCTGACCGATCAGGTTCTTCAGATCGTGGACGATGAAGGTGAAATGGCGATTGAACGCCTCGAACTGGCGCGCTTCGGCCAGGGCCTGGGCCGCGACGTCTTCGGCGATATAGGAGGCCGCCTGGCGGGCGAGAATGCGCAGGAGTTCATGATCCTCCCAGGTCAGCTCGCGTTCGGTGCGCGGTTGCGCCAGCAGCATGCAGCCCAGCAGGCGTTCGCGATGGATCAGCGGCAGCAACAGCCAGCCGAGCGGCGGCGCCGGCAGCCAGCCCGGCATGCTCAGCCCGTCATAGCGCTCGGGGAAATTGGCCAGCTCGGTCAAGACGATGGCGCGGGCCTCTTCGTCGAGAAAGAGAGCGAGATAGGCCGCATGTGCGTCCTTGGTGGTCGGCAGGCTGACCAGGCGACTGGCGCGCAAGCGAAAGGTGTCGGGCTCGCTGAACAGCCAGATGGCGCCGCCGGTGGCATCGACGACGTCGGCGACACCCTCGATAACGCGTTCCGGCAGGCCGTCGTCGATCGGTGCGTCCGGCGCCGCGATCGTATCGATCAGGCGCAGCCATTCTTCACGGTAATCGTAGCGGCGGCTGAAAAAATGCTTGTTCAGCAGCAAACGCAGTTCCGAGCGAAAGCGGCCGGAGAACAGGGCGACGAGCAGGAGCAGCAAGGCGCCGCCGAAGAAGGTCGTCTGCAGCAGCGGCCCCCAGGTGCCGCCGAACTCGCGCAGGTAATAGGCGGCGACGGCCATGGCCAGCAGATAAGCGCCGCTGCCGGTCAGCGTCGCCGTGTGAAACGCGACCGAGCGCGATACAAAAATGTCACACGACCATTGCGGGTTGCGTGCGACCGCAACCGCCAGGAACGGCACGAGCAGCGCATTGAACAGTCCGCGCGCTTCGGCGAGGCCGGCACTGACCGCGCTGAACAGCAAGGCGTCGGCATACATGAAGAAGTCGTAGGCAAACAACCCGCCGGCGCCGAGAAACAGGTATTTGAGGCCCCAGCGACTGTCGCGGCGGCTGTTGCGGAAGATGTTCTCCAGCAGCAACAGGCCGGCAATGGCCAGCAGCGCCCGGCAGACCAGGGCGCCCGTCGTGGCAGCGCTTTGCACACTCTCCACGGCAAGCAGGGCATCGAACACGCATGCCAGCGTGGCGAGACCGGCCAACAGCCAGGCGACCGTACCGGCCAGGGCAGGAGTCAGCTCACGCAACAGGCTGAGCAGAAACGCCAGCCACACGGCGGTCCGCACGGTCTCCAGCGTGGTCAGCACCGGCACCAGGGCCGGCATGCCGGCCAGCAGGGCGACCGCGAAACACCAGATGGCCTGGACGCCGGCGGCAGCGATCAGCACGCGTCCCGGCAGGCTGGCGGCGCGCACGCGTCCCCATGACGTGACCAGCAGCAGTACAAGCACGGCGAAGGCCAGGCCGGCCGCCCCGTAGCTGAACTGGTAGACGATCGGGGCGGCGCTCATGCTGTCAACGTGCCCCCTGGCCCCAAACGACCACACGCAACGTCTGGATCATGATGAGAAAGTCCAGAAACACACTGCAATTCTTGATGTAATAGAGATCATATTCAAGCTTGCGTGCCGCATCGTCGCTCGAGGCACCATAGGGATAGTTGAGCTGCGCCCAGCCGGCGAGACCCGGTTTGACCCGATGACGCTCCGCATAATAGGGAATTTGCTGCGCCAGATCGTGGACAAAGCTCGGCCGTTCGGGGCGGGGTCCGATAAAGCTCATATCCCCGCGCAAGATATTGAAAAGTTGGGGTAATTCATCGATGCGCGTGCGCCTCGTGACGCGTCCCACCCGGGTCACCCGTGGATCACCGTCACTCGCCCAGCGCGCCCGGCCGTCGCTTTCGGCGTTGATGCTCATACTGCGAAACTTGAACAGCCGGAATGCCCGTCCGTCCAGGCCGACCCGCTCTTGCACGTAAAGGATGGGCCCGCCGTCCTCGAGTTTGATCGCCAAGGCGGTAAGCAGCATGATCGGCGCTGTCAGGCAGAGCACGAACAGGCTGGCGGCAATGTCGAGCAGGCGTTTTTGCGAGCGCTGCCACTGGCTCTTGGCGAAACCGTCGCCGAACACGAGCCAGCCGGGTGTCAGCCTGGCGATATCGACCCGGCCGGTCTCGCGTTCCCAGAATTGCACCTCGTCGACCACGCGGATGCCGTGCATGCGGCTGTTGAGCAGGTCCTCCATGGGCAGCCGGCCGCGGCGTTCCTCCATGGCAACGATGATTTCCTCGACCTCGTGGGCCAGGCAGAAAGCGGTGATGCTTGGCACCTGGCTTTGCGAGATGGCGGCGGCGATGCTGTTCTCGGCGTCGCCCGTGCGCAGATAGCCGACGATCTGCAACGCCCCGTTGCTCGGTCGCCCGGCATGGCGCTCGATGAGCTCGGCCCGCGGGCCGGCACCGATGACCATCACGCGCTTCAGGAACGGGCGCAGATTGGCCAGCATCAGGAAGACCCAGCGCGAGGCCAGGATGCCGGCCACCGATAGCAGGCAGGCGATGACGACACCGCTGCGCCAGACATCGGTTGCCCGCGAGACAAAGACGATCGAGGCCAGGATGGCAAAGCCGAGCAGCAGGCTGGCCACCAGCCGCACGATCACCGTGCGCGGCTCGATGATCGCTTCGCGCTCGTAAAGCCCCAGGGCCAGCATGGCCAGCAGCATGCTGCCGGCATAGAGGAAGGCCTGGCTGTAATGTGGGAACGTACCGTCCAGGATCTGCCCGAGATCGCTGTAGCGCAGGACGTAGCCTGTGACGAAGGCGCTGAACAGGATACAGAACTCGGTCAGGCCCAGCCACAACATCGACGAAGGCACGTAGTGGCCGAAAATGCGCATCATGGGCGGTTACGGTCTTCTCTGCAGGATCCCAGGGCGGGCGTGCATCTTCGGGCACGCTTGGCGGCGCGACATGGCTGTGCTTCGGCGGTGTCCACGCACGTCCTCATGTCTGCTCGGTCTTATCCCAGCTGACGAGCCCTGGCGTCGCGTTCGGCGCCCGGTGCGTACAGCGATATGTGCGCACGGGTTTTCGGCTCAAACGGATCGGCGACCGTCTCCATCATCCACGGCGAATGTCATGAGCGCGGTTGTCTCAGCTGCCGCGCAAGCTGGATACGGGATTGCGCATGCTGTCTTACCGCTTCGGCCGCGGCGTCCTGCTCGCATCATTTCTTGCGCTGATGGCCTGCGAGCAGCCGCCGGTCAGTGAACAGGCGCGTATCGACAAAGCCGAGGCATTCGTTGCCCAGGGCGCGTGGCGCTCGGGCCTGCTCGAAATGCGCAACGCCGTGCGCGACTATCCGGAAAGCGCGCGCGCTCGCCAGCTCTTGGGCGAGATCCTGCTCGCCATGGGCGATCCTGCCTCGGCGGTGAGCGCCTTCGCGCGCGCGCGCAGCCTGGGCAGCGACGATCCGGAACTGATCGAGCAGGAACTGGTCGCCTTGCGCAAAGCAGGTGCGTTCGACGATGCGCTCGCACGCCTGGCCGACGCCGATCTTGCCCATGAAGACGCCCATGCCGCCAATATTCTGTTTGCCGCCGGCCGCTTCAGCGATGCCTTTGTCGCCAGCGAGGCCGCCCTGGCATCGCAGCCGGACGCGCCTGACGTCCTGCTGACGGCCGGCTGGCTGCATCTCATGGCCGGCGAACTGGATGTCGCCAAGGCGCATGCCGCTGCGGCTGACGGTGCTGCGGCCGGCCAGCGCGCCTTGCTCGGTGAAATCGCGCTGAGCGAGTCCAGGTTCGACGAAGCCGAGGCGCTGTACGGGGAACTCTTGGCGCAACGCGGGCCACTACAGGCGCTGCCGCTGACGCTTGATATGCGCGACCTGCCGCCGGAAATCGGCCTGGCGCGCGCCCATCTCGGTGCCGGCGCGGTCGATGAGGCGGCCGCCGCCATGGCGCGCCTGCCCGAGCATGCCGCCCACTATCCGCCGGCGATGTACTACACGGCCGTCATCGCGCTGCAGCAGCGGGACTATGCCAAAGCTGCGCGCGTTGCCGGCGAACTGAATGACTGGGCGCCGGATCATGTGCCGAGCCTCGCCCTGAGCGGTGCTGCCAAGCTGGCGCTCGGCCATTTCGAGCAGGCCGAGCGGGATCTGCGCCGGCTCTTGCGGCTGAGCCCGGGTCACGACATGGGTGTGCGCCTGCTCGCCAGCCTGCAAATGCAGACCGGTGAGAGCGCGCGGGCCTTGTCGATCCTCGAGCGCAATTTGAGGCCCGACGACGATCTCGATGCCAATGTGCTCGCCCTGGTCGGCGAGGCTGCCCTGCGCGCCGGTGCGGCGGACAAGGGCCGCGCCTATCTCACCAGTGCCGTTGCCCAGGCACCGGATCGGGCCGATCTGCGCCTGCGGCTCGGCGCAGCCGAACTTGCCGCCGGCGACGCCGACAGCGGCTTTCGCACGCTCGAAAGCGTCATCGCCCAGGGCGAGGGTGGCGGCCGCGCCGAAGCGGTGCTGATTCTTGCCCACCTGCAGCAAGGACAGACCGCGCAAGCCTTGCGGGTTGCGCAAGACTGGGCGGCGCGTGAGCCGGAAAGTGCCGATGCCCAGAGCATGCTCGGCGTGGTTTCCATGGCAAACGATGACCCGACCGGCGGCGCGGCTGCGTTCGAGGCCGCGTTGGCGATCGATCCGGGCCATGTCCAGGCTGCGGCCAATCTCGCTGCGCTGAAACTCGAGGACAGTCCGGGGGCGGCGCTGGCCGTTCTCGATGACGCCCTGACGCACAATCCCGACTCGCCTGTGCTGTTGATGCGAAGCGCCCGTTTGTTGGCCAGTCAAGGCGATCTCGATGGCGCCATTGCCCGGGCCGAGCAGGCGATCGACGTGAGCGGCGATGGTGTCGACGCGCCCTTGCTTTTGGCGCAATACCAGCTGGTGGCCGGTCGCGTCGACGAGTCGCTGTCGGCCGCGACCCTGGCGACCGAGCGTGCGCCCGATGACAGCCGGGCATGGATGGCCTTGGGCGTCGCCCAGTTGCGCGATGGCCAACCCAGCAACGCCGTGCGCAGCTTCGATCGTGTGTTGGCCCGTGAACAGGTATCGGCGCAGGCTCATTATTTCCGCGCCAAGAGCTATCAGGCGAGCCAACAGATCGAGCGGGCGCGCGACGATCTCGCGGCTGCCCTGGCCGCTGATGCGGATTTCCTGCCGGCCTATATCGCGCTGGCCCGCTTTGATCTGGCAGCCGGTGACGTTACCGCTGCCCAGGCCAACATGACGGCGCTGCGCACCCGCCAGGCCAAGCCCGAGCTGGCCGAGCGGCGCTTTGCCAGCCTGGCGCCGGACAGCTTGGCCCAGGCCAATCTGGACGATCTCGAAGGGCGCATCGCGCTGGCTGCAGGTGAGCCTGCGCGCGCGCTGGCCAGGTTCGAAGCGGCCCAGGCGGGCGCGCCGTCGACCGGGACCTTGCTGGCTCTGGTCGAGGCGCAGTCCCGCGCGGGCGATGCGGAGGGTGCCTTGCGTCGGCTGGCCGACTGGGTCGAGACCCATAGCGGCGATCAGGCCGCGCGCTTCATTTTGAGTACGCGCCTGATCCAGCTCGAGCGCCATGACGAGGCGCTCACACATCTGCAGCTGCTGGCGCAAGGCATGCCGACCAGCGTACCGGTGCGCAACAATCTCGCCTGGGTGCTCATGAAAACCGGCGATCTCGAACGGGCCAAAACGGAGATAGCCGAGGTCGTCCGCCTGGCGCCGAACGATCCGCGCGTGCTGGACACACAAGGGCGCATCCTTCTGGCGCTGGACGATCCCGTCGGGGCTGCGCCACTGCTTCAGCGGGCGGCCGAGGCGCTCGATGACAACGCCCAGCCCCGCGTCAAGCTAGCCGAGGCCTATCAGCGCCTTGGCGACGATGCCCAGGCCCGCGCCGTGCTTGAGGCACTCTTGCAAGATGGCGGGGCCGCACGCCTGGAAGACCCCGCCGCCGTGCAAGCCTTGCTCGGTGACCTGAACGGGTGAGCGCCGCCGACCTCCCGCAGGCGCCGGAAGCCGGGCGGGCGGCGCAGACGCCCGCGGGGCCGAGCCTGACCCGGCGCATCGCCAGCGGTGCTGCCTGGATGGTCAGCATGCGCCTGGTCAACCGGCTGATCGGTGTCGCCAGCACCTTGTTCCTGGCCAGGCTGCTCATGCCGGAAGATTTCGGCCTCGTCGCCCTGGCCGCGAGCTTTGCCAATCTGCTGGCCGTTCTGTGCGAGCTCAGCCTGGACAAGGTTCTGATCCAAAAGCAGGATCGCGCGCTGCGTGCGCACTACGACACCGCCTTTACCATGAACCTGCTGGTCATGTCCTTTGCCGCGGCCGTGGTGTTTTTCGGTGCCGGCGCGGCGGCGCGCTTTCTTGGCGAACCCAGGCTCGAGAGCATTCTGCACTGGCTGGCGCTGATGCCGCTCATGACCGGCTTGATCAACATCGGCACGGTCGATTTCCGCAAGCACCTCGATCTGGACAAGGAGTTCCTGTTTCGCTTCATCCCGCGCGTCATTGGCTTGGTGATCGCCGTCAGCGCCGCGCTCATGCTGCGCTCCTATTGGGCTCTGGTGATCGCCAGCTTGAGCCGCCATGCGGCGCTACTGTTCCTGAGTTACGCCATGCACAGCTTCCGGCCGCGGCTGACCTTGTGTGAATGGCACGATCTGTTCGCGTTCTCCAAGTGGCTGGCCGGCTACAATGTCATTTTCGCCGCTGTCCAGCGTGCTGATGCGCTGATCGTCGGCAAGTTTGCCGGCGCCACCTCGCTCGGCTTCTACGTCGTCGCGCGCGAGGTCGCCAATCTGCCATCCTCGGAAATGGCAGCGCCGCTGCAACAGGTGTTGTTCCCCGGCTATGCCAAGCTGGCGCACGACAAGGCACGCTTGCGTGCTGGCTTTCTGCATTCGCTGGGCGGGGTCCTGGCCCTGGCGTTGCCGGCGTCGATCGGTATCGGGCTCCTGGCCGAGCCGTTCGTGCACGTACTCTTGGGGCAACGTTGGCTTGAGGCCGTGCCGATGATCCACGTGCTCGTCGCGTTCGGCCTTTTGCGGGTTGCGCGCGTCGGCGTGCCGTCGTTGCTGTTCGCTTTCGGTGAGGCGCGCATCGCCATGGTCTTGGCCCTGATCCATCTGAGCGTTTTGGTCGGCGCGCTGGCGATGCTGACGCCGCGCTATGGTGCGATCGGCGGCTGTTGGGCGCTGGTGCTGACCGAAGCGCTGAGCCTTGTCGTCTACGGCACGGTGGCAGGCAGGCGCTTGTCGTTTGGTCCGGGCGCTTTGTGGGCGGTGCTGTGGCGGCCGGTGCTGGCCTGCCTGATCATGTCGCTCGGCGTCATGCTGCTGCCGGCAAGCGAGCACGGCTCGCTGCACGCCTTGATGCTGCTCCTGCTCGGCGCCGGCCTGGGCGTTGCGCTCTACGGCCTGAGCCTGCTCGGCTTGTGGCAACTCAGTGGCCGGCCACAGGGCGTCGAAACGCGCTTGATCGGGCTGCTTGGCCCAGGCCTGGCGCGTTGGCGGCACGCCTGATGCGCATCTTGTTGTTCTCGACACTGTTTCCCAACGCGGTTGAGCCGCGCCACGGCATCTTCGTGGAAACCCGCTTGCGGCATCTGCGCGCACGGCATGCGATCGGCGCGCATGTCATCGCGCCCGTGCCGTGGTTTCCGCTACGCGGCAGGGGCTTCGGCGCCTATGGCCGCTTTGCCGAGATCCCGCGGCGCGCATTGCGCCATGGTGTGGCGATCGACCACCCGCGCTACCCGCTGATCCCCAAGGTCGGCATGGGCGTGGCGCCTGGCTTGATGGCCCAGGCCCTGGCGCCCTTCGTTCGCCGGCGGCTGCACGCGCTCGGCGGCGTCGATCTGATCGATGCGCATTATGTTTATCCTGACGGTGTTGCCGCCGTGCAACTCGCCAAGCGCTTCGGCCTGCCGGTGACGCTCACCGCGCGCGGCACCGACCTCAACCTGATCGCCCGCTTTCCCGGGCCGCGGCGGCAGATTGTCGAAGCGATCCGTCAGGCAGATGGCTTGATCGCCGTCTGTCAGGCGCTGGCCGATGTCTATCTCGAGCTCGGCGCGGACCCGGCCAAGCTGCGCGTACTGCGTAACGGCGTCGATCTCGAGCTGTTCCGACCGCAGCCGCGTGACGATGCACGCACGCGCTTCGGCATGACCGGACCGTCGCTGCTGTCCGTCGGCCATCTGATCGAGCGCAAGGGTCACGATCTGGTGATCAAGGCGCTGGCCGACCTGTCGGACCTGCACCTGTTCATCGCCGGTGACGGACCCGAGCAGCCAGCGCTCGAAAGGCTGGCAGCGCGCCTGGGCGTGTCCGCGCGGGTACGCTTTCTGGGCGCCCTCAGTCAGCAGGAGCTGGCAGCGCTGTACAGCGCCGGCGACGCGCTCGTTCTGGCCTCTTCGCGTGAAGGCTGGGCGAATGTCCTGCTCGAGGCCATGGCCTGCGGTACGCCCGTGGTTGCCAGCCCGGTCTGGGGCACGCCGGAAGTGGTTGCCGCGCCGCAAGCGGGCCGGCTCATGGCCGAGCGCAGCGTACCGGCCCTGGTCGATGCCGTGCGCAAGCTGCTGGCCAAACCGCCCGCACGCGCCGACACGCGCGCTTTTGCCGAGCGGTTCGACTGGCATAGCACGAGCGATGGACAGATGGCGTTGTTCCGGGAAATCCTGGCCAGACGGGGCAGTGTGCGCGCGGCGTGAGGCCGCTCGAGCGGGCAGTGTTTAGGCAAAAGAAAACCCCGTAACCCGAAAGTCGGGTACGGGGCTTTGCTCTTGGCACGCTGGGGGCAAAGCCCAGCGTTAACGCGCGTCTGCGCCGGTTCAGGCAGCCTGACGGACAGGCTCCACCGGCTTGGCACGCGACTTTCGGGACTTGCGCTTTTCGCCGCCTTCGACCAAAGGGAGCGGGAAGGCTTCCTTGAGCCACACGTTCATGCGCTCACGCGCAGCCGTGGGATCAATGGAAGCCCAGCCGCAGACTTCGTTGAAGTCGGCGTGACTTTCGGCCAGCCACATACAGGCTTTGGCCTCTTCAAGGGTGACGCTCTGGCCGGCCTTCTTTTTGGCGATGGCCGACTGGGCGTCGATCACGGCGCGCTCCAGAACAGCGGCCCAAAGGAGCTGCTCGGGCGGCACACGGTCGTTCCGCTCAATCATCGTTTCTACCTGTTCGGGTTCGTCGGAGGATGTTCGCTTGACACCTCATATGGTAGCGCACAGCGTGCGTGTCTAGTTTGCCAAAAGTCGAAAAAGCTTTCGGCTCACCAACCACTTGGCGTCCGGTCGACAGTTCCTCCAATGAATTGGGTATATGTTGATAGCGTCTTAATGGCGCCGCGTCCATAAAAACGTTGTCGACGAATTGTCATCGTGACGAAAAAAGCACAATGTGCGTTTTCGACGCGCGGCGCCGTGCAGACTCAGCCGTTCAGCACAGCCTCAATGGCCGCGCGATCGAGCCCGTGCAGGCCGATGACCACGAGACGCGATTGCCGGGGTTCATTTGCACGCCACGGCCGATCGAAATAGCCCTGCACGCGGTCGCCGACACCTTGCACGACATAGCGCATGGGCTTGTCGCTGAGCGCCAGAAAGCCTTTGGTCCGCAGCACGTTATGATCCGCAGCCAGTGTACGGATCCGCGCCTGGAGGCTTTCGGCGTCGGTCACGGCGCCGAGATCGACGTGGAAGCTTTCGAAATCGTCGTGATCGTGCGCGTCGTGGTCTTCGTGATGCGACGGTCGGCTTTCGAGATCGTCTTCGGCATGGGCGCCGAGGCCGAGCAGCACGCGCGGATCGATGCGGCCGAAAGCGGCCTCGAGCACGGCTGCGCCTGGACGGGCGTGCTGGCTTATCTCCACGCGTGCCCGCGCCAAGCCCTCGTCGTCGACCGCATCACGCTTGTTCAACACGATCATGTCGGCGCAGGCGATCTGCTCTTCGAACAGCTCTTCCAGCGGGCTCTCGTGATCGAGCGCCGCGTCGGCCGTGCGCTGCGCCTGCACCGCGTCCGGATCGGCGGCGAACAGACCGGCTGCGGTGGCGGGCGTGTCGATCACGGCAACCACGCCATCGACGGTCGCGCGCGCGCGCACATCCGGCCAGGTGAACGCCTTGACCAGCGGCTTGGGCATGGCCAGGCCCGAGGTTTCGATGACGATGTGTTCAGGTGGCTCCGCGCGATCGAGCAGCATGCGCATGGTCGGCAGGAAGTCATCGGCAACCGTGCAGCAGATGCAGCCATTGGCCAGCTCGACGACATCTTCCTCACGGCAGTTTTCGATGCCGCAACCGGTGATCACCTCGCGATCGACTCCGATATCGCCGAACTCGTTGACGATCAGCGCGATGCGCCGGCCCTTGGCGTTCTCCAGCAGGTGGCGCACCAGGGTCGTCTTGCCGCTGCCGAGAAAGCCGGTGATGACCGTGGCGGGGATCTTGGTGGCGGGTTTCATGAAAGCTCCGGCGTGCAGCGATTGGGTGGATAACGCCAAGACGCTAACGCCTTGTCGGTGCACGCAAAAGGGCTATCCAGTCGCGGCCGCGAAACACCTGGTGACCACAAGATGCCTGTGGTCACAACAACGCTCAAGGATTGAGCACGTCCAGCTCGAGCAGGTCGCGCTCGCCGATCATGTCGGTGACCTTGGGGCCGAACTCGGCGAAATGGGCGCTCGCGCGGTGCGCCTCGATGGCGGCTTCGTCCTGATAGGCCTCGTACAGGAAGAACGTGGTCGGCTCTTTCGGGTCCTGACAGACATCGAAGCGCAGGCAGCCTGGCTCTTTGGTCAGCGAATTGTGCGCGTGGATGAGGATGGCGGCGCGAAACGCCTCGACGGAGTCGGGCTTGATGGTGAATCGCACGGCAATGACACGCATGATCGGGTCGCCCTCATGGTTGTTCAAGCGGGGTCTGCGCACCGCCTTGGTTTGACCAGCGCATCCGAGCCGAGAAGGCCCGTACTGGCAAGGCTCGAGCGTGCGCCCGGGGTAACAATTCCGGCGCGGGCCTTGTGCCCCGGCACGAAATCGCCTGAACTGATGATCATAAGAAGAGCGAGGGCTGCTCATGCCGGACCGCTTGAAAGTCGCTTGTGTGGGGGCGGGCTACTTCGCGCAGTTTCACTACGAAGCCTGGGCGCGCATGGCCGATGTCGAGCTTATCGGCGTGTGCAATCGCACGAGTGCGAAAGCGCACGAAATCGCCAAGGCACACGGCATCGCCAACTCGTTCGACAATCTGGCGGCCATGCTCGATGCGACCGGGCCGGATGTGCTGGACATCATCACGCCGCCGGAAACCCATGCCAGTGCGATCGCGCTCGGCGCGGAACGGGGTCTGGCGATGATCTGCCAGAAACCGTTCACGACCGATCTGGCAACGGCGCGCGCGGCCGCCAACCTGGCGGCCACCCGGCACGTCACGCTGGTCGTGCACGAGAATTTCCGTTTTCAGCCCTGGTATGCCGCCATCAAGCAGGCCATCGATGACGGCGCCATCGGCGAGCCCTACCAGATCGGCTTTCGCCTGCGACCGGGCGATGGCCAGGGACCGGACGCGTATCTGGCCAGGCAGCCCTATTTCCAGACCATGCCGCGCTTTCTCGTGCACGAGACCGCGATCCACTTCATCGACGTGTTTCGTTATCTGTTCGGCGAAATCACCGGTGTGTTCGCGCGCCTGGTGAAGCTCAATCCGGTCATCGCCGGCGAGGATGCCGGCTACATCGTGTTCGATTTCGCCAACCGGGCGCGCGGCCTGTTTGATGGCAACCGCCTGGTCGATCACCCGGCCGACAATCACCGTCTGACCATGGGCGAACTGCTCATCGAAGGCAGCGACGGCGCGCTCAGCCTCGATGGCGATGGCGGCGTCCACCTGCGCAAGCACGGCGAGACCGGCTGGCAACCGGTTCCGTTCGCCTGGCAGGCTCGCGGTTTCGCCGGCGACTGTGTCTATCGCCTGCAGCGCCATGTGGTCGACTGTCTGCGCAGCGGCAGCCAGCCGATGAACACGGCAGCTGCCTACGTGCGCAATCTGGAGATCGAAGAGGCTGTCTATCGCTCCAGTGCCAGCGGCCAGTTCATCGCGCTATCGGGTGACACAGTGGCCTGAGCGCGATCGGTCAGCCAGCGGGGAGCTTGGTTCATGGCCTCATACCTGAGCACGAAGTCAGACGACGGCGGGCCAGGTGCTGCGCCCGCACCGCGTTCGCAGGCACTGCGCGCGTATCTCGAATTGAAGCAGCGCATTCTCAGTAACGAGATGCCGGCTGGCACCCAGGCGCTCGAGCAGGAACTGGCCGAAGGGCTGGGGATGAGCCGCACGCCGGTACGCGAGGCGCTGATCCGGCTGGCCAATGAGGGCATGGTCGAGGTGCGTCCGCGCCATGGCATGCGCGTGCTGCCGGTCTCAGTCGACGATATGCGCGAGATCTACGAGGTGTTGACGGCGCTCGAAGCGACCGCGGCGGCGCGGGTTGCCGAGCGTGGCTTGAACGATGCCGAGCTCGAGCAGCTCGCTGCCGCGGTCGCGGACATGAACACGGCGCTGGCGGCGGCGGATCTCATGGCCTGGGCCAGGGCGGATGAGCGCTTTCACAGTCTGCTCGTCGATCTGGCCGGCAATCGCCGCCTCAAACAGGCGGTCGAGGCGCTCTGGGACCAGGCGCACCGGGTGCGCATGCTGACCTTGAAGCTGAGGCCACGACCGGACAGTTCCACCAAGGATCACGCCGCCGTGGTCGCGGCGATCGAGGCCGGCGACGCGCAGACCGCCTATCGGGTGCATGAAGACCACCGCCGGCGCAGCGGTGAAATGCTGATCGGTATCTTGCGCTCGGTAGGCCTGACCCAGCTCTAGCCGGTGCGGCCGTAGACATCCTCGACGCGCACGATGTCGTCCTCATCGAGTTCATCGCCGAGCTGGGTTTCGATGAACACCAGCGGCTCGCTGCCGCGATTTTCCACCCGATGCACCACTGTGAGCGGCAGGTGCACATGTTCGCTTGGGCCAAGCGTCAGCTGTTCTTCACCGCGCGTGACCACGGCCTCGCCGCTGACCACGACCCAGTGCTCCTCGCGGTGGTGGTGATACTGCAAGGACAGCTTGCCGCCCGGATTGACGACGATGCGCTTGACGACGTGATCATCCGCGGAGGCCAGAACCTCCCAGGTACCCCAGGGTCGGGTGTCGTGATCGCCGACGGCGTAACGCGTGGTCATTGTTCGGTCATCTCAACAGGTGCTGCGGCCATGGCTGGCTAGCTAACCGCCGGCGAGGGCTGCGTCTATAGGGCCTTTGCCGGGCGCGAATGCCTAGGAGCGCGCGCGCACCGATTTGTGACCACGCCGCCGCAACCGCCACCAGAGCGCCAGAACAGGACCACTGATCAGAAACAGAACGCTGGCCAGCGCCGCCCACAACAGCACCAGCGGCAAGGTCAAGTTGGCCATCAGGGCATCGAACGGGATGGCGCGCGGATCGCGCACGCTCAAGAGGACGTCGAGCACCGCGCCCGGGCTGGGCCTGGCGCTCACGATCCACAAGATCAACGCCGCCAGCAGTGACGCGGTGACACCACCCAAGACACGGCGCAGAAAACGCATCACAAGCATCCGGTCATGCATGGTGGTTCAAGGATGGTCGGAGCGGCGGGATTCGAACCCACGACCCCTTGTCCCCCAGACAAGTGCGCTACCAGGCTGCGCTACGCTCCGACTGAGCGCGCCTTATAGCTTGACGTGTGGGGGCGAGCAACGACCGATCAGATGCCGAGATCGCGCAGACGCGCACGGGCGGCGACCAGCCGGGCGCGAATATCGCTCAAACGATCATGCAGCGACAGCTCGCTGTCGTCGCCGTCGTCTGCGGTCGGTGCGGTGTCCGCTGCCGGTTCGGCGTGATCGCTCGGCGCGGTTTGTGGCTCGGCATCATCATGCGCCACGGCCGCCGTCGGGCCGCGCTTGACGCGCTGTTCGCGCAACAGCTTCTGGGCGCCTTTGATCGTATACCCCTGATCGTAGAGCAGGGCGCGGATCTCACGCAGGACATCAATGTCTTCCGGGCGATAGTAGCGACGGCCACCGCCGCGCTTCATCGGCCGGACTTGCGGAAACTTGCTTTCCCAAAACCGCAGGACGTGCTGTGCAACCTCGAGTTCGTCGGCCACCTCGCTGATCGTGCGAAAGGCGGCCGCCGATTTGGCGCCCCGGTTGTTGGTCCCGCTGCTCGCACCACTCATCAGGCCGAACCTGCGGCGCCGTTGGCGTGCTCGTGATCGTTGATGCGCTCTTTGAGCACCTGCGAGGGACGAAACACCAGCACGCGGCGAGGCAGGATGGGCACCTCTTCACCGGTCTTGGGGTTGCGGCCGATCCGCTCGCCTTTGTGGCGAACAGAAAAGGTGCCAAACGACGACACTTTGACCTGACCCTCGTCAACCAGTGACTCGGTGATCTGTGCCAAAATCGCATCAACCAGCTCAGCCGACTCGCTCCGCGAGAGCCCAACTTCCTGGTATACAGCCTCGGCGAGATGTGCCCGGGTCAGCGTTTTGCCGGTCATGGCCGTACGCCTTGTTGCATCAACTAGGAAAAAGCTAGCTGTTTCAGCAGCTTCCGTCAACGCAAGAAGGTCATTGGTGACCTTGAAGGCAAGCCGGTACCTACCAGCGCAACAGATTGGCGCCCCAGGTGAAGCCGCCGCCCATGCCGTTCAGGGCGATCAACTGGCCGGATCGCAGCTGATCCCGGCCATAGGCGTCATCCAGTGCCAGGGGGATCGAGGCCGCGGATGTGTTGGCATGGCGATCAACGGTGACGACAACACGCGCCGGATCGATGCCCAGCCGTTTGCCGACGGCATCGATGATCCGCCGGTTCGCCTGATGCGGGACAAGCCAGTCGAGCGCGTCGATCTCGAAGCCGGCTTCGCCGCAGACGGTGACGACGCTGTCGGCCAGTGCCGCTACGGCGCGGCGAAAAACTTCCCGACCGTTCATGCGCAAATGGCCGCTGGTGCCGGTGCTGGACGGACCGCCGTCGACATACAGGTCGCCATAATGCCGGCCGTCGGCGCCGAGCCGGTGACCGAGCAGGCCGCGACCGCCGGCTGCGCCGCCCTCTTCGGCGCGCAGGACCACTGCGCCGGCGCCGTCACCGAACAACACGCAGGTGCTGCGGTCCTGCCAGTCCAGGATGCGCGAGAAGGTCTCCGCGCCGATGACCAGGGCATGGCGTGCTTGGCCCGTGCGCATCAGGCTGTCGGCGACGGACAGTGCATAGACAAAGCCGGCGCAGACGGCCTGGACATCAAAGGCCGGGCTGCCGACACGCGCGCCGAGCTTGCGCTGGATGGCCGCGGCCGTCGCCGGGAAGGTATTGTCCGGTGTCGATGTGGCGACGATGATCAGATCGAGGGCCGCGGGATCGAGCTCGGCGCGCTCGAGGGCCGCACGTGCCGCCGCCGTACCCAGATCGGACGTCAATTCGCCGTCGGCGGCGATATGGCGTTGGGTGATGCCGGTCCGCTCGACGATCCAGGCATCTGACGTGTCGACCATGCGTGACAGGTCGTCATTGGTAAGGATTTTCTGCGGCAGGTAGCTGCCGACACCGATGACCCGGGCTCGCTTCATATCAAGACGCCGCCGCGAGGTCGCTGGGTACCCCGAAGCGCTCCATTTCTTCGATGATGCGCGTGTTCGTGCCGTTGCGTATCAGCTCGGCCGTGATGCGGATGGCATTGGCGTAGCCGAGCGCATCGGTGTTGCCGTGGCTTTTGACAACCACGCCGTTCAAGCCGACAAACATGGCGCCGTTGTGACCGCGCGGATCGAAGCTGCGCCGCAACCGCTCGAGCATCGGCTTGCCGAGCAGATAGCTGAGCCTGCCGCGCCAGGAGCTGGCAAAGGCCTCTTTCAAGCCGCTGCCGATGAAGGTCGCCGTGCCCTCGGCCATTTTCAAGGCGACATTGCCGGTGAAGCCATCGGTGACGACGACATCGACCCGGCCGATATGGATCTCGTTCGCTTCAATAAAGCCGGCAAAATCGATCGGCAGATCGCCCTCGCGCAGCGCTTGCGCCGCTTCCTGCACGACATCGTGACCTTTAACGTCCTCGCTGCCGATATTGAGCAGCCCGACGCTCGGCCGCTCGACGCCGAGCACGGCGCGCGCGAACACCTCGCCCATGACGGCGAATTCGACCAGATTGTTCGGGTTACAGGTCGCGTTGGCACCCAGATCGAGCATCACGCTGCGGCCGCGGCGGGTCGGCATGGTCGAGACGATCGCCGGCCGATCAATGCGTGGCAGCGTGCGCAGTACGACCTTGCCCATGGCCATGAGCGCACCGGTATTGCCGGCGCTGATCATGGCATCAGCGTCACCCGATTTGAGCGCATCGATGGCGCGCCGCATGCTCGATTGCCGACCCTGGCGCAAGGCGACCGACGGCCGGGTGTCATCGGCGATCTGGTCATCGGTGTGCTCGAGCGTGCAGACCTCACTCAGCCGTTTGCGCTTGTCGAGCAGCGGCGACAGCTTCGTGCGGTCACCAAACAGGATGAAACGCAGATCGCTGTCGCGTCGCGCCGCGCGCGCAGCACCATCGATCACGCATTGCGGTGCGTGATCGCCGCCCATGGCATCAAGAGCGATGGTCGGCGCCATGAGCGTCTCAGGCGGCGTCGGCCTCGTCGGCGACCGCCGCAACGATCACCGGACGGCCATTATAGTAGCCGCACGCGGCGCAGATGTGGTGCGGCAGCTTCGGCTCGCCACAATTGCTGCACTCGGACCAGTTGGTCGGCGACAGCGCATGATGCGAGCGACGCTTGTCACGCCGAGCCTTGGAAATCTTCCTTTGGGGGACTGCCATCCTTTTCGTCCTCGTTCGTACCGGACCCCGGGGGTCCGACATCATCTCAATTCGTCAACCGGCTCAATTCTTCAATCGGCCAAGTTCGGCAAACGCTGCCGAACCGACATCGCCCTCGCTGACGACCCCCGCCTCGCGCGCCACAGCATCGGCCTCGACCGAGCGCGGATAGGGATCAAGCGCCAGCGCCAGACTTTCTGCGACCACCTCGCCGACATCGAGCACCGGTCCGACCAGCGGCTCGACGTCATCCGGCTCCATGGCCATGTCGACCTCGCGCTCGCGCGGCAAGGCATCCCATGCGGCCACGCGTTCGAAGCGCTGGTGCACCGCCTCTTCGACCCTCTCCGTAACCGGCTCCAGGGTTACAACGCACTTGCGCGTCACTTGTGCCTCAAGACGCCCGGTTAGCACAAAAAGATCCGCCCCGTCGCGCTCGATCCGCAGCTCGGCCGCGACGTCGGCAAGGCCCAGCCAGCCAAACCGCTCGGCCAGGGCAGCACATTCGGCATCGCTCGCGTGCACGGCAATGTCGATGGCATCCTGGTCCGGCCATGGGTCAAGCGTGACCGGACGGGCGAGTTCGTTGGCCTCAGTCAAAGGAACCATGCTCCGCGGGGGCTGAACGCGCATGTCCCCGGCGCCTGAAGATCGAAGACACGCATTGCCCAAGCCCGCCCCGATGGGCGGTTTTCGAGCCGCCGGAAGCTAAGCGGGTGCGGCGTCCGCGTCAACGCCTTCTTGCACGGCCGTGCTGTATGGATTGACGGCAAAAAGCGCGTCGGCCGCGAGGATCTGCGCGTCACTGCGCTGCTTAAGCCATGCGTCCTGACCGCACAGATAGCGCGCAAGCTTGTCCTGCTGTGCCGATGTCGCGGACGACGTGGCGCCGTAGACATTTTTTGCGAGCATCGGCCGCAATGCCGTGGCGCCCGTGCTGTCTAGCGCGTCATCCATCACCTTCAGCCGATGGTAGAAATTACCGGCGAGGCGCTTGACAAACTTGCCGACCGACAGGTCACCGACGCCCATCTCGCGCATCGAGGTATCCATATCGGTGACAAAGATGTCGAACACATGCTGCGAGAGTTCGCTGCCGTCACCCGCCATCGCGCGCAGACGGCGGAGCAGCAGCGAGGTGTGTAGGGCGATCATCTCGAAACGGCCCTCCGGCGTGTCCGGCACGGCAAACGCATCGTAAAGCACCGGTTGGCGCGCCTGGGCGACGATGGCGGCATACAGATCGAAGGCCTGTGCCCGGCGACGTTGCCAGTCGCGGTCCCTGTTGAACAGCCGCTGCCAGAGGCTGCGTGCCGGCGGCGGTTGGCGTAAACCAGACATCTGTGATAGCTCACGTGCAGTAACTGTGTCGGACCTTCAGGTAACGAGACGCGACGTCATGACAACCGGTGCCCGCCGATGTGCGACCATCGCACTGACCATGAGCCTGTTCGCCGCTGTCGGCTGTCAGGAAGTGATCGCCACGCACGGCCATCGTATCGACGAAGAACGCATCGCCCGCATTCAGCCGGGCGTTTCCACCCAGCGCGACGTGCTCAACACGTTCGGCAGCCCGTCGACCATCGGTACGTTCGACTCAACAACCTGGTACTACATCCAGCGTCGCCAGGAAGACACGAACTTCTTCAGCCAGGATGTGCTCTCGCAAGACGTGCTCGCGGTTGTGTTCGATCAAAATGGCATGGTCAGCGAAATCAAGCGGCGCGATCTGGCCGACGCCCGCACTGTCGAACCGGTGGATCGTGAAACGCCGACCACGGGCAATGAAATCACCGTGGTCGAGCAGCTCATCGGCAATATCGGCCGGTTCAACACGCAAGAAGCGCCGCCGACCAGCGTTGGTCCCTGATCGCTGGCCTTGCTTTTGACGCAATGAGTGCTTGTTTTGCTTCCCGTCTAGGTTGATTCAGGTTAGCGTTGCTTGTCTTTGGTGGGTCACGGCGGCGATGGCCGCTCGCCTGCCGGACGGTGTTCAGCTAAACGGGAAGTCGCGCGTGCCGCCAGTCGATCGCAACCAGCCCCTCGCCCAGCGTCTCTATCGCCAGGTCAGCCGCGCCGAGGCGAAGCTCGAAGCTCTCAATCGCGAAGCACCCGAACAACTCATGGCCCTGGCCGGCGTGGCGTTCGGTCTGGCCTTCATGATCGGCATCATCACCTTTCAGACCGTGCTTCGCTGACCCTGGCCGTCCTTTGGAATGAAAAAGCCCGGCCGGGAAAGCCCGACCGGGCGTTTTCTGCTCTCTAGGCCGATGCTTGGGCCTTAGCCGGCGCTGCCCAGGGCAGCCAGGATGAGCAGGGCGACGATGTTGATGATCTTGATCATCGGATTCACCGCCGGGCCGGCCGTATCCTTGTAGGGATCGCCAACGGTGTCACCGGTCACGGCCGCCTTGTGCGCCTCCGAGCCCTTGCCACCGTGGTTGCCGTCCTCGATGTACTTTTTGGCATTGTCCCAGGCACCGCCGCCCGAGGTCATCGAGATGGCCACGAAGATGCCGGTGACGATCGTGCCGAGCAGCATGGCACCGAGCGTGGTGAACGCCGCCGCCTGCCCGGCGATGATGCTGACGACGATGAACACCACGATCGGGCTCAGCACCGGCAGCATCGACGGGATGATCATCTCGCGAATGGCCGCCTTGGTCAGAAGATCCACGGCCGTGCCATATTCCGGCTTGGCCTCGTAGGTCATGATGCCCGGGATCTCTTGGAACTGGCGGCGCACTTCCAGGACGATGGCGCTGGCGGATCGGCCGACGGCCATCATGCCCATGGCGCCGAACAGGTATGGCAGCAGCCCGCCAATGAACAGACCAATGACCACGAACGGGTCGCTGAGCGCGAAATCGAGGTCCAGATCCGAAAAATAGTGCTTCAGATCCTCGACATAGGCCGCGAACAGCACGAGGGCCGCCAGGCCGGCCGAGCCGATGGCATAGCCCTTGGTCACCGCCTTGGTGGTGTTGCCCACCGCATCGAGGGCGTCGGTGGTGGTGCGCACCTCGGGCGGCAGCTCGGCCATCTCGGCGATACCGCCGGCATTGTCGGTCACCGGGCCGTAAGCATCGAGCGAGACGACCATGCCGGTGAGCGCCAGCATGGTGGTCGCAGCGACACCGATGCCGTAAAGGCCGGCGGCCAGGAACGCGGCTAGGATGCCGAAGCAGATGACGATCACCGGCAGGGCGGTGGCTTCCATGGAAACCGCCAGACCCTGGATGATGTTGGTGGCGTGACCGGTTTCCGAGGCTTCAGCGATGTTGCGCACCGGGCGGTACTCGGTGGAGGTGTAATACTCGGTGATGACGATGAGCAGGCCGGTGACGATCAGGCCAACCAGGACGCAGACAAAGACGCCGACGCCGGTGAAGGCCACGCCGCCACTGACATACTCCGTGCCGGTACCGAGCACGAAGAAGGTGAACGGCAGGAGCAGCACCGCCGAGATCACCGCCGAGCCGCCGAAGCCGCGATAGAGCGCGCCCATGATGTTCTGGTTTTCCGGCAGCTTGACCAGATAAGTGCCGGCGATCGAGCCGAGAATGCAAAGGCCGCCGATGACCAGCGGAAAGAGCATCAGGGCCGAGGCGTGCTCGCCGCCGAAGATCGCACCGAGCAGCATGGTGGCGACCACCGTGACGGCGTAGGTCTCGAACAGGTCGGCGGCCATGCCGGCGCAGTCACCGACATTGTCACCGACATTGTCCGCGATCACGGCCGGGTTGCGCGGATCGTCTTCCGGGATGCCGGCTTCGATCTTGCCGACCAGATCGGCGCCGACGTCAGCGCCCTTGGTGAAGATGCCGCCGCCGAGACGGGCGAAGATCGAGATCAGCGATGCGCCGAAGGACAGGCCGACCAGCGCTTCGAGGATGGCGCGCTGTTCGACACCGACGATGAGCAGGAAGCCGTAATAGACGGCGACGCCGAGCAGGCCGAGGCCGACCACCAACATGCCGGTGATCGCGCCCGACTTGAAAGCGACATCAAGGGCCTTTTCCAGGCTGGTCGTGGCCGCTTGTGCGGTGCGCACGTTCGCCTGGACCGACACGTTCATGCCGATGAAGCCGGCGCAACCGGACAGGACAGCGCCAATCAGGTAACCGATGCCGACCCACGGGCCGAGAAAGAGGAAGAGAAGGACGAAGACGACCGCACCGACATAAGCGATCGTCCGGTACTGGCGATTCAGATAGGCCGTCGCACCCTCTTGGATGGCGCTGGCGATTTCGATCATGCGCTCCGTGCCGCGTGGCTCTGCCAACACGGCGGCGCGGGTCACAACCGCATAGACAAAGCCGGCAGCCGCACAGGCCACGGCGAGCAGGTAGAACAACCACTCAAGGCCGCTCATGCGTCCCTCCCAATTTTTCGCTTTTTCGAACTACACGTACACTAGCAGTCGGCCAGACAAGCGCGGCGACCTAAGCAGGTTTGCATGACAGTGACAAGGCGAGGGATTGACACGCCGGCCGGGCCATGGGTGACGGGCTAGAAGTGTGTCCAGCCGGCATTTGGCGGCGTCAACGGATCGCCGGCGACGTCACGGATGCGCAAGCTGCGCTCGAGCGTGATGCTACCGATCACGGTGAGCGGCAGACCGAGCTCGTCCGCCAGCCGGTCGATGCTGGCGCGGGCGCCGGCGGGCACGGTGAACAGCAGCTCGTAGTCATCGCCACCACTCAAGGCCGCGTCGCGTGCCTCGGCCAAGGGGCGCACGAGCGGGTGGATCGGCAGGCCATCGGCTTCGATGATCGCGCCGACGCTGGAAACATCGAGAAGGTGCTGCAGATCGGCCAGCAGGCCATCGGAAATGTCGATGCACGCCGTTGCCAGGCCGCGCAGGCGGGCGCCCAGGGCCAGACGCGGCGTCGGGCTGCGGTATCGCTCGGCCAGCCGCTGCGCCAGCAAAGGCTCGGCATCGAGGTCACCCTGAAGATGGCGCAGACCGAGCAGGCCTTCGCCGAGCGTGCCGGAAACGACGACGAGATCGCCGGGTTTGGCGCCGCCGCGCAGCAGCGCTGTGCCCCTGGGTACCGTTCCAAGAGCGGTCACCGATAGCATCAGCGGTCCCGGCGTCGAGACGGTATCGCCGCCCAGGAGCGGACAGCCGAAGCGCTTCAGATCGGCCCCGAAAGCGAGCGCGAACGCCTCCAGCCAGGCATCGTCGATCGATGGCGGGCGTGCAATCGCCAGGATGCAGCCGAGCGGCTCGGCGCCCATGGCCGCCAGATCGGAAAGATTGACCCGGATCGCCTTGCTGGCGCACGCCGAAGGCGGATCGTTCGCCAGGAAATGTACATCGGCGACCAGGGCGTCCTTGGTGATAACGATCTGGCAGCCTTGCGGCGGATCGATCACCGCCGCGTCATCGAGGAGATCGAGCGCGCCTTCCCCGGCATGGGGACGGAGCATGGTTTCGATGAAGGCGAATTCGCCTAGCGCTGCCATGGCATGGGCGATCTAAGCCGGACCTGCGCCGTTGCCGCGCAGCCGCTTGCTGAGGCGATCGAGTACGGCGTTGATGAAGGCCGGTTCGTTGCCCTCGAAGAAGGCGTGCGCGACCTCGACATACTCGTTGACAACGACCGAGCTTGGCACATCGAGCCGCTCGGCCAGCTCGAATGCACCGGCACGCAGCAGCGCGCGCGACACGAAGCCAATGCGCTCGAGCGTCCAGCCTTCGGCCAGACACGCGGCGATCTGGCCGTCCAGCTTGTTGCGCTGCTCGGCGGCGCCGCGCGTGACGACGGCAAACCAGCCGTGATCGACGCGCAGCTTGGGCAGATCCTCTTCCAGCGGCTCGAGCAGATCGCTGAGGCGGTGGGCCTTGAACTCGGCGATGACGTCGGCCGGATCGCCCTGGCTGAGCTCGATCTGGTAGAGTGCCTGGATTGCAGCAAAACGGGCCACGCGCCTTGGCGATGCACCAGCGCGGCGGACACGATGGCTGTCGTGTGACAGCGGCAGATCAGTCGTCGTCAAGGCCGAAACACGCTTTCAAACCGAGCAGGCTCAAGACCGCGGATGCGGCTTCGCCACCTTTGTTCTTGCCATTGGGATCGGCGCGCACGCGCGCCTGCTCCTTGTTTTCCACGGTCAGGATACCGTTGCCGATGACGACGCCGTCTTCAAGGGCAAGATCCATCAAGCCGCGCGCGCTTTCGCCGGCGACGATCTCGAAATGATAGGTCTCGCCGCGGATGACGCAGCCCAGCGCGACATAGCCGTCATACATCTCGCTCTCGAGCGCCAGCCCGACCGCCTGGGGCACTTCGAGTGCGCCCGGCACGGTGACACGGTCGAAGGTGGCGCCGGCCTCGCGCAGGGTCTTCTCGCAGCCCTCGAGCAAAAGGTCGGCGATCTCGTCATAATAGCGCGCTTCGACGATGAGGATGTGCGGTCCTTCGCTGTCCTCAGGCCGGCCGCCGGTAGGATGGCCGTTGCTCGTGCTCATGGCTCGTGCGTCTCCGAAATGGGCTGCTGATCGACCACGCGGAGACCATAGCCCTCAAGCCCGACAATGGTCTTGCCTGAATTGCTCAAAAGAATCATGTCGCCGACACCGAGATCCTTGAGGATCTGCGCACCAACACCGTAGACGCGCAATTCGCGGTTCGGTGGCGGCACTTCGCCCAGATCGATGCGGATGCGGTTCGACAGATGCGTCGGCGAGGGTTCGCGGATCAGCACGACAAGGCCGCGGCCAGCCTGGCCGATGCGTTCCATGGCCGCGTGCAACTGGCCGCTGTGGCCGCCATTGATCTGCCCAAGCACGTCCTCGAACAAGGACAGGGCGTGCACGCGCACGAGCACAGGCGCGCCGTCATCGACCGTACCCTTGACCAGGGCGACATGTTCGACGCCGGTGATCGTGTCCTTGTAGACCTGCAGGCGGAAATCGCCGCCGAAGCGCGAATGCAGGACCGTGGCGATCTCGCGCTCGACATAGCGCTCGTTCTGCAGGCGATAGGCGATCAGATCGGCAATCTTGGCGATCTTCAGATTGTGCTCACGGGCGAACGGGATGAGATCCGGCAGCCTGGCCATGGTGCCGTCATCGTTCATGATCTCGCAGATCACGCCGGACGGGTGCACACCGGCCAGCCTTGCGATGTCGACGGCAGCCTCGGTATGGCCGGCGCGTACCAGCACGCCCCCATCGCGCGCCATGAGCGGAAAGACGTGGCCGGGGCTGACCAGGTCGGTACGGCCCATATTGTGATTGATGGCGACATGGATGGTGCGCGCGCGATCGGCGGCGGAAATGCCCGTCGTGACACCTTCCCTGGCCTCGATCGAAACCGTGAACGCCGTCGACAGGCGGGGTTCGTTACCCTGCGCCATGAGCGGCAGGCCGAGCTCTTCGCAGCGCTGGCGCATCAGGCTCAAGCAGATCAGGCCGCGGCCGTGCTTGGCCATGAAATTGACCGCCTCGGCATCGCAGAACTGCGCCGGAATGACTAGATCGCCCTCGTTCTCGCGGTCTTCATCATCGACCAGGATGAACATGCGGCCCGTGCGGGCATCCTCGATGACGCTCTCGATCGGGCTGAGCGCTTCACTGATGGCGACATCATCCATCAGGCACGGACCTTGCTCAGGAAAGCCGTTTGCCTGGCGACGTAGCGCTCCAGCATATCCGCCTCGAGATTGACCCGATCACCGGCTTTGGCGGCGTGCAGATTGGTGTGCTGCCATGTGTGCGGGATGATGTTGACGACGAAGCTGTCGTCGCTGACCTCATTGACGGTGAGTGAAATGCCATCGACCGCGATCGAGCCCTTGACGGCCACCAGCGGCCGCAGCGCGTCGGGCAGGGTGATTTCCAGACGGCGGCTGTCGCCCACCGGATCGAACGCGCGGATGGTGCCGACACCATCGACATGGCCGAAGACGATATGGCCGCCGAGCTCGTCACCGATCTTGAGCGAGCGTTCCAGGTTGACCGGCGTACCGACCTGCCAGCCGCCGAGCGTGGTCACGCGCAGGGTTTCGCCAGAGGCATCGACCGTGAACCGGTGATCGCCTTTGCTGGTCACGGTCAGGCAGACACCGTTGTGACAGATCGAGGCGCCGAGCGGCACATCGGCCAAGTCGAACCGGGTGCGCACGGTCAGGCGTCGATCGCTGTCGCCCTCGATTGCCGTGATCTCGCCAAGGTCAGTGATGATGCCGGTGAACATGGTCTTTCCTGACGCTCTCCATCCGCGGCCGGCTAGCGCGGAGCCCTTATATAGGTGACCCAGCCATCCGTCTGTAGCGACGCGCGCTGCTCGGGTACGAAGCGTCGCGCCTGCGCGAGCTCGCCCAGTTGCAAGGCACCGATCGCCGGTTTGGCGTCGCCGCCGAGCACCATCGGCGCCGTGAAGGCTTCGATCCGATCCACACGGTCGGCGCCTAGCAGCGCTGCCGCCAAAGCGCCACCGCCTTCAACGAGCAGACGGGTCAAGCCCCGCTCGCCGAGGGCCTTCAGGGCAGCGCCGACGTCGACGCGGTCCTGATCGTCCGGCGGCACGCTGAGGATCTCGACGCCCGCAGCGCTTAGCGCCGCCTGCCGCTCAGCGCTGGCGCGATCGGTGCACAGCAACCAGACCGGCCGGTCCTCGACGTGCGACACCAGCCTGCTGCTCAGCGGCAGTCGCGCCCGGCTGTCGAAAACCACCGCCACGGGGCTGCGCCCCGCCATGCCGGGCAGACGACAGGTCAGGCTCGGATCGTCGGCGAGCACGGTGTTGCTGCCGACGGCGATGGCGTCATGGCTGGCGCGCAAGCCATGGCCGACCTCGCGCGCGCGGGCATTGGTGATCCATTGGGAGTCACCCGAAGCCGTGGCGATCCGGGCATCGAGACTGGTGGCCAGCTTGAGCGTGACCAAGGGGCGGCCTTCGCGCACGCGCAGAAAAAAGCCGGCATGGGCGGCCTCGCACTCAGCTTCGAGAGTGCCGGTCAGCACCTGAACGCGGGCTTGGCGGAGTTGCTTGATCCCCTTGCCATCCACGCGCGGATCCGGATCGCGTGCGCCCAAGACAACGCGGTGGACGCCGGCGCGCAGCAAGGCCTGCGTGCACGGTGCGGTGCGGCCATAGTGGGCGCAGGGCTCAAGTGTCACATAGACCGTGGCATCGAACGCCGCCGGCCCGGCATGGGCCAGCGCGTGCACCTCGGCGTGCGGCCTGCCACCGGGCTGCGTCCAGCCGCGGCCGACAATGCGACCGGCATTGACGATGACACAGCCGACCGCCGGATTGGGCCAGGTCTGTCCAAGCCCGCGTGCACCCAGGCGCAGCGCCAGGCGCATATAGCGTTCGTCCGGGCCGTCAGCGGCCCGCGGTTCACTCGGCAGCATTCGCTGGCGTGGGCGGCTCTTCGTCGTCGCCTTCCTCGCCCGCGTCTTCCGGCTCGAGGTGCTCCATGCGTGCGATGAACTGTTCGAAGTCCTTCACGCCGGTGAACTCTTTGTACACGGACGCGAAGCGGACATAAGCGACCTCATCCAGCTCGGCCAGGCCCTTCATGGTCAAGGCGCCTATCTGGCCGGTGGTGCATTCGCCGTCGCTGGCCATCTCGAGCTGGCGAATGATGCCGTTGACCACCCGCTCGATCTGCTCTTCGTCGATGTCGCGCTTGCGCGTGGCGATGCGGATCGAGCGTTCCAGCTTGCTGCGATCGAAGGGCACCTTGCGGCCGTCGCGCTTGATGACCACCAGCTCACGCAGCTGGACGCGCTCGAAGGTGGTGAACCGCGCGCCGCAGGACGGGCAGGCCCGGCGGCGGCGGATCGAGGTGTGGTCTTCGACCGGGCGGCTGTCTTTCACCTGGGTGTCGTTCGAACCGCAGAAGGGACAGCGCATGGCGAAGCCTTTGGTTTCTTACCGCCTATCTGATCGTCGGGTAGATCGGGAAGCGGGCACACAGAGCCTGCACCTTGGCGCGCACGGCCTGCTCGACATCGCTGTTGTCGCCGCCGCGGGCCAGCCCGTCGATCACCTCGACCACCAATTCGCCCACCTGGCGGAATTCGGCAACGCCAAAACCGCGCGTGGTACCGGCCGGCGTGCCCAAGCGAATGCCTGACGTGACCATCGGCTTTGCCGGATCGAATGGCACGGCGTTCTTGTTGCAGGTGATGCCGGCGCGATCGAGCGACTCGTCGGCAGCCTTGCCGGTAACGCCTTTCGGCCGCAGATCGACCAGCACGACATGGCTGTCGGTGCCGCCCGAGACCAGATCGAGGCCGTTGTCGCGCATGATCTCCGCAAGCGCCCTGGCGTTCTCGACTACCTGGCGGGCATAGGCGCGGAACTCAGGTGTCAAGGCTTCACCAAAGGCGACCGCCTTGGCGGCGATGACATGCATCAGCGGTCCGCCCTGGGAGCCCGGGAACACGGCACTGTTGAACTTCTTCGCCAGCGCCTCGTCATTGGTGAGGATCATGCCGCCGCGTGGGCCGCGCAGGGTCTTGTGCGTCGTGCTGGTGACGACATGAGCGTGCTGCATCGGGTTCGGGTAGGCACCGGCGGCGCTCAGGCCGGCGAAATGCGCCATGTCGACCATGAAATACGCGCCGACCTCATCGGAGATCTGGCGAAAACGGGCGAAATCGATCTCGCGCGGATAGGCCGAGCCGCCGGTGATGATCAGTTTCGGCTGATGCTCGCGCGCCATCGCGGCGATTTCATCATAATCGAACTGATGGGTATCCGGGCGCACGCCGTAGTTGACGGCATTGAACCACTTGCCGGACACGGCCACCTTGGCGCCATGGGTGAGGTGGCCGCCTGCCGCCAGATCGAGACCCATGAAGGTGTCGCCCGGCTGTAGCAGGGCGAGGAAGACGGCGAAATTCGCCTGCGCGCCACTGTGCGGCTGGACATTGGCGAACTTGGCGCCAAACAACGCGCAGACGCGCTCGATGGCCAGGCGTTCGGCGTCGTCGACATGCTCGCAACCGGCATAATAGCGCCGGCCCGGGTAGCCCTCGGCGTACTTGTTGGTCAGCACCGAGCCCTGGGCGGCGAGCACGGCCGGGCTGGCGATGTTCTCCGATGCGATCAGCTCGATCTGGTTCTGCTGCCGGCTCAGCTCTGCTTGGATGGCGCCGAACACAGCCGGATCGTGCGCAGCCAGGTTGCGCGTGAAGAAATCGTCGACGGCGGCGTCGGTGAGCGGTTGAATCGGTTGGCTAGCCATGTGCGGCACTCTCCAAGGAAGCAGTCAGGCGGCAGCGATTATGCGAGCTTGTCGACACGACGGGCGTGTCGGCCGCCTTCGAACTCGGTGGTCAAGAAGGCATCGAGACAGTCCCGGGCGACCTGCGGGCCGACGACCCGCGCACCGAGAGCTAGGACATTGGCGTCATTGTGCAAGCGCGCCATGCGCGCCGTGGTGACGTCGTGGCACACGGCGGCACGGCAGCCGGTCACCTTGTTGGCCGCAATGGAAATGCCGATGCCGGTACCGCAGACGATGATGCCGCGATCAGCCCTGCCCTCAGCAACGGCCTGCGCAACCGCCTTGCCGAAATCCGGATAATCGACCGACTCAGCGGTGTTCGTGCCCAGATCGAGGACCTGATGGCCAAGCTCGCTGACGGCTGCCTTCAGGCTGTCTTTCAGTTCAAAGCCGGCGTGGTCGGCGCCAAGCGCAATGGTGAGCGCGGTCATGGGTCCTTGCCAAAAGCTGTTACGTCGAGCGCAAGCGCTTAGCATGAACGCAAGGCGGAGACCAAGCCGCTCGGCAAGCGGCGTTTACTTTGCTGGAAAAGCCAGAGCGTGCATGGTGCCATGAAAATGGCGGGGTCAGGCGCACCTGCCCCGCCAAATTCGATCGCGCCATGCAGCCGGCTTAGAGCCCGATGATGTCGTCCAGCTGGTCCTTGCTCAAGGTCCAGCCATGCATGAAGCCCTCGACCTTCTCGATCGTGCCACCATCGGCATAGTTGTGCACGACCACGGCATCCTTGCCGTTGACGGTAAACACGGCGTCCTTGCCCTGCAAACGGGCATCAACCTGTCCGCGCTGGGCATCCCAGAAGCGAAGGACATCATAGCCCTGGCCCGGCTCTTCATGCACGTGGTTCAGCCCGTCAACGATGTCGTGCCAGTAGATGTCGTTGCCGAAGCCGCCGTAGAGCTGGTTGGTACCGGCGCCGCCGTTCATCTCATCGTTGCCAGCGCTGCCGGAAATGATGTCATCGCCGCCGCGGCCGCGCAGGAAGCGGTCGTTGCCGCCCTTGCCGTCGATGGTCTCGGCGGCATTCGTACCCGAGAGGTTGTCGTCGCCCGCCGTGCCTTCGATGACGTTACCGTTCGAGGCCGGCGGCGGTGATGCAGCGGCAGGCGGTGAGGCGGGCGGTGACGCCGGCGGCGATGATGGCGCGCCGTTGAAGAGGGCATCGACCTCGCCCTTGGACAGCGTCCAGCCGTGGATCTGGCCCTCGATCTTCTCGATCGTGCCACCGCCGGCGTAGTCGTGCACGATGACCGCATCCTTGCCGCGCAAGGTCAGGATAAGGTCATCGCCGTCACGGCGGAAGCCGACCTGATCGCGGGTGGCATCCCAGAAGCGGACGGTGTCGTAGCCCTGGCCACTGTTCTCGTAGACGTGGTTCACGCCATCGGCGAGATCGTGCCAGTAGACGTCGTCACCGGCCTCGCCGTGGAGCTGATTGGTACCGGCGCCGCCGTTCATTTCATCGTTGCCGGGGCCGCCGTAGATCTCGTCGTTACCGCCGCGGCCGCGCAGGAAACGATCGTTGCCGCCAAAGCCGCGGATGGTGTCGTTGCCATTGGTACCGCTGATGTTGTCATTACCGCCGGTGCCATCGAGACCACCGGTCGCGGGCGGCGGCGGCACAGCCTCGTCGGGCGTGTTTGCCGGCGGCGAGGCCGGTTGGGACGCCGGTGGTGACGCCGGCGGCGAAGCGGTCTCGCCGTTGAAGAAGGCATCGATCTCGGCTTTGGCGATCGACCAGCCATGCTGCTGGCCCTCGATCTTCTCGATCGTGCCGCCGCCGGCATAGTCGTGGATCACCACCGCCTCTTTCCCGCGCAGCGTGAGGATCAGGTCATCACCGGAGCGGCGGAAACCGACCTGGTTGCGCGGTGCATCCCAGAAACGGACGATATCAATGCCTTGGCCACTGTTCTCGTAGACGTGGTTCACGCCGTCGGCGAGATCGTGCCAGTAGACGTCGTCGCCGGCTTCGCCATAGAGCTCATTGGTGCCGGTACCGCCATTCATCTCGTCGTTGCCGGGACCGCCATAGATCTTGTCGTTGCCGCCATGGCCACGCAGGAAGCGATCGTTGCCGCCGAGACCGCGGATGGTGTCGTCGCCGTTGGTGCCGCTGATGTTGTCGGGACCATTCGTGCCCGTGCCTGGCGCTTGCGGCGGTGACGAGGGCGGTGGTGACGAAGGCTCTGCGACGGGTGGCGGCGGCGACACAGCCGGCGGCGGTGACGCGGGTGCCGGGGTCGACGAGAAATTGCCGTTGGCCAGCGCGTTCGGATTGAGTGGCACGACCTCCTCGTTCCAGCCCGTACCGGTGGCGCGGCCGAGGTCATCGTTGCGGATGGCCTGCGCGTTAAAGTACTGCCCGCCGTAAGAAACCAGTTCGCCGTTGGGATTGTCGGCGCGCCAGAGGTCGTTGTTTTCGAGCTTCAGATTGGTCGCGCCGGTGAGGTCGCGCGCGGCCAGACCCGTATTGGTGTAAATCGCGCTGTCCTTGACGGTAACGTTGCGTGCGCCGCCGCCAACATAGACCGAACCGCCACGGTCATAGACTTGCGTGTTCGAAATGATCGCCGAATTGCTGACAATGTGATTGGCGCCGCCCCAGAAGAGAATGGCATTAGGATAATCACGGCTGAAGCTGTTGATCACGTCATTGGTGAACGTGTTGCCGTCGCTCGCTGTGCCATTTACCACAACCGGATGATACTGGTTGCTTTCGTAGTAATTGCCGTTGGAAATGACACGGCCGTGCTCGACCTCGATGCCAAGCCGAGGGCTCTGGACATCGTTGCCCGAGACGCGCACCGTGGCCGCTCCACGCGTCAGATTGATGCCAGCGCTCGGATTGTTCTCGATTACGCTGTTCTCAATAGCGTTATTGCCACTCTTATTGGTAAAGCCGGTCTCGCCATTGTTATACAGGTGGCTGCCGCGAATAACGTTGTTGGAGCCGGAGCCGGTACCGAATTGCACACCATGCTCGGCGTTATTGAAGCTGCGGACATTGCTGACGACGTTGTTTGACGAGCCGTCATTGATCTGCACACCTGAGCCGACATTTCCGCCGCCATTGTGATGGAACTGGCTGTTGCTGATCGTGTTGTTCGATGAGTTCCCTAGAAAGAAGATACCCATCTCTTGGTTGTTATGAATGTTCAGGTTGGTGAATGTGCTGTTGGTGACGCGATAGGTCTGGATACCACTGTCACCGCCGCTGACCTCAAGATTATTGAAAGTGAGATTTCGTGAATCTTGCGCGTAAACACCCGTAGTCAAGTGCGCGGTGCCGTCATAACTGCTGAAAGTGACGCCGGTTTTGCCGTAGACTTTCAGCTCGCCGCCGAAGGTTTGGCCGCCCTTGAAGAGGACCGTGTCGCCTGAGTTAAGGGACGCGAAATTGACCTTGTTTATACTGCGCCACGCTTGCGATTTGCTCGTACCACTGGCGCCGTCATTGCCGCTTGAAGCGTCAACATAATAAGTCGTCATTGTGCGTTGCTCACCGACTAGCGTTTAGTGTTCGAATTTGCCTTCGAGGCGTTGTTGTACCTTGCGCGACAGGGTGCTTACCCACGCAGGAGGCGAATGGCAAGCTAAACAGGCTCAGAAAAGTTGCACTTGTGCTTTATGGTAAAATTCGACTTGAGTTGATGCATCTATTAGTTGTGCCAAGAAATCGTGTTACCGAAGGGTAGGCATCGCGCCGCGTTCGTATGGTTAATGCACCACGCAGACAAGCCGACTTTCGTAAGGTTTCTCGACAGAGATTAACCGTAAAGGGAGATTATTGCTCAAAATTCGCCTCTCAGACGGAACTGGCACACAACCTGCAGCCCTCGAGCGAACACGTAATCTCGAGGATTCATGAGCATGCGTCACTTGCTACTTGGAAGTTTGCTGGGGTGTGCGCTCGCACTCAGCGCATCGGCGGCCGGCGCGGCACCGATGACGGTCACGCTGGATTCGGTCACCGGCGTCTGGCGTGACGTGCAGATCAGCGGCGGCAGCGCCTCGGGTGTCGGCACCTCGACCATCAAGTGGGGCAGGCCGGCCTCATGGTCGGGCAAGTCCGGCTATCGGTTCGAGGGCATTGCGCCGCCGCAGATCACCGATCTCGAACTGGAGGAATCGTTCCTGCTCGGCGAATTCACCCACTTCAACAAGCCGATTTATCCGCCCAGCATCACCGGCGCGACGCTCGAGGTCACATCGTTGCTGACCATCGTCGGCAGCACGACCGAACAGGTCTCGCTGACCTCGGTGTTCGGCTTCAATCATGACGAGACGACGAACAAGCAGCCCTGTCAGCCTGGTTCGGTGTCGGTTTGCGATGACATCGTGACCTTCACTTTCAACAAGGGCCAGTCGATCGGCGTCGACATCGCCGGCTTGGGCACGTTCTTCGTCGACGTCAGCAGCTTTCTCATCGATGGCAAGGAAGCGGACTCCTTCTTCACCCGGGAGGGCAAGAACAATACCGCTCAGTTACTCGGCCGCGTCACCAAGCGACCTGGCGAACAACCGCCAAGCTCCGTGCCCGAGCCGGCCACCGGTCTTGCCCTCGCCGCCGGGCTGTTCGGCATGGTCGGTGTCATCCGGCGTCGTCGGCCGCGCGCCTGAAGCCGGTCCCGGCACCCGCCTCAGAGTTCGCTGAACAGCTCCGTGGACAGGTAACGCTCGGCACACGAGGCAATGATCACCACGATCTGCTGGTCGGCGAACTCGGCGCGCGCGCCGATTTCCAGCGCCGCCGCCAGCGTCGCGCCGGAGGAAATGCCGATCGGGAGGCCCTCCAGTCGGGCGGCCTCCCGCGCCGTGTGAAAGGCGGTTTCGTTGGCGATCTGGATGACCTCGTCGATATAGCTGGAATCCAGGTTGCCGGGCACGAAACCGGCGCCGATACCCTGGATCTTGTGTGCGCCGGCCTTGCCGCCGGAGAGGATCGGGCTGTCTTCCGGTTCGACGGCAATCATGTGCAGATCCGGCTTGCGTTCCTTAAGTACGCGCGAGCAGCCGGTGAACGTGCCGCCCGTGCCGATGCCGACAACCAGCGCATCGACCGCTCCAGCGGTATCACGCCAGATCTCTTCGGCCGTGGTCTGTTCATGGACCTTTGGATTGGCCGGATTGTCGAACTGCTGCAGCATGAGGGCGTTCGGGTGCTGCGCAATGATCTCTTCTGCGCGCTGGATCGCGCCACGCATGCCGAGCTCGGGCGCCGTGAGCTCCAGCTCGGCACCCAACAACTTCAAAAGCTTACGCCGCTCGATCGACATGCTCTCGGGCATGGTCAGGATCAGCTTGTAGCCCCGTGCGGCGCACACGAACGCCAGCGCGATACCGGTATTGCCCGACGTCGGTTCGACCAGAATGGTCGCCGGTGTCAGGCGCCCGTCGGCTTCGGCAGCATCGATCATCGACTTGGCGATGCGATCCTTGACCGAGCCCAGCGGATTGAAGAATTCGAGCTTGCAGATGATGTCAGCGGCGCAGCCGAAGGCGGCCGGCATCCTTTTCAGGCGCACCAGCGGTGTGTTGCCAATCGTATCGACGATCGAGTCGTATATTGCCGGCGACGACATACGCTGTGCCTCCCAAAGAAAGACGCTGGGCGCTTGTTAGTGGCGTGTAGAGGTAGCACGCCCCCTGTGACACGCTAGGCCCTTGCAGCCCCACGGGCGCGGCTGATCGGTCGCGGGCCGGGCGTTCAGATGACGAAATCGGCTTCAGCCCGGGCGAAGCTGCGCACACCGGCCCGGTCGGCGTGTTTGCACAGCTCTTCGACGGTGACCCGGTCCAGCCGCTGCATGAGCTCCTGCTCGGCATCGACCCAGAAGGGAGCGACCACCAGGCGACCGAGCTCCGATGGGCTGCTGTGGTCGTCTTCCTGGGCGGAGGCGTCCATGCTTTGCACCACGCGCACGATATCACCGACCGTGATGCGTCGACGTTCCTTCGCCAGCCGATAGCCGCCGCGCGGGCCGCGCACGCCGCGCAGGATGCTTGATCGTACGAGTTGCTGCATGACCTGCTCGAGGTAGCGCCGTGGCAGACCCAAGCGCTCGGCGATATCCTGGCTCTGCACCGGCTCGACGCCGCCGTGATAGGCAATGTCGATGACCGCTTCGAGAGCCAGATACATTTTCTTGGATGGACGTAACATAACCCGCTTCACCCAGTGCTTACTGATACTTAGTCATTTCGACCGCTGACCTGTCGAGCCGAAGCCGCCAACGCCGCGCTCGCTGTCGCGCTCGTCGATGGCGCATTCCTGCCAGGTCACCCGTGTGACCGGTGCGACCACGAGCTGAGCGATGCGCATGCCGCGCTCGATGGTGACGGCGCTGTCGCCGTGGTTGATCAAGATGACGCCGATCTCACCGCGATAGTCGGCATCGATCGTGCCGGGCGTGTTCACCAGACTGATGCCGTGATGCAGGGCCAGGCCCGAGCGCGGTCGCACCTGCGCCTCGAAACCGAGCGGCAGCGCGAGGCGAATGCCGGTTGGCACCAGACAGCGCGCGCCGGGCGCAAGGCTCGTCGGCTCGGCAATCGCCGCCAGCAGATCGAGGCCGGCGGCGCCGGCACTGGCATAGGCTGGCAACGGCAGATCCCGAGCATGAGCCAAGCGCTCGATGGCCACCTCGATCATGACAGCGTGGCAGCGCGTTGCGGCGCCGTGGCGTCGAGCGCGCGTGCGATATGATCGACCAGGCGCTTGGCGATGTCAGCTTTGCTGCCGCTCGGCCAGGCATCGACGCTGCCGTCGCCCTTGAGCAGATGGACGGTATTGGCATCGCCACCGAAGGTGGTCGTACCGCTACCGACGTCGTTGGCGAGTATCCAGTCGCAGCCTTTGCGCCCGAGCTTGGCCTTGGCGTGTTCGATCAGGTTTTCGGTTTCGGCGGCAAATCCGATGACCAGGGTCGGCCGGGGCGACGCCTCTTGCGCCAGCGTGCGCAGGATGTCCGGATTCTCGGTCAGCTCCAGGCGCGGCGGTTCGCCCTCGGCGGTCTTTTTCATCTTTTGCTCGGCCAGGCTGACCGGCCGCCAATCGGCCACCGCAGCCGCGCAGACAGCGACGTCCGCCGGCAAAGCCTCGAGCGCGGCATCGCGCATGTCACGAGCGCTCTCGATGTGCACGACGGCGACGCCTTGCGGATCGGGCAAGGCCACCGGACCGGTTACCAGCGTGACGCGCGCCCCGGCATCGGCCAGTGCCTTGGCGATGGCGTGCCCCTGTTTGCCGGAGCTGCGATTGCCGATGAACCGGACGGGATCGATGGCTTCATAGGTCGGACCACTGGTCACCAGCGCGTGTTTACCGGCAAGTGGCGCGCCTTTCGCCGTCAACAAGCCCGCCACCGCGTCGACGATCTCCAAGGGTTCGGCCATGCGTCCGGTACCGACTTCGCCACAGGCCATATCGCCGCCCGTCGGCCCGATGACATGAATGCCGTCGTCGCGCAGGGTGGCGAGATTGCGCTTGGTCGCCGCATGTGCCCACATCATCGGATTCATCGCCGGCGCGATGAGCACGGGCTTGTCCGTGGCGAGCAGCGCGGTCGAGGCCAGATCGTCGGCCAGGCCATAGGCCATCTTGGCCATGAGATCGGCGGTAGCCGGGGCGACAACGATCAGATCCGCCTCGCGCGACAGGCGGATGTGGCCCATTTCCGCCTCATCCTTGAGCGAAAACAGCTCGGTATAGGCGTGGTCTTCGCTCAGCGAGGCCGCGGCCAGCGGTGTCACGAAGTGCTGCGCGCCCTGGGTCAGGATGCAGCGCACGGCAGCACCCTGTTCGCGCAGGCGGCGAATCAGGTCGAGGCTTTTGTAGGCGGCGATACCGCCCGCAATGATCAAAAGCACACGACGATCGGTCAGGGTCATGGGATTTCCATCCGATGACTGTAAATTTCCCTGACCATACGCTTTTTTACAGCCGAGGCCAGCGGATTTGCCCCAAATGCGTCCTAATCGGCGCGCGTGGTGCAGCGCAGCGGTCACAATGACGCGCTGAAGCTTACGGATGCGGTCCGCTAGAGCAGCAGCCAGCCGATGACAACGCCGGCAGCCAGGTAGACCCAGGACGGCACGCTCAGTGCCGCCTGCGATGATGGTTCCGGCGCGTCGTCCCGTTCGAGACGGGCGAGCACGCGATCGGCGCGCTCGATCACCAGCGGCAGCCGGCGGGCCGCGCGCGCGGCGCTGACCACGGTTTCCCGCAACTGTGCCTGCGGCCCTAAATTCTGCGCGATCCAGCGCTCGATGAGCGGCTGGGCGACCTGCCACATGTTGACGTTGGGGTTGAGAGAGCGGCCGACGCCCTCGGCAACCACCATGGTCTTTTGCAGCAGCAGCAATTGCGGCTGCGTCTCCATCTGGAACCGCTGGGTCACGGACAGGAGCTGACCGAGCAGCTTGCCGACCGAGATTTCGTTCAGCGGCAGGCCCAGGATCGGCTCACCGATCGCCCGGCAGGCCTGCATGAAGGCATATTTGTCTTGGTGGGGCGGCACATAACCGGCTTCGAAATGGATATCGGCGACGCGCTCGTAATCCGAGCTAAGAAAGCCGACGAGGATTTCCGCCAGCACGCGCCGGGTCTGTTCATCGACGCGGCCCATAATGCCGAAGTCGACCGGGCAGACATTGCCCTTGGCGTCGATGAAGGCGTTGCCCGGGTGCATGTCGGCGTGGAAAAAACCGTCGCGAAACACCTGGTTGAAGAAAATGATCGCCGACTTCTCGAGTACGTCATCCGGGTTGTGGCCGGCGACGATCAGGGCCTCGCGCTCATCGGTCGGAATGCCGCCGACGCGCTCGAGCGTGACGACGCGCCTGGCCGTGCGGCGCCAATCCACTTTCGGCACGTGAAAGCTCGGATCGTCGGCGAAATTGGCGCCCAGTTCCGAGGCCGCAGCTGCTTCGAGGCGCAGATCGAGCTCGGCCCGGGTCGACGCCGCAAAGGTTTCCACCGTTTCGACCGGGCGAAATCGGCGCAAAGCCGGCTGCACGCGCCAGACGATCCCGGCGACCCAGGAAAACAGATCGAGATCGCGCTCGATCGCGCTTTCTATACCGGGACGCAGGATCTTGACCGCGACTTGCTCGCCGTAACTGGTCAGGGCGAAGTGCACTTGCGCAATCGAGCCGGCCGCGACCGGGATATCGTCAAAATCGGCGAACAGCACGGCGACATCCGTGCCGAGCTCGTCCTCGATGGTCTCACGCGCCAGGGCGCCATCGAACGGCGGCAGGCGATCTTGCAGCTCGGACAGATCGGCGGAGATCTCATCGCCGAGCAGATCGGCGCGCGTGGCCAGGCTTTGCCCGAGCTTGACGAAGGTCGGCCCCATGACTTGCAACGCGCGCGCCAGCCGCTGGCCCGGTCTCGCCGAGCGGTCGCCGCGAGACAGAAAGCGCAAGAGCTTGATGGCACGTTCGGGTATCGGCAGGGCCGCCAGCGGCTCAAGCGCGTCATAGCGAAAGAGAATGTAGACAATGCGCAGCAAGCGCAGGGAGTTGCGGATCGCCCGAAACATGCGCGATCAATCTCCCGTACGGCTCGGATCGGGGTCGGCTGGGCTCACAAGCGCCAGCCGGAATGGATCGCGGCAATGCCACCGGAAAGGTTGCGGTACTTGACCTGCTCGAAGCCGGCGCGCCCGATCATGTCGGCAAAAGTGGTCTGGTCGGGAAAGTTCTCGATGCTCTCGACCAGATACTGGTACGAGCCGCGATCGCGCGCCACGATCTGGCCGATGCGCGGGATCACCAGGCGCGAGTAGCGTCGGTAGGCCTCGTCCAGCAGCGGCAGGATCACTCGCGAGAATTCCAGGCACATGAAGCGCCCGCCGGGTTTGAGTACGCGGCGCATGTCGGCCAAGGCCGCATCGATATGGGTGACGTTGCGGATGCCGAAGGCGATCGTGACGATGTCGAAGCTGCGCTCGGGAAAGGGCAGGCTTTCGGCCGAGCCAGCGACCCAGCTAAGGCCCCTGACCTTGCCGCGATTGAGACCGCGATCGCGGCCGACTTCCAGCATGGCCGGGTTGATGTCGCACACCGTCACCTCGCCGTCACCGCCGAGGCGGTCGAGAAAGCGGAACGCGATGTCGCCGGTGCCGCCGGCGACATCGAGCAGATGCGTGCCGGCCCGGGGCGCCATCCAGTCGATCAGAGCCTCTTTCCACAAGCGGTGGATGCCGCCGCTCATGAGATCGTTCATCAGGTCATAGCGCCGCGCGACACGCTCGAACACACCGCGCACCATGCCCTGCTTGTCCGACGCCTCAACCTTACGGGCGCCAAAGCTGGTCGCCATACGATCGCGCGCGGCTTCGACGGTATCGGTCATCGGATTTCGGCCCTCGTAGACGTGACGCTCCCCAAGTGCCTCGCGCCTGCCGGCAAAGCAAGGGCTGCCGTGCCTCAGGCGGCGATCGGGTGCTTGACCCTCGAGCCTCGGCTTGGCTGATGAGCGGAACCGTTGGAGCAAGAGCCTGGCCATGCCCGAACTGCCGGAAGTTGAGACCACGATGCTTGCCCTGGCGCAGCGTTTGTGCGGCCGGCAGATCACCGACTTGGTGCAGCGCCGGCCTGATCTGCGTTTTCCGCTGCCAACGGATCTGCCGGCACGCCTGACCGGTAGTCGGCTGCTGCAGTTTCGGCGCCGGGCCAAGTATATCATCGTCACGCTGGATGACGGCCAGGCGCTAATCGTTCACCTCGGCATGTCCGGTCGGCTGCAGTTCGATGGCGATGGCCCGAGCGTTCATGAGCACCTCACCTTCACCTTCGATGACGCCACGGTGCTGCGTTTTGTCGACGCACGACGCTTCGGCATGCTCGATCTCATCCCGGCGGCCGCGCTCGCCGGCTATGTCCGCTTCGCCCAGCTCGGTCTTGAGCCCCTCGATGCCGGTTTTACCGGCCGGGCGCTGCGCACGGTTCTGGGTGACAGCATCACGCCCTTGAAGGTCGCCTTGATGGACCAGCGGCGAGTGGTCGGCGTCGGCAATATCTACGCCAGCGAAGCCTTGTTTCGGGCCAGGCTGCGCCCGGACCGGCCAGCCGGCAGCTTGAGCAAGGGGGAGGCCGACCGCTTGGCCAAGGCCATCCGGGAGGTCCTGCTGGCGGCGATCGCTGCCGGCGGTTCGTCATTGCGCGACTATGTTCAGACCGATGGCGAGCTCGGCTATTTCCAGTTCGATTTTCAGGTCTATGGCCGCGTCGGTCAGCCCTGCACGATCTGCGCCAGGCCGATCGAACGCGTGGTGCAGGCCAACCGCGCCACCTACTTTTGTGCGAACTGCCAACCTGCCGGCCGCGTTTACACCCAACCGGGGTCGCGCGGTGTGCGGCGTGCAGGGGCACGCGATTAGGGCTGGACGGCAATTGCGGCGGTGGTGTTAAACACCGCGCGCTTTAGGCGATGCAAACCTGACAAAACCTCCACGCACCGCCAAGCCGGTCGGACCGCTTGCCAGCCAGCCCGACCCACCCGCCCAAGGGAGCGAGATCGAACATGGCTTATGATCATATTCTGGTGGAAAAGCGCGGTCGGATCGGCCTGATCACCTTGAACCGGCCCAAGGCGCTCAATGCCCTGAGCAGTCCCCTCATCGCCGAGCTGAACCGTGCGCTGGACAGTTTCGAGGGCGACAGCGCCATCGCCGTCATCGTGCTCACCGGCTCGGAGAAGGCCTTCGCAGCCGGGGCCGACATCAAGGAAATGGCCGAGAAGGATTACTCCGAGGCCTATGCCAGTGATTTCATCGGGTCCTGGGAGCGCATCACCCGCTGCCGCAAGCCGGTCATCGCCGCTGTTGCCGGCTATGCTCTCGGTGGTGGCTGCGAACTCGCCATGATGTGCGATCTGATTCTGGCGGCCGATAACGCCAAGTTTGGCCAGCCTGAGATCAACCTCGGGACCATTCCCGGTGCCGGTGGCACCCAGCGGCTGACGCGTGCGGTCGGGAAGTCCAAGGCGATGGAGATGTGTCTGACCGGGCGCATGATGCACGCTGATGAGGCCGAGCGTTCCGGTCTCGTCGCCCGTGTCGTGCCGGTGGCGTCGCTTTTGGACGAAACCATGAAGCTGGCGGAAACGATTGCCGAGAAATCGCAGCCGATCGTCGCCATGTGCAAGGCCTCGGTGAATGCGGCCTTCGAGACCACGCTCAGCCAGGGCGTCAAGACCGAGCGGCAGATCTTCTATTCGACGTTCGCCACCGACGATCGCGCCGAAGGCATGCGCGCCTTCGCGGAAAAGCGCAGCCCGAGCTTTACCGATCGCTGAATTGCCCGGTCCCTTGCACTCGGTCGTTGACGAACGCCATACGGCCGAGATAGACCAGCCAACCTTCGAAAATTAGGAGTTCAAGGACGCAATGGCCCATCATGCGTCAGCCAAGAAGCGTATCCGTCAGACGCTGAAACGAACCGATCGCAATCGCGACCGTCGGAGCCGGATTCGCAACTATGTCAAGAAAGTGGAGCTTGCGCTCGCCAGCGGTGACGGCGAGGCGGCCGTTGCTGCGTTCCGCGCCGCTCAGCCCGAGATCGCCAAGGGCGTATCCAAGGGTGTTCTGAAGAAGAATACCGCGTCGCGAAAGATTTCGCGGCTCGCGCAGCGTGTTAAGGCAGTTGCGCTTCCGGCCTGAGGATTCTGCGGTATTCGGTTGGTGTTGTGATGCGCTCGGCGGATGGGATCGCCGGGCCTTTCGCTTTTGTTATCTCAACTAAATGGCGAAAGCTTCGTTCTCGTTTCGATCCCCTTGCGACCCTGTAAAGCCGCAGCTACGGTCGGGTTATTGAGTTTGGCGCAGCGCCACTCTCCGCCTCATCGCAGAATGAGTGCAACCAGGGCGATAGCTCTGCGCGTTGACGCATGTTCAGTAGGGAGGGGGTATCGTTATGAGTTCTGACCGCCACGTCGCCGACCACACTCCCTTTGAAGCCGTGTTCATGCTCTTTGACGTGGCAGATCGCACGTCCCATCTGCCCGACCGCGTTTAAGCGAGAGGACTTGGCGTATGTTCCCCGCTGACACGGTCCCGGCGCGCACCACCATGACTCCCGCAGATGGCAATTCGCACGATCCTGAACTCTACCGGCAGTGGGATCGTGTCCGCAGTGTGATGCGTGACGAACTGGGTGACGCCCTGTTCGCCACCTGGATGGAACCACTCAGCCTGGATCGGCTCGAAGGCGATCGCGTCTTCCTGACCACGCCGACGCGTTTCCTGCGCGACTGGGTGGAACGCAACTATGCCGATCGCCTGCGCGCTTTGTGGACGAGCGTGAACGGCAGTGTCCGCCGCGTTGCCATCGATGTTCGCCTGAAGCCGGCGCACGAGGCCGAACGCGGCCTCCCCGATGAGCCCGCGAGCGCACCGCTCCCTCGCGATGCGCGTGTCAACGGCCGGCCGGATGGGTCGGGCGCGCATGGGCATCTGCCCGCCGGAGAGCCGAGCTCGGCGCGGCATGCCTTTGATGAGCTGCGCGAGCTCAGCGCGGCGCTCGATCCTAGGTTGACCTTTGATGACTTCGTCATCGGCAAGCCGAACGAATTCGCCTTTGCGGCCGCCAAACGCGTGGCCGAAACGCCGGTGCCGGCTTTCAACCCGCTGTTCCTCTATGGCGGCGTCGGTCTCGGCAAGACGCATCTGATGCACGCCATCGCCTGGCACATCCGCCAGCAGCATCCCGAGCGGCGCGTGGTCTATCTCAGCGCCGAAAAGTTCATGTATCAGTTCATCAAGGCGCTGCGCACCAAGGACACCATGACCTTCAAGGACATGCTGCGCGCAGTCGATGTCCTGATGGTCGATGACGTGCAGTTCATCTCCGGCAAGGACAGCACGCAGGAAGAGTTCTTCCACACCTTCAACACGCTGGTCGATCGCGGCAGCCAGATCGTCATTTCCGCCGATCGCAGCCCGTCCGATCTGTCCGGCATCGAAGAGCGCATCCGCTCGCGGCTGGGCTGGGGCCTCGTGGCGGACATCCACCCGACCACGTTCGAGCTGCGGCTGGGCATCTTGCAGCAAAAGGCGCTCAAGCTGCCGGGTGCGGAAATCCCGCAAGAGGTGCTCGAGTTTCTCGCCCAGCGGATCACCTCGAATGTGCGTGAGCTGGAGGGTGCCCTCAACCGCATCGTCGCCCAGGCCACCTTGGTCAATCGGGCGATCACGATCTCGGTCGCGCAGGACGTGCTGCAGGACCTGCTGCGCGCCAATGATCGTCGGGTCACGGTCGAGGAGATCCAGAAACGCGTCGCTGATTTCTACCAGTTGCGCGTTGCGGATCTGCTCAGTGCGCGGCGCTCGCGTGCGGTCGCGCGGCCGCGCCAGGTCGCCATGTTCCTGGCCAAGCAGCTGACGCCGCGCTCGCTGCCCGAGATCGGACGACAGTTCGGCAACCGCGACCACACCACGGTCATGCATGCCGTGCGCACCATCGAGCGCCTGTGCGATGAGGACACGGCCATTGCCGAGGATGTCGACACGCTGCGTCGCCAGTTGCAGGCGTGAACCGCGAGCCGATAACGGCCGCTTTCCAAGTTCGACGAACATGCTATGGTCCGCGCCTCGCCGATCGAGCGCGCGCGGCCTGAACCGTGCCGCCGCAGGACGTGCAAGCGGACGTCGCCAACGAGAAACGTGTGGTACCTGGGCAATGAAGCTTTCCATCGAGCGGTCGGATCTGTTGCGCGCCCTCGCTCATGTCCAAAGCGTCGTCGAACGGCGCAACACGATCCCGATTCTCTCGAATGTCCGTCTGTCGGCCGAGGACGAGCGGCTGATCCTGACCGCCACCGACATGGATCTGACCGTGGTCGAGCATGCCCGCGCCGAACTGGCCGCGCCGGGCACGACGACGGTGTCGGCGCACACCTTCTACGACATCGTGCGCAAACTGCCTGCGGGTGCGCAGATCTCGCTGGCGCGCGTCGAGGATGGCGAGCTGAGCGTTTCTGCCGGCAAGGCGCGCTTCACCCTGCCGGTGCTGCCGGCGGACGACTTCCCGCATGTCCTGAGCGGCGACAAGGACGCGGATGAGCTCGAGCATGGCTTCAGCGTCGCGGCCGAAACCCTGATCCGTCTGATCGACAAGACCCGCTTCGCGATCTCCACCGAGGAGACCCGCTACTATCTGAACGGCATCTTCCTGCATGCCCATGAGCAGGGCGCGACCTCGACCTTGCGCGCGGTTGCCACCGACGGCCACCGCCTCGCCATGGTCGAGACCGATCTGCCGGCGGGTGCCGAGGGCATGCCGGCGGCGATTGTCCCGCGTAAAGCCGTGCTCGAGCTGCGCAAGCTGCTCGACGAGGTCGGCGACGATGTCCAGGTGCGTCTGTCCGACAGCCGTATCCAGTTCACGGTCGGCAGTGCGGTGCTGCACACGCGTTTGATCGACGGCACGTTTCCCGACTACGAGCGGGTCATTCCCAAGGGCAACGACAAGATCCTGCGTCTCGACAACAAGGCCTTTGCCGAGGCGGTCGATCGCGTGCAGACCATCGCCACGGAAAAATCGCGGGCGGTCAAGCTCAGCCTGGCATCGGGCAGCCTGACCTTGTCGGCCGTGAGCCCGGATGCCGGCCGGGCGGAAGAGCAGATCGATGTCATGTTCGAGCATGACCTCGATATCGGTTTCAATGCCCGCTACATCCTCGACATGACGGAACAGATCGACGGCGACGAAATCGAGCTGGTTATCGAGGATGCCGGCTCACCGACCCTGGTGAAGGATCCCGCTGACACCGCCACCTTGTATGTGCTGATGCCCATGCGGGTGTGATGGACCCGGCTGCCAGCTCCGGTCCATCTCCAGGCATTGCCGAAGCCGAAGCCCGGCTGGCCGTGCGCCAGCTCGACCTCAGCCATTTTCGCAATTATCACCAGCTCCGCCTGCACTGCGACGGGCGTATGGTCGTGCTCACCGGCGCCAATGGTGCCGGCAAGACCAACCTGCTCGAAGCGCTGTCGTTTCTCACTCCAGGCCGCGGTTTGCGGCGAGCGAGGCTGTCCGACGTCCGGCCGTTTGACAGCAAGCAGCCCTGGGCGATCGCTGCGCGTCTCGACACGGTTCATGGCGAGGTGCGCATCGGTACCGGACTGAGCCCGGAAGCCGGTCGCGAGCGGCGCGTGGTCCGGATTGACGGCGAGCCGGCGAAAGGGCCGCTGGCCTTGGCGGAATACGTCAGTTGTGTCTGGCTGACGCCGGCCATGGACCGCCTGTTCATGGACGGCGCGTCGGCCAGACGTCGTTTCCTGGATCGCTTGGTGTTCACCATCGATGCCCGTCATGCCGAGCGCGTCGCCCGCTATGAACACGGCTTGCGCGAACGCGCCCGGTTGCTGCGCGATCAGCCGGCGGGCGCTGGGCCGTGGCTGGCAGGTCTCGAGCAGCAGGCCGCGGAACTGGGCATTGCCGTCGCCCGCGCCCGGGCCGCGACACTGGCCGGGCTCAACCGGGTCCTTGGCGACATGGACAGCCGCTTTCCGCACCCGCGCCTGTCACTGCGCGGCAAGCTGGAGCAGGCCCTGGAAAGCCAGAGCGATGCCGAGGCGGTGAGCGCCTTGGTCGAAGCCTTTGCCGCCGCCCGCCCGCGCGATCGCGAGATAGGCGGCAGCACGGTCGGCCCACACCGCTGCGATCTGGTCGTGCACGATGTCGAACTCGATCGGCCCGCCGCCCGCTGTTCAACTGGCAGGCAAAAAGCGCTTCTGGTGTCCATCGTCCTGGCTGAGACGTTGCTGCGTGCGGAAGGGGCGGGCGGAAGGCCGATTCTTCTGCTAGATGAAGTCGTTGCCCATCTGGATGAGGAACGCCGGCAAGGCCTGTTCGCACTTTTGCGCACGCTCGGTGCGCAGGCCTGGCTCACTGGCACCGACAAGTCCTTGTTTGCGCCTCTCGCCGATGCGGCCGAGTTTTTTTCCGTTTGCGATGGTATGATCGCCCGTCATGACCCAACCGACCCCGATGGCTGAGACTTCCGCTGCTGCCGCTTACGACGCCACATCGATCCAGGTTCTCGAGGGCCTGGAAGCCGTGCGCATGCGTCCGGGCATGTATATCGGCGACACCGACGACGGCTCGGGCCTGCATCACATGGTGTTCGAGGTCGTCGACAATGCCATCGACGAGGCGTTGGCCGGCTACGCGGATACGGTCGAGGTCACGCTGAACCGCAACGGCTCGGTGACCGTGACCGACAACGGCCGCGGCATTCCGGTGGATATCCATGAGGGCGAAGGTGTCTCGGCGGCCGAAGTGATCATGACCCGCCTGCATGCCGGCGGTAAGTTCAACCAGAACTCGTACAAGGTTTCCGGCGGTCTGCACGGCGTCGGCGTGTCGGTGGTCAACGCGTTGTCCGAATGGCTCGAGTTGACCATCTGGCGCGATGGCCGCGAGTACGGCATGCGCTTCATCGATGGCGGCGAACCCGAGGCGCCGCTGGCGGCGCGCGGCGCAGTCGACGGCATGAAAGGCACGCGCATCACCTTCCTGCCGTCGGCAGCGACCTTTCGGGACATCACCTTCTCCTACGACAAGCTCGAACACCGCTTGCGCGAGCTGGCCTTCCTGAATTCCGGGGTGCGCATCGTCCTGACCGATGCCCGCGGTGACGAGCCGGTCAGCCAGGAACTGCATTATGAGGGCGGCCTGGTCGCTTTTGTGCAATATCTCGATCGCGCCCGCACGGCGCTGCACACACCGCCGGTATCGGTCGACGGCGAACGGGACAGGATTGCGGTTGAAGTCGCGCTGCAGTGGAATGACGGCTATCACGAGACCTGCTTGTGCTTCACCAACAACATCCCGCAGCGTGACGGCGGCGCGCATCTGGCCGGTTTTCGCACGGCGCTGACCCGTTGTATCAACGCCTATGCCCAGGAAAGCGGCGCCGGCAAGCGCGAGAAGGTGGCGATCACCGGTGACGATGCGCGCGAAGGCCTGACCTGCGTCCTGTCGGTGAAAATGCCCGACCCGAAGTTCTCCAGCCAGACCAAGGACAAGCTGGTCAGTTCGGAAGTGCAGGTCATCGTCCAGCAGGTCGTCGGCGATGCATTGGCCCGCTGGTTCGAGGAGAATCCGGCGCCGGCGCGCCAGATCATGGCGAAAGTCGTCGAAGCGGCGTCGGCGCGTGAAGCCGCGCGCCGCGCGCGGGAGCTGACGCGACGCAAGGGCGGTCTCGATGTCGCCAATCTGCCCGGCAAGCTGGCTGATTGTCAGACACGCGATCCCAAGCACGCCGAGCTGTTCTTGGTTGAGGGTGACAGCGCCGGTGGCTCGGCCAAGCAGGGTCGCGATCGCGGCTTTCAGGCGATCTTGCCGTTGCGCGGCAAGATCCTGAACGTCGAACGCGCACGCATCGACAAGATCCTCAGTAGCCAGGAAATCGGCACGCTGATTACCGCGCTTGGGACCGGTATCCGTGACGATTTCGACATTACCAAGCTGCGCTACAACAAAATCATCGTCATGACCGATGCGGATGTCGACGGTTCGCATATTCGCACACTGCTGTTGACTTTTTTCTATCGCCATTTGCATGAGTTGGTCGAGGGCGGGCATTTGTATATCGCGCAGCCGCCGCTCTACGGTGTTCGGCGCGGCAAGGATATCGATTACTTGAAAGATGACGCCGCGCTTGAGGATTACCTCATTGCCACGGCGTTGAAGGATGCGCGCTTCACCCCGGGCGGCGGCGAGGCGCTGGATGATGGCCCGCTGGCGGACCTGCTCGGTCCCTGCCGCCATTTCCGCTCCCTGGTATTGAGCGTCGCGCGCCGGCTGCCGCCAGCACTGGTCGAGGCGTGCGTGCTCGAAGGCGTGTTCGATCCGGGCGTCATGGACGACAGCGAGCAAGCACTGGCCGCTGGTCAACGCGCCGCCCGGCGCATGGAAACACGCGGTCGCGGCGGCTGGAAGGTCGATGTCTCGGCGGCCGGCGGACTGGGCTTCACCCAGCAGAACGGCGAACGGCTCGAGCGCCATCGCATCGACCCGAGCCTCGCCAGCTCGAGCGAAATCCGGCGCCTGATCGGTCTGCGCGAGACGGTTGCGCCGATGTTCGCATCGCCGGCTGCGCTGGCACGCAAGGACGATCAGCGCACGATCTACGGCCCGATCGATATGGTTGAAGAACTCTTGAGCCTCGGCCGCAAGGGCCTGTCGATCCAGCGCTACAAGGGTCTGGGCGAGATGAATCCGGAGCAGCTTTGGGAGACCACGCTTGATCCGGCCAAGCGCTCGCTGCTCCAGGTCAAGGTCGAGCAGGCGGACGATGCGGATCTGTTGTTCAGCACGCTGATGGGCGATCAGGTCGAGCCGCGACGCGATTTCATCCAGGACAACGCGCTGCGTGTGGTCAATCTCGACGTGTGAGCTTGGCGGGCATCGCCGCGCGCTCGCGCGCTTGCCGGTCGGTCTCCTCGTAGAGCCAGACCATGCGATCGACGAACCAGAGCTTGCCGAGCATGGCGAGTGCCGTGCCGAACACCGTCGCCCAGGCATCCAGAACGATCAGGCCATAGATCACTAGGACCGCGCCGATCGCGGAGATGCCGGTGAGCAGATTGGCCATCGCGGCGTGATGCCCAGCGATGGGCACGGTGTCGCGGTTCAGCCAGATGCGCTCGCCATAAACCCCCTTACTGGCCCAGCCCTGGATGCGCTCAGGCGCCGTGAATACCCTTGGGTTGAACCAGGTCCAGAGTAGCAGCACAGCGACCGGTAGAGCACACCAGGGGCCGATCCAGACCCGGCTCCACAGGCTGAGCACAAGCAGCGGCAGGATCGGGATGCGGGTCCAGACGCTGTAGGGATTGGCATGTCGTGCCCAAACGGCCTCGTTCATGCCCATCAAGCGCTCGGCCCAGCGGCCGTATCCTGCCGCCATTGGTCGTGCCAGGGCTTATTGGGCGGTCCCTTCGATCGCTTCGCCGCCCTCTTTGATGGCCTCACCCGTGGCCTCGAGGTTTTCGCCGGTGTCCTTTTTGACGCCGCGCCAGGTATCGCCGCAAGCGCTCAGGCCAGCGACCAGGCCAACAATCATCAATGCCGTGAGGAAACGCATCATCCCTGTTCTCCTTGTGTGTCTGCACGCCTCTGGCGAGTCGGATGTGCTAAAAAACGGGCGCGGTGCGACCCGCCACGCGCCACCAGCACCATAACGCTGACGTTCAGTTGTCGTTGCGCGATCTCAAGCCTTCGCGCTCGCGACGCTCCCGGTCGTCCAGTCCGGTAACATCGCGTGCCGTCTCCGCCACGGTACAGCGATTGCCGACACCGACGGTTGCCCGCTGGGCGGCACCCTTTGCTGCCTTGGCGACTGTGCAGTCGGGATCGACGACGTCTTTTGCTTTCTTCAGTGGACCATCGGCCGCCGCCGTCTGGGCGAAAAGCAAGCAAGCCGTGAAGAGCACCAGGTGCAGCCGCATGGCCCCCTCCTTCAAAATGTGTAACTTGCCAAGTGTCTAGCACGCCGTCCTGCCTGGGTCATTTGGCGAAAGGGTGACCCGCCGGGCTTCAGCCAGAGCTTGCGCGCGCTTCCCCGCATGGACGGGATGATACGCGGCGCTACGTTTGGTGCTGACAATCAACCGCCGGGTAGCAGCACCATGCTCGCCATCATCGAAAGCTTTGCGCCCCAGGCTTTTTGCGCACTGGTTGGCCTGGTCGGCGTCTTCGCCGGCGCCTTCCTCGCCAATCGGCAGCAGGTTGTGCGGCGCGAGGCCGAGCAACGCGAAGCCCTGGCTGACGCTTTGGTCGATCTTGAATGGCAGCTCGGCCAGGCGGGGCCCGCCGGCGACACGGCGCAACCGGCCACGAAGCTGGCCATCGAACGGGTTGCTGTGCGCGCCAGTCGGATCGTTAGTCCGACGCCCGAGCGTGATCGTGCTCTCGCAAGCCTGCGCAGCGATGATGACGAGGTCAGGCAGGCTGGTCTGCACGGATTGCGCCAGCTGCTCGTGGCACAGCCAACGTCTAAGTAGATTAACCGTCGTGGCCAATGCTTGTGCGTAGAATCATCAACTGAAAGTTGATTTACTGCTAAGTAGTATCGCTCGTTGCACGATGCATCTGCGCGCGAGCGATCATGTCGGACCTCATCCCGCGGCATATCTCACGGCGCCAGCGCTACCTGGCTGGCGCGGCCGTGTTGCTCTCCCTCACTCTCGGCGCTTGCGGCGGCGGTGGCGGAAGTGGCGCTGGCGGTTCGCCCGGCCCGGTGCCCTCGTTGCCGAGCGGTCGGGCCGACCTGGCCCTAGCCGAGAACGAGGCGAACTACGGCCTTGCCGCCATCGGTTCCAGCAGCGCCTATTCAACCGGCCTTAGCGGCCAGGGCGTGCGCGTCGCCGTGATCGATACCGGCATCGATCTCGACCACCCGGAGTTCGCCGGGCGGATCGTCGCTGCATCGCGCGACATCAACGCCGCGCGCGGAGATCTGCAGGATGGTTACGGCCACGGCACATGGGTGACCGGTGTCATCGCAGCTGCGCGTGACGAACAAGGTGTCCACGGTGTCGCCTATGACAGTGAGATCCTCGCTGTACGCGGTGACGCGCCATCGCAAGCCTGCCTCGGCTGTGGTGGTGCGCGGTTTTTTGACAGCGATCTCGCCGCGGCAACGCGTTACGCCATCGCGCAGGGTGCCGATGTCATCAATTTCAGCCTAGCCGGCGATGGTGGCGGCAACTGGAACGAAGCCCTGGCGGAAGCGGCCGCGGCCGGCGTCGCCATCGTGCTCGCGGCCGGCAATGACGGTGCCGACGATCCGGCGGCAAGCGCCCTGTTCGCCGCCAGCAGCAAAGCCGCCGGTCACGCCATCATCGCCGGTGCCAGCGAGCCGTCCGGCAGGATCTGGGCCGGCAGCAACCGGGCCGGCAACGGCGCCGAGGTGTATCTGCTGGCCCCGGGCGTCGCCATCACGACGACCCATGTCGGCGGCGGCTATATCGATGATCTGACCGGAACGTCGCTGGCGACGCCGCACATCTCCGGCGCGCTGGCGCTGCTGGCGGAGGCGTTCCCGAACCTCAGCGGTGACCAGCTGGTCGACATCCTGCTGGATACCGCCAAGCCGCTCGAGGGCGTCGACCCAAGCATCCAGGGCCAGGGCCATCTCGATCTGACGGCCGCCTTCGCCCCGCAAGGTGCCACGGTCATTCCCAGCGGCACGACCGCGGCCAGTGCCAGCAGTTCTGTTGCCGCCACCGGCATGAGCCTCGGAACGGCTTTCGGTGATGCCCTGAACCAGGCGGCAAGCCTCGACAGGGTTCTGATGCTCGATCGCTACGGGCGCGCGTTCCATACCGATCTGCGGTTTACGGTGGGCCACAAAACCGCAGGGGCGCTGTTCGCCCATCGCCTGGCGATCGGATTGCCGCCGGTGCGCCAGACGAACGGTGCTCTCGGTGCTATCCAGGTGAGCGCCGCCTTGCACGAGACGGCCCCACACCGCCTGTCCTACCATCACAGCGACCCCGACGATGACGCGCTCGCCAGCTTTCAGGCACGGGCATCGGTCGGTCAAAGGACCTCGCTGGCGTTTGCCCGTGGCGCGACACCGCTCGCCTTCGGTCTGCGGGGCCTGTCGCCGTCAGCGAGCATCGGGTTCGATAACGGCTTGAACCAGCTTGTGCCGCGCGCCACCCATCTGGCGCTCGATCACAAGCTCGATGGCGGCTTGCAGCTCAAGGCTGCTGTGGCGCTGGCCGACAGCCACGACACACCGACGCCGAGTTTCATGCCGCATATCGGCAGCGATCGCGTGCTGGCGCGCGTGGAACTGACCGGCAAGGTCCCGGGCGGCGGCCGCATCGCGCTGCAGGGCGGTGCCTTGCATGAACACGATGCCCTGCTCGGCAGCGAGGGGCATGGCGCCATGAGCCTTGCGGGCACCTCGCACACGGCATTCCTCGGTCTGAGCGGTCAATTGCCGATCAGCGACACCTGGCGGCTGGCCGGATCGGCTTTGCTCGGACTGAGCGCCATGCCGGAAACGCCGGGCAGCGCGTTGACGCCGCTCGGGCCGGTCCGCAGCGATCGGTTCGGCGTGGCCTTGCTCGGCGCGCCCGGCTGGCTGGAACGGGACTCGCTGCGCCTGAGTTTTCATCAACCGATGCGTGTAGCTTCGGCGAAGATGGCCCTTGATCTGCCCCGCTACATGACACCCGCGGGTGAAATCCGGCGCACACGCGAAACGCTCGATTTACGTCCAAGCGGCCGCGAGATCGTTGGCGAAATGGCCTATGGCCTGAGCACGGGGCACAGTCGTCTGGAGTTCGGCGCGCGCGCCCGCCGCCATGCCGGCCATCGGCAGGATGCCGGTCTGGATATCGGTGGTTTTATCCAAATGCGTGCATTGTGGTAATCGCGCACGTCTTATGCGCGCAATATGCGTAGGCGGATGCCGTGCAAGTGCGCCGAATGTTGCAAGAAGTTGCGTAAAATAACTTACGAAGTCACACTGAATAACCTGTTAGTGGTTGTTCGGGAGTGGCACCTTTATGTGCCGGTGTTCGTACGTTGCGCGTTTTGCCTGCCTCCTGCTTCTCTCACCCTTCGTGCTCCAGCTCGCCGCTTGTGGCGGCGGTGGCTCGGGTGCTGGCCAGGTCAGCAATGAACCGGTCACATCGCCCGGCAGTGCGCCAGCGCAGCCGGCGCCCTCGGCCGAGAATCCGGCCGAGACGTCCGGGCCCGACGAGGCGCCGATCGTCAGTGAGCCGACCGTCGGTACCGGTTTCGACACCGCCGAGTATCGTTTCAATTACGGGTTGGATGCACTCGGTGCCGGCAGCGCCTACAGTCTGGGCTTCAGCGGTCTTGGCGCGCTGATCGCCAGCATCGATACTGGCGTCGATGTCGATCACCCCGATCAGGTCGGCGCGATCGACCCGCGCAGTACCGACATCAACGACTCACGCGGCACCCTCGATGACGAGCGCGGCCACGGCACCTGGGTGGCCGGCCTGCTGGCGGCGGCGCGCAACGAAGTCGGCATGCATGGCGTCGCCTATGATGCGTCCTTGCTAGCGATCCGTGCCGAGGCGGAAGACGACGCCTGCGCCATCTGCGGCAGCACCTCGGGCGTCTATTTCACCAATGCCCTGGCCGAGGCCACGCGCTATGCCACCACCAACGACGCCGACATCATCAGCTTCAGCCTGAGCGGTGGTGGCGGCACGGCCTGGACCGAAGCGCTCGAGGAAGCGACCGCTGCCGGCAAGATCGTCGTGCTCGCGGCCGGCAATGGTCGCGGCGAACAGCCCGATACCAGCGCGCTGTTCGCTTTGAGCCCGGAAGCGCTCGGCCGGGCGATCATCGTCGGAGCGAGCACGGATGCGGATCAGCCGTGGTCGGAGAACAACCAGGCGGGCGATGCGGCGTCGGTCTACCTCCTGGCGCCGGGCGTTGATGTCGTTTCGACCGACATCAGCGGCGGCACCTCGCCGTTCCTGGCCGGATCATCCTTTGCCGTGCCGCATGTTGCTGGCGCCCTGGCCCTGTTGCAGCAGGCCTTTCCCAATCTTGCGCCGGAAACCCTGGTTGCGCTGCTGCTGGATACCGCACGATCGACCAGCGCGGGCGAAACGGTCGAGGGTCGGGGCCTGATCGATCTCGAGGCGGCCTTCAGCCCGCAAGGTGCGGCGATCCTGCCGACCGGTACCCAGGTCGGCGCCGGTGTGGCGCTGGACCGGACCGGCGTGACCTCGGGTGCTGCCTTCGGCGACTCGCTGAGCGGTGCCGGCGTTCTCAGCCAAGCAATCTTTCTTGATGGCTACGGTCGCGCCTTTCGCACCGACCTGCGCCACGGCGTGCAGTCCGACGGTGCGCACTTCGATCTGGCCGATCGTTTGGGGCCGATGGTCGAAGCCCGCAGCCGTCATGACATGGACGTACTGGGTTTTCGCCTGGAAAGCCGATTCTCGGACGCTGGCTTTCGTGACTGGTCCGGGCATGGCCGTTCGTTCAGGGAGCAGGTCGACAGCCTGGCGCTCAGCGCACCGCTGGGCGCGGCCACGCGCGTTCATTTCGCCAGCGGTGCCGGCGCCGGTCAGTTCTTCGGCGTGGCCAAGGGCATGACCGCCACCGGCTATCTCAGCGATGATGCCTTTCGATCGCCGCATGCGGCGCTCACCGACGGCGGCCATCAGGCGGCCATCGAGCAGGAGATCGGCGATGGTTTCGGCCTGCGCGCCGGGTTTGCGATCGCAGACGACGAAGCGGCTGGCGACCAGGTTGGCTTCACCGATGTCGACGGCGCGCGCATGGCCGTGCGCGCCGAACTGTTCAAGAACTTTGCCAGCGGGGCGCGCATCGGCCTGCAGTTCGGCGATCTGCGCGAGGAGGAAGCGCTGCTGGCGACCAGCGGCGCCGGCGGCTTCGCCCTGGATGGTGCCGGTGCGACCCGTTTCGTCGGCTTCAGCGCCGCCTGGCCGATCGCCGAACGCTGGACCGTGCTCGGCCATGCCAGCCTGGGCTGGTCGAATGCCGACAGTGCCAGCGACAGCCTGATCGAGGCCTATGACGATGTGCGCAGCGAAGCCTTCGGCCTCGGCCTCGCGCGCGCGGCTGTGTTGGCACCCGGCGATCGTCTGCACATTGCCGCATCACAGCCGCTGCGTGTCGGCGCCGGCTCGGCCACGGTCGATGTGCCGGTTGCGATGCACGCCACGGGCGAAATCGAGCGGCGGCGCGCGCAGGTGGATCTCGAACCGTCCGGGCGGCAGATCGACATCGAACTCGGCTACGGCCGGCCTCTGGGCAGCCAGGACCACATCAGGTTCGGCGTCATCGGCCAGCTCGAACCCGGCCACGATGCCGATGCCGGGCCGGATCTGGCGGCCTTTGTCGCCTGGCGCCGGGCGTTCTAGCACGGCAACACCGCCGCCTAGTGGACGGCCGAAGAGGGCAGGTGCGCCAGCTTGGCGAGGTCGGCGCAAAGGCCGGGCGACGGCGCGCCAGCGGCACGCAGCTGCTCGCTCAGATCCGCAGAGATCAAGGATTTCAGCGCGCCCAGCGGCGTCTGGCGGATGCCCGCGCCCTCATCCGTCTTGCTTAATGCCGGGCCGTAGAGCGGTTTGCGCAGACGCATGCGCTCGGGCAGGATCGGGTCGCCCGGCAGCCAAGCGCCGTTCTTCACACACAGCACAAAATAGCTCGCAGCGCGTGCCGCCCGGCCATTGCCGTTGACGAACGGATGGATGTGGCAGATGCGCCAGTAAACGAAGGCGCACAGCGTCAGGGCATCGGTGCCGGCCCAGGCCCGGTTCACCTGATTGATGAACAACTCCATGAGATCGGGCACGCGCGAGGGCAATGCCGCCCGGTGCCCTCCCGCGCGCACCGCCACCTTCCGGTACACGCCGGCGTCCTCGAACAGGCACGACATGGCATGAACATGCAGCGTCCTGACGATGGCATGCGACAGATAGGGTTGGTCGGTTTCGAGCGCGGCCTCGACCAGGGACTGCAAGAAGTCGTACTGCCGCCTGAGATTGGCGGCCTCGAGCTTGCGATAAGCCGGGTGGTCCTCGCCGCCGGCCTGCTCAACGAGTATCACGCGCGCACGTCCTGAGCGGTTTGTCTGTCTGCACGCGGGCAGTCTGGCAGAGCTTCGTAAACTTTCCGTTTACGCGGGCGGGAATTGTCGCGTGCCCGGCGATCGTTGCGCGATCCGGGCGTCGCTGTGGCCTGGCGGGCGTCGCCGGCACCCGGATCGCCGTGCTAGATCGATGGCGTCGCCACCGCGCGGCCGTGGCGCGCGCTACATCTCCGCGCAGATCGGCCCGATTGCTTGAGTACCGCCCGCAGCCATGTCCATGCCAACCATCCTGTTTCCAACGCCAAGCGATGGTCAGTCAGGCCACGGCTATCTCTGGGCGTTCATCCTGGCAGCACTGCTGATCACCGCGTTGCGCGTGGCTTATCTCGCTTGCTCGTTCCATCCGCTCTACGGCGACGAGGCGCAATACTGGGACTACGGTCGCGATCTGGCGTTCGGTTATTACAGCAAGCCGCCGGTGATCGCCTGGCTGACACGGGCCTCGACCGAACTGTTCGGTGTCAGCGAATTCGCGGTGCGTCTGCCGATGCCTTTGCTGCATGCCGGCACGGCCACCGGCCTGTACGCCCTGGGCACGCATCTGTTCGGCGCGCGCATCGGCTTTTGGGGCGGTCTTGTCTATCTCACGTTGCCCGGCGTCAGCCTGTCGGCACAACTGAACAGCACCGATCCGCCGATGATGCTGTTTTGGGCCTGGGCGCTCTATGCTTTGGCGCGCGCGCTGGAAAACGGACGCAGATTGACCTGGGCGATCGCCGGCGCGCTGCTCGGTCTCAGCCTGCTCAGCAAATACACCGCCGTCGCGTTCGTGCTTTCGCTGGTGATCCTGCTCTGGCGCGATCGCGATATGCGCGCGATCGGGCGCAGTGCCGGGCCGAAACTGTTCGCCCTGGCAGCCGTCATCGTGTTCTCGCCAAACTTGTTCTGGAACGCCCAGCATGGCTTTGCCAGCATTTTGCACGTCGGCGAAAACGCGGACATCACCTCGAACCAGGTGATCAATCCGGACGAATTCGGCGACTTCTTCGGCGCGCAGTTCGGCGTTTTCGGGCCGATCCTGTTCCTCGTCCTGCTCGTCATGCTGGCGCAAACGCGCAAGCTGTCGAGCGATGCGCGCTATGCCTTGCTCTTGAGCTTTTCGTGGCCGCTCTTGCTAATCATCTGCGTCCAGGCACTGCTGTCCAAGGCCAATGCCAACTGGGCAGCACCGGTCTATCTGAGCGCCTCAGTCGCCGTGAGTGCCTGGCTGATCGAGAGCGGCCGCATGCTCTGGCTGCGTGTTTCGCTGGTCCTGCACATCATCGCCTTCATCGCTATGAACAGCTTCCAACCGATCTTGGATGCACGCGGTGTCGAGTATCTGCCGCGTAAGCTCGATCCGGTGCGCAAGCTGCGCGGCTGGCGGGACTTCGGCGAGGAGATCAAGGCCTTAAGAGCCGAGCATCCGGGCGCTTTCCTGCTGTTCGATGACCGCAAGGCCATGGCCGAGGCCCTGTTCTATGCCGACGCCACGCTGGATGACGCCATCATGTGGGATCCGGACGGACGGCCGAACAATCATTACGAGCTGATGACCGATCTCGAGGACGCGCGCGGCCAGCCGGTCCTTTTGATCGCCAGGCGCGGTCTCGATGGCCCGAGCGAACGGTTCAACCAGCGCACGGATCTGCCGCCGATCGAAATCCGCACGCACCGCGATCGTGTCGAGGTGTGGCAGGTCGCGCTGTTGCGCGACCTGCGCTGAGCCACCTGTTCTAGGCGCCGGTGGCTGCTGCGGCCGCGCCGCCCTGAGCCTCACGCGCCTGGCGCGCCCGGCGTGCGGCCAAGCCGATGCCCAGATAGGTGCCGCCGGTCGCGATGATCTCGATCGCGACAAACAGGCCGATGATCCACAGGCCCGAAACCGGCCATTTCGCCATGATCATCAAGCCGAGCACGATCGATAGTGCCGCGCCGATGACGTACAGCCACCAGCCCTCGACACCCTTGTGCTGGAACGCGATGATCAGGCGCAGCACGCCACTGGCAATCAGCGTAATCGCGATCATCAGGGTAATGAACACCGAGGCGACCAGTGGATCGGTGATCACGGCGATACCGGCGGCAACGTACAGGATTGCCAGGAGCACATGCCAAAGCGTGCTCTTCCAGCCTGGATGGCGAAAGGCATCGATCAGGGCTGCCCCGCCGCCAATGAGCAACAGCACGCCGAAAAACAGCACGCTGGCGAGCGTGAGCGCGAAGCTCATGCCCAGGCCGATGACGCCAAGCACGATCATCAGGACGCCCAGCGCGACCAGCCAGCCCCAATTGTTCAACAGGCTGTCCGGAATGGCCTTGAGAGCTTCTTCGGTAAGCACGGGTGCCGGCGCGTTCGCCATTGGCTTGCCTCCTGGTGTGCGGATACACCCCACGGCATAGCGATCGTATGTCACGCTTCAATGACGTTCAGAACGGATGCGCGACCATGGCGGTGGCGCCGAAGCCTTCGGGGCCGACGGCGAGATCGAGCCGAAGCACGCTGCGCTCGGCCATGAAGCGCAGGCCGGTGCCGACATCCCATTGCAGATCTTTGTGCAGCTCGACGAGATCCCAGTCCGGCGCCACCCGGCCAAGCTCGACGAAGGGCACGAGCTGAACCCAGTCGATGTCGAAGGGCTCGAGCCAGGCGATTCCCTTGAGCGGGTTGAAGGCCGGGATCATGCGCATTTCAGCGCTGTAATAGAGCGCGGCGCGGTCATTGAAGCGGTCGCTCGGATAGGCGCGCATACGAAAGAAGCCGCCGAGGCTGGCGCCCTCGAACGGCGGCGGCCGGCCGTCGATGACGTCGACCGGACCGCGCTCTTCGACCTGCCAGCTCGGCGTGTCGATCGTCCAGGCATTCAGCGCTAGTACGTTCTGGCGCATGGCCCATGAGCTGCCGAGATCGACATGGGTGGTGCCCTCGATCTCCCAGGTGGTCCAGGAGCCATCGCTGTCGAGCGCGCCGAAATCGTGGCTGGCGGTGAGCTTGACGTGGCTGCCGCGGCTCGGGTTGCGGATGAAATCGGTGTTGTCGTAGTCCAGCCGCAGGCGCAGGCCGTTGCCGGCAAAGGTCGAGAGATCCTCGTCCTCATCGAACGAGCGGCGCTGGTAGAACGGCTCGAGTTCGATCTTGGTGCGACCGCTGTTCAGCGGATTGAAGGCACCGGTGCCGGTCGCGCCCTCGACCAGCAGACCCTTGTCGAGCACGTAGCGGGCGACCGGATCGTCACGCATCGCGCCGAGTGGTAAAATGTATTGCAGGCGCAAGAACGCCCAGTCGTCGCGGCCTTCGCCGGAGATGAAGTCATCCGGATCCGAGCCGTTGCTGCCCGGCCGGTTCGGCCCGTCGAACGGCAATCTGCTGCCATAGAGCCGCTGATCGGTGTAGCGGCCGAGCGAGAAGACGCCTTCCAGGAAAAAACGTCGCGTCCAGGGCACGCGCACACCGCTGGCGCTGCCCAGTGCGGCGAACGAGCGGTTCGTGGTCGCCATGAGCGCGCCGAACAGAACGTCCGTTTCGCTGAAATTGGCCGAGCGCCCGCCCGCGACGCCGCCGGCCAGGCGGAGGCTGTCGCTGTAGAAGGCATAAGGCAGGATCAGCCGGGCACTCTCGTAGGTGTCCTGGGTGACATCGCGGGCTAGGGTTTGGGCGTTAGCGACGCTGCTTGGTCCAGGCGTGGCGACCAAAGCCAACAAGACAAGCTGTGCGGTGAGGCGTTGCCAGCGCAAGTCGACGCTCCGAGCACGCGCCCGGTGGTCTCCAGCTTGGCGCGCTGCGCTTGTCTTAGAGCTGGATTTCGAAGAACGCCACGATCAGAAAGCAGCCGATGCAGGCCGTCAGGTAAATCGCCCGCCAGCGTGGCGCATCGGCCGCTTCGGACTTCCAGGCATCAAGGAATTTCCGCCCGGTGATGACGAAGGCGGCCAGGACGACGATGTAAAACCAGCGGTGTTCCACGTCGCTCGATCCAATGCTGCGGGCTTGTTGTTGGCTAACCGGCTAAAGCGGCGAAGGCAGACTTGCGTTCCATCAGGCTGACCGCTTCGCCGCGTTCGCGTGCGACGATGATCTGCCCCGATTGCCGTAGCAGATCGCGCAGGCTCCAGGCCAGCACGCAGCCCTGGTGCGACGGTGTGGACAGGCCGCTGCCGCTGCATTCCAGCATGTAACGGGTGCGCCGCAAGAAAAACGCCTGGGGACGAAAGTGCTTGGTCAGACTCAGATAGGTCGAATGCTCCGCCAGCGGGTTGCGATGCTTGGCCCAGACACCGATGATGCCGTGGCGCATGTCCTGCGGGTCGAAATCGAGCAGGTAACCGCGCGCACGCAAGCCATCGAAGAACTGATAGGCTTGCACCACTTCGCGCGTATCGTAGGCATCCGGTCGCGTGGTATGTGTGCCGCTCATGCAAACGGCCCCTTTCTTTTCCGCCTGAAGGCTACAGGTGTCGCTGAGCGCCGGGCAGGACAAGTGCCGGCGTGGGCTGCACTGGAGACGACATGCTGGATCGACTGTTCGCGTTCACCAGGCATCTGCGCGGCAATGGCCAGCCGTCGGTCATGCGCCAGGCGGTCGGCCTCGAGCGCTATGTCCTGCGGCCGATTTACATTCACGCCAGCTTTCTTCAGCGCGAGCTGCGCTACGAGACGAGGCTCAGCATCGTCGAAGAACGCGGCTTCTGTTTCGAACTGCGCAAGGCCGACATTCGCTACGTCATGACCTTCGCGCCGCCGCAAAGCGGTGCCGGCCAGCGCTTCCGGGTCACGGTCGTGCACCATCTGCCCTCGGGCAGCCACGTCGCCGCCGGCGATCTGGCCAATGCCAATCACGGTGTCGATCTGATCGATGCCGAGGTCGAGCGCATGCAGGTTGCGCCGAACAGCCTGCCGACCTTCGATGAATGGCCCTCGCAGATGGTGCGCCGCGGGGCACTCGACCAGGCCTGAGGCATGGCCGCGGGCTTGCGGCCCCGGCGCGCCTGGCACAGTGTGCTGGCCGTCGTTTTCGGGGCGGGAGTGGGAAGGTGCAGCGTTTCGTCATCATCGGTGCCGGCCATGCCGGTGCGCAGCTCTGCGCCAGCCTGCGCAAGGAAGGCTTCGCCGGCGAGATCGTCCTGATCGGGGATGAGGGCGTCGTCCCCTATCAGCGGCCGCCTTTGTCCAAAGGCTATCTCAAAGGTGAGGTCGAGCGCGCGCGCTTGTGGATCCGGCCGGAAAGCTTCTATGCCGACGAGCGTATCGATCTGCGCCTGGACGATCCTGTCATCGAGATCGATCGTGACAGGGCCGAGGTCGTTTTGCGCTCGGGCGCGCGGTTCGGCTACGACCGCCTGGCTCTGGCGACCGGCGCGCATGTGCGCACGCTCGAGCTGCCGGGCCATGAGCTCGAGGGCGTCGTCACCATCCGCACCCTAGCCGACATTGATGCCATGCGCACAAGCTGGGATCAGGCAGCGCGCGTGGTCGTCATCGGTGCCGGCTTCATCGGGCTGGAAGCCGCTGCGGTTGCCGCTGCACACGACAAACAGGTCGTCGTCCTGGAAAAAGCCCCGCGCGCGCTGGCCCGGGTGGTCGAGCCGAAAGTGTCCGAGGTGATGACCGCCTTGCACCGCGCCCATGGCGTCGATCTGCGCTTCGATGTCGATGTCTCCGGCTTTGTCGGCGAGCATGGCAGGCTTACCGGCATTTCGCTCGGCGATGGCCAGGTCGTGCTGTGCGAGCTGGCGGTTGTCGGCATTGGCGTGATCCCGGCGAGCGAGCTGGCCGAAGCCGCCGGTCTGGCGTGTGACAACGGCGTCGTCGTCGATGCCTGCTGTCGGACCAGCGATCCGGCAATCTTCGCCGCCGGCGACGTCACGCGGTTCCCCAGCCCGTTCAGTGCCGCACCGGTGCGGCTGGAATCGGTGCAAAATGCTGTCGATCAGGCCAAGGCGTGTGCGCTCGCCATGCTCGATCGGCCGCAGGACTATGTCGATGTGCCCTGGTTCTGGTCGGACCAGTACGACGTCAAGCTGCAGATCGTCGGCCTTGGCGAAGGCGCGGACACCGCGGTCTGGCGCGCCGGGCCGAAAGAGCACAGTGGCAGCCTGTGGAGCTACACCGCCGGCCGGCTCACGCGAGTCGACGCCATTGCCATGCCGCAGGCCTATGTTCTGGGCAAACGCTGGATCGAAAAGGGCCAGAGCCCTAACCCCGACGCGGTCGCCGATCCGGCGTCGGTGCTCAAGGAAGCGCCGCTTGTCTGAGCGCTAGACATCAAGCTCGAGCTGGATGCTCAGGCGTTCGTTGTGCTGATCGAAATTGGAAATGCTCAGGCCGAGCAGGCGTACCGGCAGATGTGGTGCGTGCGGGTGATAGAGCAGATCCTGGGCATCGCGCATCAGTGCCTCGGCACTGGTCACCGGCCGGTCATGCGAGCGCGAGCGGGTCTGAATGGTGAAATCGCGGTGCTTGATTTTGAGGGTCACGGTGCGTCCGAAGCTTTCCGAGGCGGCCATGCGCTCGGCCAGCTTATCGGCGATCGGCCGCAGGCGTTCGACCATGTCCGCCGGATCGGCGATGTCGGTTTCGAATGTCCGCTCGGCGCCGATCGACTTGCGCAGACGACTGGGTTGCACCGTGCGATCGTCGATGCCGCGCGCGATACGATAGTAATGCCCGCCGGCCTTGCCGAAGCGTAACGCCAGCTCGGCTTCGCTGAAGCTGCGCAGGTCGGCACCGGTGCGGATGCCGACCTCGTGCATCTTGCGCGCAGTCACCGGGCCGACGCCATGAAACTTCTCGATCGGCAGGGCAGCGATAAAGGCATCGGCCTGCGCCGGGCGGATGACCGTCAAACCGTCCGGCTTGTTCATGTCCGAAGCGATCTTGGCCAGGAACTTGTTGAATGAGACGCCGGCCGATGCGCTCAGCCGCGTCGCTTGCAGGATATCCGCCTTGATCGCCTTGGCGATCTGCGTGGCGCTTCCGTCGCCCCGCTTGGGCTCGGTGACATCAAGATAGGCCTCATCGAGCGACAACGGCTCAAAAAGGTCCGTGTACTGGCGAAAAATCGCGCGGATCTGCTGGCTGACCTCGCGATAGGCGTCCATGCGCGCCCGCACGAAGATCAAGTCGGGACAGCGTCGCCTGGCGACCACGGAAGGCATCGCCGAACGCACACCGTACGGGCGTGCCTCGTAGGAGGCGGTCATGACCACACCGCGCTCGCTCGAGCCGCCCACCGCAATGGGCTTGCCGCGCAGGCCCGGGTGATCGCGCTGTTCGACGGCGGCAAAAAACGCGTCCATGTCGATATGGATGATCTTGCGCACCGTCAGGTCATCGCGTGGTTGGACGACGCGCTACCTGTCGAGCGCCACGTCGAAGCCCTCGAACACCGGCGCATCGATGTGCAACGGCTTGTTCTTGCCGGCATCTTTATGGGCCAGGCGGAAGGCTTCGGACCGGGTCCAGTCTTCGAAGGCTTGGCGTGACTCCCAGACCGTGTGCGAGCTGTACAGCGTGAAGCCGTCGCCCGCAGGACCGCGCAGAAGCTTGAACTCCTTGAAACCGGGGACCTCGTCCAGATGACGATCGCGCGAACGCCAGAGTTCCTCGAACTCGGCTTCGGCGCCGGATCTGACCTTGAAGCGGTTCATGGCGATGAACATGCGCTGCACCTCCGTCGGGCTGCTAGTGGCGTGGCAGTTGGTAGGTCAAGACTTAGCGACACCTGCTCAAAGCTTGGCAGCGGCACCGGGTCGCGTTTCGCCGCTCGAACGCACAAGGCGCCCGCCTTAACCTTTCCTTAAGGTCTGTGCGCTAGGTTCACGCGAGCACCTCAAGCGGGACGATGATTGCATGGCCTATCACGCGGACGCCGAGCGCACCTATCGCAACCATGCCGACCTTGACGAGCACCGGCTCGATCCGCCGAAGGCGGCCATGCTGGCGCTGGTGCTTTCGCTCGGTCTGTGGGCCGTGATCATCTGGACCGGCATGGAGCTCTACCGATGGCTCGTCTAGCTGGCAATGCACGGTCGGACTGGCGCCAACGCGCTCCGCTCGCCGGTTTGTGATCGCGCAACCGTCGGCCGCGAGCGGCTCGGCGTGAGCTAGGGTGGATCGCCGCAGGTTCGGCAATCGACGCGCTGCACCATCGGGTTGGCCTTGAGTCGGTGTGTTTTTGGGTGAACTATGACAGACCGATGGCAAAAGCGTGAAACCGCCGCGACAGGCGACGGGCACCAAGATCCGGAGGGCCGCAACCTATGTCGAACCAGCGTCGCGTCAGCAATATCGCGCTCATTGGCGCGCAGGGCACCGGCAAGACGACCTTGCTGGAAAGTCTGCTGTTCGTCAGTGGCGCGATCAATCGCAAGGGCTCGGTCGAAGAGGGTTCGTGCGTCGGCGACAGCGCCGCCGAGGCAAGGCAGGCCTCAATGAGCACGGAGCTGAATGTGGCGCATATCGATCTGGACGATGTGCGTTTTTGTTTGCTGGACACGCCAGGCTCGGTCGAATTCAGCCAGGAAGCCGCCAATGTTCTGGTCGGTGTTGACGCGGCGGTGATCGTCGTCGATCCGGACGCGGAGCGCATGATCGCCGTGTCGCCCTGGCTGACCTACCTGGATCGGCATTGCATTCCGCATGTCATTTTCATCAACAAGATGGATCGCTCGGATACGCCGTTTCGCGATCTGCTCGAGCGCCTGCGCGAGCTGTCGGACCGGCCGATCGTGCCGCACCACTACGCCATCGGCCGAGGCGAAACGCTGGTCGGCTACATCGATCTGCTCACCGAGCAGGCCTACCACTACACCGTTGGCGGCCCGTCCGAGCCGATGACCCTGCCGCCGGAATACGAGGATCGCGAAGCAGCGGCGCGTGCCGAGATGCTGGAGACGCTGGCGGACTTCGACGACGATCTGCTTGAGCTGCTGCTCGAAGATCAGGTGCCGCCGAATGAGACCGTGTTGCGCGATCTGCAAAAGAGCCTGCGCGCCGATCAGGTCGTGCCCGTTTTTATCGGGGTGGCCAGTCAGGATATGGGAGTGCGCCGCCTGCTCGAGGCGCTGACCCGTGAAGCGCCGTGTGCCATGGACACGGCCGCGCGTGTCGGCATTGAGACGGCAGGAGAGTCGCTGGTGCAGGTGCTGAAAACCATCCACACGCCGCACGCCGGCAAGCTTTGCGTCGTGCGCGTCTGGCGTGGATCGGTCGAGGACGGCGGCACGATTGCCGGCGAGCGCATCGGCGGCGTGTACCAAGTGTTCGGCGCCCGTCACGATGCCGTCGGCAAGGCGTTCGCCGGTGAGGTCGTCGGGCTGGGCCGCCTCGAACAGCGCAGCACCGGCGACATCGTCGGTCCTGGCGGCGCGGTCGACATGCCGACTTTGCCGAAGCCGATGCGGGTTGAGCCGGTGTTCGCCCAGGCTGTGCGCGCGCGCCATCGCGGCGACGAAGTCAAGCTCTCCGAGGCCTTCACCAAGCTGGCCGATGAGGACCCGTCCCTGCGCTTCGTCCAGGACCAGGAGCTCGGCGAGGCCCAGCTTTGGGGACAGGGCGAGATGCATCTGCGCGTCGCCCTCGAGCGGCTGCGCAACAAGTTCAAGGTCGACGTTGACACGTTTGCACCCCAGACCGCCTATCGCGAAACCATTCGCAAGCGCACCGAGGCGCACGGCCGGCACAAGAAGCAATCTGGCGGTCACGGTCAGTTCGCGGACGTCAAGATCACCATCGAACCGCTCGAGCGCGGCGGTGGCTTTGCCTTTAACAACAAGGTCGTCGGCGGTTCCGTGCCGAAATCCTACATCCCCGCGGTTGAGGCGGGTTCGGTCGAGTATCTGCGGCAGGGGCCGCTCGGCTTCCCGGTGGTCGATGTCGCCGTGACCCTGTTCGACGGCCAGGCGCACAGCGTCGACAGCTCGGAACTGGCCTTCAAGCTCGCCGTCGGTCTGGCGTTGCGCGAAGGCCTGCCCGCCTGCGACCCGGTGCTGCTTGAGCCGGTCGTGCAGGCAACCGTATCCGTGCCCAGTGCCTACACTTCGAAGGTGTTGCAGCTGGTTTCCGGCAAGCGTGGCCAGATCCTTGGCTATGACGCCAAGCCGGAGTGGCCGAAATGGGACGAGATCGCTGTGCAATTGCCGCAAAGCGAGATCTACGATCTGATCCAGCCCCTGCGCGCGCTGTCACAAGGTGTCGGCTTCTTCACCTGGCAGTTTGATCACCTGCAACCCGCACCGGACACGGTGGCGAAGAAGGTTGTCGCCGAGCGCAAAGAGGCCCTGAAGGCGGCCTAGCGCACCGCACGCCGTGACCGGTTGGCGCGAACCAGCCGATCACGGCGCCGATCCGGCGCTACTCGACGGTGATCGTCACGACCTCGGAACTGAGCGGCGGCTCGTGCGGCACGTGGTTGTGGTCGGCGAGCAGGAGCTGCAGCGTGTGCTCGCCTGGCTCGAGCTCGATGGTGGTCTGTGTCTGGCCGCCCCCGAAATGAACATGCTGGTCATCGGCCGGCAGCGGCCCGTCCATCGCCGGCAGCTCAGCGTCGATGATCAGGTGATGGTGGCCGGTATTGTCGTGTGCAACGCCGGCCGGCGCGATGCCGATGCCGCTGGCACCGAACAGGACCGTCACCGGGCTTTGCACGGTGGCGCCGTCTTCCGGTGCGATGATGTAGACCATCGCGCCTTCCGGCGAGGGCGTGCGCTCCTGGGCCAGGGCGCTGCCGGTGATGAGCAAAGCTGCGGCAAAGACGGTGGCGACATGGTTCATGGGGATCCTCCCTCGGGTTATGTAGTTGGCCACTTTGACATGGGTCAAGCCGGCGAGGCGAACAATGCCGCATCGCTCACCAGCTGTCCGGTCTGGCGTTTTGCTCGCTCACGTCAAAGCCGCGCACTTTCAGCTTGGCGATCAGTTCGGCAGCGTGGTCGGCGTTGCGGGTTTCAACGATGATGTCGATCGAGGTGGCCTTGATCGACAGATGCGAGAACGCGCGCTGATGGTGGACCTCGACGACATTGCCGCCGGCCTCAGCGATGATGCCCGTGGCGGCATGGAGCTGGCCCGGCTGGTCGGGTACGCCAATGCGCAAGCGCACCAGCCGTCGATCGCGCACCAGGCCGCGCAGGATGACGTCGCTGAGCAGGCGCGAGTCGATGTTGCCGCCGCACAGGATGAGACCGACCTTCTTGCCGGCAAAGCCTTTCGGATAGCGCAACAAGGCGGCCAGTCCGGCGGCGCCGGCGCCTTCGACGACCATGCGCTGGTCTTCCAAAAGCGTGATGATCGCCTGTTCGAGCAGCGGTTCTTCGACGAGCAGCACACGATCGACCAGATCCTTGACGATCGGTACGGTCAGCTCGCCAGGCGTCTTGACGGCGATGCCTTCCGCGATCGTTGCGCCCCAAACGGGCGGGGCGATGTTGTTCAAGCGGCAGTACATCGAGGGCACGGCCGCGGCCTCGACGCCGACCATTTCGATGCTCGGCTTGAGCGCCTTGGCGGCCACGGCGATACCGGAGATGACACCACCGCCGCCAATCGGCACGACGATCATGTCGAGGTCGGGGTGTTCGGCCAGCAATTCCAGCGCGATCGTGCCCTGACCGGCCATGATCAGCGGATCGTCGTACGGATGGATCATTGTCAGCTTGTGTTGGTCCGCCAGTTCGCGGGCGACGGCGGCGGATTCGTCGATCATGGCGCCCTGCTGCACCACCTTGGCACCGAGCATGCGCGTCTTGGCGATCTTCACGAATGGCGTGTTGGTCGGCATGACGATGGTGCTAGGAATGCCGAGCGCCGTGGCGAAATGGGCGACGCCCTGGGCGTGATTGCCGGCCGACATGGCGACCACACCGCGCCTGCGCTGGTCATCGGTCAGGCTGGAGAGCTTGTTGAGCGCACCCCGATCCTTGAACGAGCTGGTGTATTGCAGGTTCTCGCATTTGAGCACGACCGTGCAGCCGCACCGGCCGGAGAGGGACTCGGCGACCAGGGCCGGCGTGCGCACGACGCGGCCTTCGATCACCTTGGCGGCCTGTTCGATATCGGCGAGCTGAATGGTCATGAGCCCTGGCCGAGCCCGTGACGATAGGTTGCCGCCAGATTGCGATAATGATCGGTCTGCGGGCCGAAGCCGGCCAGATCCTGCTCGCTCAGATCACGCATGTATTTGGCCGGGCGGCCGCCCCAGAGTTCGCCGGTGGGCACCTTCTTTTTCGGCGTGACCATGGCACCGGCAGCGACCATGGCGCCGGTCTGCACGACCGTAAAATCCATGACGATCGCACCCATGCCGACAAAACTGCCATCCTCCAGCGTGCAGGCATGCACCAGCGCCTTGTGACCGATAGTGATGCCGGAACCGATCAGGCACGGGCCGTTGTCGCGCGCGACATGCACGATGGTGCCGTCTTGGATGTTGGTGTTCTCGCCCACGCGGATCGGCGCCACGTCACCGCGCAAGACGCAGGCAAACCAGACACCGCTGCCGCTGCCGATCTCGACATCACCGATGATCACAGCACCCGGTGCGATGAAGGCATCCTCGGCGATGGTCGGATAGACGCCCTTGTAGGGCAGGATGATCGGCCCGGGTTGCATGGCAGGCTCCCTCTTGTCTTTTACGCAGCGCTGGCGCCATCGTGGCACGGCTTGACGGGGAGGAAAATCATGGACGCGACACCGCCTAGCATTCTCTCGCATGTTTCGCTCGGCACCAACGATGTGCCGCGCGCGGCCGCCTTCTATGATGCCGTACTAGGTGCCATGGGCATCGGCCGGGTCATGGAGCATGGCGAGGCGATCGCCTATGGCCGGCAGTTTCCGGAGTTCTGGATCCAAGCGCCGCACGATGGCGGCCTTGCGACCTGCGCCAACGGCGTGCACGTCGCTTTCCTCGCCGCCAGCAAGGCCGAGGTCGATGCCTTTCACAAGGCCGGGGTCAAGGCGGGTGCGCGCGAAGACGGTGCACCCGGCCCGCGGCCGCACTACGGCGCGCCGTACTATGGCTGCTTTCTCTACGATCTCGATGGTCACAAGATCGAGGCGATGTTCTGGGATGAACCGCCCGGCTGAGGCCGGACGGGCCTAGGGGAACATCGGCGGCTGGCCGAGGCCCAACGTTTCGTCCAGCTCGAGCATGATGTTCATGTTCTGCAGCGCCTGGCCGGACGCGCCTTTGACCAGATTGTCGAGCACGGCCAGCACGATGGCATGGCCCGGGCGCCGGTCCGGGTGCACGGCGATCAGCGTGTGGTTCGAGCCGCGCACATGACGGGTGGCCGGCAGTGCGCGATAGGGCAGGACGTGCACGAAGGGCTCGTCGGCAAACCGCGTCGCCAGGCTTTCGTGTAAATCCTCCGGTGCAGCACCGTCTGCGCATTGCACATAGAGGGTTGCCAGAATGCCGCGGTTCATCGGCACCAGATGCGGTGTGAATGACACGCGCATGGGCGTGCCGGTGCTGTCCGCCAGACCCTGTTCGATTTCAACCACATGGCGGTGGCTGGTCACGCCGTAAGCGGCAAAGCCCTCGGCGGCCTCGGCGAACAGCGAACCTTCCTTGAGCGCGCGACCGGCGCCGGTGATGCCTGATTTGGCGTCGATGATGATCGGCTCGTGGGCGATCAGGCCGGCTTCAAGCAGTGGCCGCAGCGGCAATTGCGCCGCGGTCGTATAACAGCCGGGATTGGCCACCAGCCAGGTGTTGCGAATCGCCACGCGGGCGAATTCGCTCAGGCCGTAAACGGCCTCGCGCTGCACCTCGATGGCGCGGTGCTCATGCCCGTACCATTCGGCGTATACGGCCGGATCGCGCAGGCGGAAATCCGCCGACAGATCGATGACCTTGGGGCCGCGCGGCAAGGCGGCGATGACCTCTTGCGTCGTGGCGTGAGGCAGGCAGCAGTAGATCACATCGACATCGGCCAGCGCGGCTTCCTCGATGCGCACCAGATCGGGCAACTCGAGCACCGCCAGGTGCGGGAACACGCTGGCGATCGGCCTGCCGGCGTGACGTTCGGCGGTCAGGAAGGCGATGTGCGCGCGCGGGTGGCCGGCGAGCAGGCGCAATAATTCGGCACCGGTATAGCCGCTGGCACCGAGAATGCCGATGGAGAGGTCTGCCGCCGTCATGATCCTGCGTCCGCCGTTCTTCGAAACGGCGGCAGACAAGCACTATGCGGGCAAGGCTGGCAACCGCACAAAAGACACGGCGGCGCTGGCCCTGGCGCGCGTCGCTCAGGCTTTGGTCGTGGCGCCGCTATCGGCGCATGTCTTGAAACCGATTAGGGTGTAGGCCGGGCAGAAGCGGAACGCCGCCGTGCCGATCAGGACCAGGCCGAGCCAGCCCCAGGGCGTCTGCGGGCCGGCGAAGACCATGGCGAGAAGGACCACGCCGAGGATGAACCGCAGGGCCCGGTCGATGGTACCGACATTACAGGTCATTGATGCACTCCGTTGGTTAAGCGCGAGATCGCTCACTCAGCAAATTACGTATAAGTTCGGTGATATATAATCAAATGCGCGTGCGTTTGCCGCGTCCGGTTGTCCCAAGGGACGGTGGGGTGCGGCCTTGGCCTCGGCAACGGCGGGCGTATACAGGCGTCAGGCGCTGTTCCCGTTTGTCGATGGGCTGAGCTGAACTGGCTAATTATCTGGCCTCGTGATAAACCACAGGGCGAATTGCCTGGCGCAAGCACGGACGCGCGCCACGCCATCCACCACGAAATCAAGGAGTGTCGAGCGCATGCGTGTCCTGGTTGTCGGTGCCGGTGGCCGCGAGCATGCCCTGGTTTGGGCGCTGGCATCGTCGGCCGAGGTGCGCGCCCTGTATTGCGTGCCGGGCAGCGATGCCATTGCAGGCTACGCGCGCGTCAAGGCGATCGATCCGACGGACAGCGATGCCGTCATCGCGTTCGCCAGGCAGGAAGCGATTGACCTGGTGGTGATCGGTCCGGAGGCGCCGCTGGTCGCCGGTGTCACGGATGCTTTGGAAGCGGCTGGCATCGCCGTATTCGGACCGAGCGGAGCGGCGGCCCGGCTCGAGGCATCAAAGACCTTCACCAAGGCGTTGTGCGATCGCCACGCCATTCCGACGGCCGCCTACAAGGCCTTCGAGAGCGGCGCCAGCGATGCCGCCAAGGCCTATGTCGACGAGCAGGGCGCACCGATCGTCATCAAGGCGGATGGCCTGGCTGCGGGCAAGGGTGTGGTGGTCGTCCAGAATGTTGCCGAGGCATACGCGGCGATCGATGCCGCCTTCGCTGGCCGCTTCGGGGAGGCCGGTGCGCGTGTCGTCATCGAAGAATGCCTGGTTGGCGAAGAAGCCAGCCTGTTCGTGCTCAGCGATGGCGAGAACATCGCCCTGTTCGGCACGGCCCAAGACCACAAGCGCGCCTTCGATGGCGACGAAGGGCCGAACACCGGCGGCATGGGTGCCTACAGCCCGGCACCGATCATGACGCCGGAAATGACCGAGCGGGCCATGGCCGAGATCATCCGGCCGACCGTGGCGGGCATGGCCGAGGCGGGCACGCCGTTCAAAGGCGTGCTCTACGCCGGGCTGATGATCACCGCGGACGGGCCGAAGCTCATCGAGTACAATGTCCGCTTTGGCGATCCCGAGTGCCAGGTGCTCATGCCGCGGCTGAAGAGCGATCTGGCCACGGTCCTGGCGGCGGCGGCGCGCGGCGGCCTCGCCGAGGCTAGCGTCGAATGGTTCGACGACGTCCATGCGATGACCGTCGTTCTGGCGGCCAAGGGCTATCCTGGCGACCATGCCAAAGGCGAGCCGATCAGCGGCATCGAGCGCGCCGAGGCGAGCAGCCCCGACGTCACGGTTTTTCATGCCGGTACCAGACGAAGCGATAGCGGCTGGCTCAGCAATGGTGGCCGCGTGCTTAACGTCACGGCCCGCGGTGCCACGCTGAAGCAGGCGCGCGACACCTGCTACCGCGCCATCGAGGCCCTCGATTGGCCCGGCGGCTTTTGCCGGTACGATATTGGCTGGCGTGTGCTCGGGTCGGCTTGGCAACCGACGCCCAAGCCCGCGCCGTTACCCGAAGAGCCCGATCAAGCGTCTCCGGCTACACAACCGGCCACGACCGAGCCATCGCAGCAGGGCGTGCCGGTACCGGCGCAGGGCAGCGCGGTGACCACGACCGGTGCCGGCGCCATGGTGGGCTCGGCAGGCATGGCCGAGCCGGCGGATGATCCGGACAAAGCGAGGCTCGTCTTCGATGAGCGCGGCGAAGTGCGCGGCGTTCGCCTGCGGCAGTCGTTTCGCTTCAGTGACGTGCCCTGGTACCAGACACATGTCAGCTTCGACGAACTGCCTGAAGGCTTCGAGATCGAGGTCGGGCCGGATTTGATCGAGCAGGCGATCGCCCGCGGCCTGCCGCCGCCGCCCATGGATTTCATCGAACCTGACTTCGCTGAACAGAGACTGTCGCCGGAAGAAATTCTCCAGTTTCGCATGGAGTTCGAGCGCGAGAAGAAAAAGACCATGCGCCGCTGGGCAGAGGCTTATGAAAAATACTTCGCCGATGCCCGAAGCTATATTGATGAGCACGTCGAAACGGAAGATCGCGCTGCCTATGAATATTTTCGTGAGCGGCGAGAGGCACTCATCAAGGAGCTGGAAGAGGATCCGGACGGCGAAACCCGTCATAAGCGCATGTGTGAATTATTGATGCTCGATCCGACCCAGCCGCATCGTCATGAGGTCAAGTACCGTAAGCGGGTCGAAGCGCACGAGCAGAGGCGCGCGGAAGAGGCGGCGCTGCGCACACCGGGCCGGCGCCTGATGGATCTGCACAACCCAGACATGGGCCAGGACGACGCCGAGGTGGCGGACGACGATGTCGCACCGCGTCAGGACGACGATTCGCAGGCATGAGCGGCATGCGCACGCCTTGCACATGTGCCGCGTGCAGCTATGATCCCGCCCATTCCGGGTTCTGATGTTTTTGGGAAATTGTCGCCATGCAGCCGTCGCGCAGCCTCAAGCCGACCGTCGCCGATGCCCTGATCCCCAGTGGCAGCCTGCCCCTCTATGCGCGCTATATTCTGCTGGCGCTGGCAGGCACGCTGCTTTTGACCCTGTCGGCCAAGCTGAAAGTGCCGTTCTACCCGGTGCCGATGACCATGCAGACGGCCGTCGTCCTGCTGATCGGTATTGCGCTCGGTGCGCGGCTCGGCCTTGCGACGATCCTGCTTTACCTGGCCGAGGGCGCGTTTGGCCTGCCGGTCTTTGCCGGCACGCCGGAGCGCGGCATCGGCCTTGCATATATGGCCGGTCCGACCGGTGGCTTCCTGGTCGGCTTTGCCGTCGCAGCCTGGCTTGCCGGTACGATTGTCGAGCGGCGGGATGACCTGGCCGGACTGAGCCTGGCCGCGGTTCTCGGCACGCTGGCGATTTTCGCCTGCGGCCTGACCTGGTTGAGCGGTCTGATCGGCGCGGAAAAGGCGATCGAATTCGGCTTGATGCCGTTCGTGCTGGGCGCCATCGTCAAGGCCGCCCTGGTTGTCGCGCTTGGCTATGCCGGCGTGCGTGCCATGCGCCGCAAGTTCGCCCAAAGCTGAGCCAGGGTCGGCTGGTGTCCTCGGCAGGGTGAGCGCACCGATCCGGGCGCCAGATGCAGCCGGCATTCGCGCCGCGCGTGACGCGATCATGCGCGGTGAACTGGTTGGCATGCCGACCGAGACCGTGTACGGCCTTGCCGCCGATGCACGCAATGAGCGCGCGGTCGCATCGATCTTTGCGGCGAAGGGCCGGCCCCGTTTCAACCCGCTGATCATTCATGTGCCGGACCTCAGCGCGGCGCGCGCGTTCGCTGTGGTCGATGCACGTGCCGAGCGGCTGGCAGCAGCCTTCTGGCCCGGGCCGCTGACGCTGGTGCTACCACGTCGGCCATCGGCCGACATCGCCTGGCTGGCCTCAGCCGGATTGGACACGCTCGCGATCCGCGCGCCGGCGCATCCGGCCGCGCAAGCGCTCCTACGCGCGTGCGCCTGTCCCTTGGCGGCCCCGAGCGCCAATCGTTCCGGCCATGTCAGCCCGACCACGGCGGACCATGTCGCCGCCGAACTTGGCGATGCGCTGGCGGTCATCGTCGATGGCGGTCCCTGTTCCGTGGGACTGGAATCCGCCATTGTCGATCTAAGCGGCGCGTCGGCAGAGCTTTTGCGCCCGGGTGCGATCACGCGCGCCGATCTCGCCGCCCAGGATATCACTGTCAGCGAGGCTGCAGCCGGTACACCGGCTCAGCCGCGTGCACCGGGTCAACTCGCGAGCCATTATGCGCCCGCTGCTACGGTTCGGCTCGATGTTCAGGTTCCTGCACCGGGTGAGGCGTTCTTGAGCTTCGGCCCGGATGTGCCGGCGCATGACGGGCCGACCATCAATCTGAGCCCGAAAGGCGATCTGCGCGAAGCGGCTGCCGGGCTGTTCGCATCGATGCGCACGCTGGATGCTACGGGCGTCGACTGCATCGCGGTCTCGCCAATTCCAACTTACGGATTAGGTGAAGCAATACGCGATCGATTGATGCGCGCAGCAGCGCCACGAAAGTAACAACACATGTGCGTAAAAGGATGCGTTGAGGGCGCTCGTCGTTGCCGGGCGGTCGATTTCATGCTTAGACCTACTGGGAATAAATCGTGCGCTTCGACAGCACAAACCCGTGTGTGCAGTGCAGTACCAATCACAGGCGTCGTGGCCACCAGGATTGATCCCAACAGCCGGTCATTTGATACAAGTTATGTCTGTTATTGATGGGCCCGGCGCGGGCAATTCTCAACTTCTCCGCCAGCGTGAAGCGAGGTCTATTCGCGCTGAAGGTGACGCTCTCGATACGCCACGCGCCTTTATCGGCGAAAATGTGGGCTATTATGACGAGCGTTGGCGGTGGATGGATTGGTCCGGGCGCAATATTACCTGGAATAAGCGGGCGTTCTTGTGCTTTCCTGTCTGGTTCGCCTACCGAAAAATGTGGATCTATGCGCTGATCGGTTTTTTATGGACGATTGGCGCGATCGCATTCGGTATTTATGCCAGCGACCTACTTGTCGGCGTCGCACTGCACCTGCTTGGCGCCCTGATCGCCGGCCTTTACGCCAACAAACTCTATCACTTGCACTTCATTTCCGTCGGTCGGCGTGTCTTCAATCGCGTTGCAGAGACCCATGCCCGCGAGTTGGCCTTGGGCAACGCCGGTGGTGTCTCGCCGCTGAGCGCAACGCTGACCACGATCCTTCTTGTGTCCTTGATCGGCGTCATGGGGGTTCACGGCTGGACCCATGGCTATCTGCCGCCCGCGTATCTTAAGCCAGCAGCGCAGGAACCAGTGGCCACACCCAGTCCGCCGCCTGCCCCGCCGGCGGCTGAAACGGCCGCGCCCGAGCGCGCCGCGCCCAGGCAAAACTCCGACAAGCACGAGCCCGGCGCCTTCATCAGGCAATTCAAGCGGGCGACCGGTCAGGAAGACTAGCGCTCGTCCTTGACAGGGCGCACGCGGCGAGTAGGTTGCCGGCTCGCTTTTAGGAACGGTGCGGGCGATGCAGCGGGTCGCGCGCCGTAGGACACGACACGAAACCCATGTACGCAGTAATCAAGACCGGCGGGAAGCAGTACCGCGTCGCGAGCGGCGATGTGCTGACCATCGAAAAGCTGACGGCCGATGTCGGCAGCACGATCGATCTCGATCACGTCCTCATGATCGGCGGCGAGTCGCCGGTTGTGGGTACGCCGCGCATCGAAGGTGCCACCGTGAAGGCGGAAGTTCTTGCGCAAAAGCGCGGTGAGAAGCTCACGGTGTTCAAGAAGCGTCGTCGCAAGAATTCCCGGCGCCGCAACGGCCATCGTCAGTATCTGACGGTCGTGCGCATCAACGACATTCTGGCGGCCTGAGCCCCCCGGTGCGCTGAAGGAGAGAGAGCATGGCCCACAAAAAAGCTGGTGGTAGTTCACGCAACGGTCGCGATTCGGCTGGCAAGCGCCTCGGCGTCAAGAAGTATGGCGGCCAGAACGTCATTGCCGGCAATATCATCGTTCGCCAGCGCGGCACGACCTGGCATCCGGGCGAGAATGTCGGTCTCGGCAAGGACTACACTCTGTTTGCCCTCAAAGACGGCGTTGTGCAGTTCAAGTCCGGCTTCAAGCGCCGTACCTATGTGTCGGTGATCCCGGCTGAGGCCGCGGCCGAGTAAGCCGGCGCTGGCAGGCCATTGAAAGGATGTAAGGGCGCCGTCGCGGCGCCCTTTTTCGTCGCATGCAGTTCATCGATTCCGCGCGGATCTTCATCAAGAGTGGCGACGGCGGTGCCGGCTGCCTAAGCTTTCGTCGGGAGAAGTACGTCGAGTTCGGCGGGCCCGACGGCGGCGATGGTGGGCGCGGCGGTGACGTCATTGCGATCGCTGACGAGCGCCTGAACACGCTGATCGACTATCGCTATCGCCAGCATCACAAGGCCGAGCGCGGTGGCCACGGCATGGGCAAGAACCGCACCGGCAAGGCGGGCAGCTCGATCGAGCTGCGCGTGCCGGTCGGCACGCAGATCGTTGATGACGATGGCGAAACGCTGATCGCCGATCTGCGCCGAGCGGGCGACAGCATCGTGCTCGCCAAAGGAGGTGACGGCGGTCGCGGCAACGCGCGCTTCAAGACCAGCACCAACCAGGCACCGCGGCGCTTTGAGCCGGGCTGGCCGGGCCAAGAAGGCTGGATCCGCCTGCAACTGAAACTGCTCGCCGATGCCGGACTCGTCGGCTTGCCCAACGCTGGCAAGAGCACCCTCCTGGCCGCTGTTTCGCGCGCCAAACCGAAAATCGCCGATTACCCGTTCACCACGCTCGAGCCCAAGCTCGGTGTTGTCGTCATCGACGATGAGGACTTCGTCCTGGCCGACATCCCGGGCCTGATCGAGGGGGCCCATGACGGCCATGGTCTGGGCGATCGCTTTCTCGGCCATATCGAGCGTTGCCGCGTGCTGGTGCACGTGATCGACGGTACCGCCGACGATGCGGCGCAGAGCTACCGGACCGTGCGGAGCGAACTCGAAGCCTACGGTCATGGCTTGGCCGACAAGCCCGAACTGGTCGCGTTGAACAAGTGCGATGCGCTCGATGAGGCAACCAGGGCAGCGCGCCTGGCCGAACTGCGCACGCTTGGCGTCGAGACGGTCTACCCAATCGCCGCAGCAACCGGCTTTGGGCTCAAGCCGTTGCTCGGCACGGCGCTGGACACGATCAAGGCAGCCAGACGCCTCGATGACGAGCGGGCAGAGACCGATGCCGCGACCGGCGCGCCGGGCTTTTCCGCAGACCTATGATCGAGAACCCGCTCAAGCTGCTCGATCGGGCGAAACGGGTGACCATTAAGGTCGGCTCGTCGCTCCTGGTCGATCGCGCCGGCGGGCTGCGCCGTGACTGGCTCGATGGCCTGACAATGGACATTGCCGCCCTGCGGCGCCAGGGCAGCGAAGTGATCGTGGTCAGTTCGGGTGCGATCGGACTTGGCCGGCACCGGCTCGGCCTGCCCGCGGGTCCGCTGAAACTGGAAGAAAAGCAGGCGGCGGCGGCCTCCGGGCAGATCGCCCTGGCGGCCGCTTACGATCGCGCGCTCGATGCGAAGGGTCTGCACACGGCCCAACTCCTGTTGACCATCGATGACACGGAAGATCGCCGCCGCTATCTCAATGCGCGCTCGACCATGGGCACCTTGCTGCGGATCGGCGCCGTGCCGGTGGTCAACGAGAACGACACCGTGGCCACCACGGAAATCCGCTTTGGCGACAATGATCGACTGAGCGCGCGCGTGGCGGTCATGGCCACGTGCGATCTGCTCGTGCTGCTCTCCGATGTCGACGGTTTGTTCGCCAGCGATCCGCGCCAGAATCCGGCTGCGCCCTTCATCGCCCATGTGCCGCAGATCGATGCCGAAATCGAAGCCATGGCTGGCGGCGTCGGCTCCGCCGTGGGCACCGGCGGCATGGCCACCAAAATCGAAGCCGCACGGATCGCCACGCGTTCCGGCTGTGCCGTCCTGCTCGCCAATGGCGGCTACAGGCAACCGCTCGCCCGGCTGCGCGAGGGCCACCGCTGCACGCTGTTTGAAGCCGGTCGCGATCCCTCGGGCGCGCGCAAGGCCTGGATCGCCGGCTCGCTGGCCGTGAACGGCGTCGTGCACGTCGACGATGGCGCCGCGCGCGCGCTGAAAGCGGGCCGATCACTGCTCCCGGCAGGCGTGACCGGGATCGAAGGCGCGTTTGAGCGCGGCGATGCCGTCCTGGTCAAGGCAGCGCATGGCGAAGACCTGGCCAAAGGCCTGGTCGCCTATGATGTCGGCGAAGCGCGGATGATCGCCGGCCGGCGCAGCGAGGACATCGACCTCCTGCTCGGCTATCGCCGCGGCAACGCCTTGATACACCGCGACGACATGGTGTTGCTTTGAGCCAGGCGGAACCCGGCATGGGCAAGCACCGCCGCGGGCCGGGTGATGGCGAGCGCCAGCGCCTTCAGCGGTTGGCCAGATGCGGCAACCGGTGCTAGTCGAATGCCGTCAGGCACGGCACATGCGCCGATGACAAGGGTGTGGAGACAGCTTCATGGCGACCGCGAGCGAGGATCTGCTGGTACGCAGCATGGCGCAGATGGGTCAGTCGGCACGCCGCGCGGCGAGCCTGCTTGCGACCACGCCACGGGCGGCCAAGGACCAGGCCCTGCGCGCCGCCGCCGCATCACTGCGTGCATCCGAGACCGATCTGCTGACGGCCAATGCCGAGGATCTGCAGGCGGCCGATGCTCGCGGCATCGCTTCCGCCATGCGCGATCGCCTGGTGCTGAATACGGCGCGGATCGACGGCATGGCCGCTGGCCTGGAGGCAATAGCCGAGCTCGATGATCCTGTCGGTGTCGAAATCGCCCGCTGGCGTCGGCCGAATGGCCTCGATATCGCCCGCGTGCGCACGCCCTTGGGTGTCATCGGCGTGATCTATGAGAGCCGGCCGAATGTCACCGCCGATGCCGGGGCACTCTGCCTCAAGGCAGGCAATGCTGTGATCCTGCGCGGCGGTTCCGAGAGTTTCCACTCAACCCGAGCGATCCATGCCTGCCTGCGCGAGGGCTTGCGTGCTGCCGGTTTGCCCGACGCGGCCATTCAGATCGTGCCGACCACCGATCGCGCCGCCGTCGGCCTGTTGCTGACCATGAGCGAAACGATCGACGTGATCGTGCCGCGCGGCGGCCGTGCTCTGATCGAGCGCGTGCAGGCGGAAAGCCGCGTGCCGGTGTTCGCCCATCTGGACGGCAATTGCCATGTCTACCTGCATGCTGCGGCCGACACCGAGATGGCCAAAGCGGTTGTGTTGAACGCCAAGATGCGCCGTACTGGCATTTGCGGTGCCGCCGAGACTGTGCTGATCGATGCCGCTGCGGCCGATCGGTTGCTGCCCGAGGTCATTCCAGCCTTGCTCGAGGCCGGCTGCGCGGTCCGTGGCGATGCGCCGTGCCAAGCGGTCGATGACCGCGTCGTCGCCGCGAGCGAGGCCGACTGGTCGACCGAATACCTCGATGCCATCATCGCCGCCAAGGTTGTCGATGGGCTCGATGCGGCCATTGCGCACATCAACAGCTATGGCTCGCACCATACCGATGCCATCGTCACAGGTGACGAGGTCGCCGCTGCGCAGTTCCTCGCCGAGGTCGACAGCGCGATCGTCACACATAACGCCTCGACCCAGTTCGCTGACGGGGGGGAGTTCGG
>JBHJHH010000030.1:0-8618 GCA_050331015.1 Geminicoccaceae bacterium
CATCAACAGCTATGGCTCGCACCATACCGATGCCATCGTCACAGGTGACGAGGTCGCCGCTGCGCAGTTCCTCGCCGAGGTCGACAGCGCGATCGTCACACATAACGCCTCGACCCAGTTCGCTGACGGGGGGGAGTTCGGTATGGGCGCGGAGATCGGCATTTCCACCGGTCGGATGCACGCGCGCGGGCCCGTGGGCGTCGAGCAGCTGACCAGCTTCAAATATGTCGTGCGCGGCCAGGGCCAGATCCGACCGGCATGACCGGCATCTATCTGAAGCGTCGGCCAAAAGTGCGCATTAAGCCGCTGGCTGAGAGCGAACTTGCGCTCTATCGGCCGCCGCGCCAGCGTGTCGGTCTGCTCGGCGGTTCGTTCAATCCGGCCCACGCCGGTCATCGGCAGATTTCGCTGGATGCCCTGCGTTGCCTGGCCCTGGACGCGGTCTGGTGGCTGGTGTCGCCGCAGAATCCCTTGAAATCGACCAATGAGACCGCGCCGCTCGGCCAACGTATGGTTGACGCGCAGCGCGTGGCAAATCACCCCAAGATCTATGTCACCGGGCTGGAAGCCGAGATCGGCACGCAGTACTCCGCCGACACGGTGGCCTATTTGCAGCGGCGCTATGCCAAGGATTTCGTCTGGCTGATCGGCGCCGACAACTTGGTGCAATTGCATCGCTGGCACAGATGGCACCGTCTGTTCGCATGCGTGCCCATTGCAGTTTTCGATCGTGAACCTTATTCTCATGGGTGTCAGCATGCGCCGGCGGCTCGAACTTATGCCAAAGCGCGCAGATGTGAGATGGAGGCTTTCGACCTGGCCAGCCTGACCCCGCCTGCTTGGGTGTTCTTGCATACGAAGCGCAATGCGCTTTCCAGTACGGCGATCCGGCGCGGGCATGACCAATCGGCCGATCGCCCTCCCTGGGACAGGAGGAAGTGACCATCACTGCCGTATCGCACGCGTTTCAAGACGAGAACCGCTTGCTGTCTCTGATCCTTGCGTCGCTCGAAGACGACAAGGCCGTCGATCCCACCACCATCTCCCTCATCGGCAAGTCGACCATGGCCGATCACATGGTGATCGCAACCGGTACGTCGCAGCGCCATCTGGCGTCCATGGCCGAAAAGCTGGTCATGCGTCTGAAGAAGCTGGGCTATGAGGGGGTAGGCGCCGAAGGCCAGGGCGCTTCGGACTGGGTGCTGATCGACGCCGGCGACGTGATCGTGCATCTGTTCCGCGAAGAGGTCCGCCGCTTCTACAACCTGGAGAAACTCTGGGGCGGCCGGCAGACGGCCGAGCGACCGGCACCTTCCGCACTGGCGTTTGCCGCAACCGCGTGATGCTCTAGCAGCCAGGCTTTGCGCATCACCGTTGCCGCCATCGGCCGCGCCAAGCCGGGGCCGCACCGAGAGCTGTATGCGCTCTACAGCAAGCGCTGCGGTTGGCAGATCACGCTGAAAGAGCTAGTGGCACGTAAGAAACCGGGCGACTCGGCCGAAGAGGCTGCGCTCCTGCTCGATGCCGTACCTCCTGGCGCTGCGCTGTTCGCTTTGGATGAACGCGGCAGTGATCTGACCAGCGCAGCGTTCGCCGCTGTCTTGCAGGCACACCTGGAGAAGGGTCAGCGCGAATTCGCCTTTGTCATCGGCGGCGCCGACGGGCTGCACGCGACGCTTCGCCAGCGCGCTGACCGTCTGGTCGCCTTTGGCCGGGCCACCTGGCCACACATGCTGGTGCGTGCCATGCTCGCTGAGCAGCTCTATCGCGCCGAAACGATCCTTTCAGGCCACCCCTATCATCGGGCATGACCGGCGCGGTGTTGGCCGGGCGATGGCCTTGGCCCTAGTGCACCTGCGTGAGACCCTCGATATGGCGGAACTTCGCCGGCTGGATCAGCTTGGCGCTGGAAATCGTCACGCTGTGCAGTTTGCCTTCGATCGAGTGCTCCCAGAAATCCAGGAACTTGCGCAACACGGGAAACTTCGGGGCGATGTCCATGTGCTGCCAGACGAAGCTCTGCAGGAGGGAAGGATGGTCGGGCAGGTGGTAGAGGATTTCCGCCGTGGTCAATCGGTAATCCCGCATCATCAGCTCGACATCACGCATACGCTTACTCCTCAGTCGATCAATCGAACGTGCGCTCTCCCCAAAGGCGATTTCCTCACACAAAAAAGTGTCGATCTCGTTAACGTTGTCCGTCGACCGCAAAAATGTTTTCCGATTTGCATCGGCTTGGCAAGCTTTCGGCGTGGCGATGTCATCGAAACAGCGATAGCAACGGGTAAGTTTGCTGGCGGGAGTTTTTTGTGTCAGTGCGTAATTTCTTCGTTCCCGGCCGCTCGCCGGTCTATGCCACCGAAGCCATGGTCGCGACCTCCCACCCGCTCGCCAGCGCGTGTGCCCTGGATGCGCTGCGTCGCGGCGGTTCGGCGATGGATGCCGCGCTCGCGGCTGTGGCTGTGCAATGTGTGGTCGAACCGCACATGACCGGTATCGGTGGCGACTGCTTTTGCCTGATCAAGCCGCCCGGCGCGCCGGTCGAGGCGCTGAACGGCTCCGGGCGCATGGCGCGGGCGATCGATGCTGACGCCTTGTGCCTGATTGGGCGCGAAGCGTTCGATGCCAGTGCCCATGCAATCACGATACCGGCAGCGCTCGCGGGCTGGGCCAAGCTGCACGTGCGCCACGGCCGGCTGCCCTGGGCGGACGTGTTTCGCGCCGCCATCGATTACGCCGAACACGGTTTCGTCGTCGCGCCGCGTGTCGCTTACGACTGGCAGTTGCACGCCGCCCGTCTCGAGCGCTCGCTTGCGGCCCGCACGCTGTACCTGCCGGCAGACACGCCGCCTTTGGTCGGCGCGCGCCACAGATTGCCGGCCCTGGCGGCGACACTCAGGCGAGTCGCCAACGATGGCGCGGATGCGTTCTATCAGGGCGCCTTGGCTGAGCGCATGGTTGCCAGCCTGCGCTCCTATGGCGGCGTCCATTCGATCGACGATTTTGCTGCCGCCACGGCCGATTGGGTGACGCCAATCTCGACGACCTATCGTGGTGTGGAGGTGTTCGAGTGCCCGCCGAACGGCCAAGGAATCGTCGCGCTCGCCATGCTCAACATGCTGGAGTGCCTCGATCTCGCCGGGCTCGACCCCGATGGCGCTGAACGTTTGCATCTCGAGGCCGAGGTCACCCGGCTGGCCTACGCCGATCGCGATGCCTGGCTGGCCGATGACGGCAGCGATCCGGCGCGGGTTGCCGCCTGGCTCGACAAGGCGGCGGCGCGTGGTTGTGTCGCACAGATCGATCCGGCAGGCGCCATGCAACCGCTTGGCCGCTCGCTGCTGCCGCCACATCCCGACACGGTGTATGTCAGTGTCGTCGATGCCGATGGCATGGCGGTTTCGCTGATCAACTCGATCTTCGACAGCTTCGGCAGCGGCTATGCCTGCCCGGCGACCGGCGTGCTGTTCCACAATCGCGGTCGGCATTTCTCACTGGATCTTGAGCATCCGAACGCGCTGGCGCCCGGCAAGCGGCCGATGCACACGATCATGCCGGCGTTGGCGCTGAAAAATGGCGAGCTTTGGGCGAGCTTCGGCGTGATGGGCGGTGACTATCAGCCGGTCGGCCAGGTGCATGTGCTCACGGGCATGCTCGATTTCGGCCTCGATCCGCAAGCCGCTCTGGATGCGCCGCGGGCCTTCGCGTTTCTCGAGGAACTGCAGGTCGAAGCCGGCTTGAGTTTGGGCACGATCGAAACGCTGCGCAGCAAGGGCCATAAGACCGTGCCGGCAACGCGGCCGTGGGGCGGAGGCCAGATCATCCGATACGACGCCGAGCATGGCGTGCTCATTGGCGGATCGGATCCACGCAAAGATGGCATGGCCATCGGCTATTAGGGCAACACAAGCCGCCTCTGGTTTCGTGGCGACGGCTTCGCTAGGTTAGCGGCAACAATGCAAAACACACGGCAGCGCGCTCGGTCTGCGCGCCTTGTGGGAGAGTAGTCATGGCTTCTGGCGGGCAACCCAGTACCTCGTCACGCATGGCGCGGCAAAACAATGTGCCGGCGCAGGTCATCATCAGCATGACGACGCCCTGGCAGCAGTTCATGCGCATGGAGAGCAGTGCCGGTGTGGCACTGATCGTCATGGCGCTGCTGGCCTTTGCCTGGGCCAATTCGCCCTTTGCCGAGAGTTATTTCGCCATGAAGGAGGCCACCTTCGGCTTCCAGCTTGGCGGCTTCGAGCTGAAGAAAGACCTGGCGCACTGGGTCAATGACGGCTTGATGGCGATCTTCTTCTTTGTCGTCGGTCTGGAAATCAAACGCGAGCTGCTCGTCGGCGAGCTTGCCGGCGTGAAGCGCGCCGCCTTTCCGGCCGCCGGCGCTTTGGGCGGCATGATTGTGCCGGCGCTGATCTACGTCGCATTCACTTTCGGTACCGAGGGCATCAGCGGCTGGGGCGTGCCGATGGCGACCGACATCGCCTTTGCCGTCGGCATTCTGGCGTTGCTCGGCGAGCGCGCGCCGCTCGGGCTGAAGGTTTTCCTGCTTGCCCTGGCGATCGTTGACGATCTCGGTGCCATCATGGTGATCGCGCTGTTCTATACCGCCGATCTCCAGATGAACATGCTGATCATCTCGTTCGCCATCTGGGGTGCCGCGCTGTTTTACGGTGCCGCCGGTGGCACCAAGCCGGTCGTGTTCGTCGCTCTCGGTGCCGTTGTCTGGTACTTCATGCTCAAGTCCGGCGTGCATGCGACCATCGCCGGCGTGCTCATGGCCATCGCCGTGCCGCTTCACCACGGCATGAGCGGCAAGGAACTCCGCGAGCATCTGGACAACTGCGTCACCCATGGCGGCTTCGAGCACCTGGAGATGCAGATCCAGCGGCTCGATGACATTCTCGATCTGGCGCACAGCCCGCTGCATCGCATGGAGCACGCGCTGCTGCCTTGGGTGTCGTACTTCATCATGCCGCTGTTTGCGCTGTTCAATGCTGGCGTTCAGGTGTTCGGGGCAGAGGGGCAATTGCTCGGGCTTATTTCGCTGGGCGCCGCATTTGGCTTGCTTATCGGTAAGCCGGTGGGCGTCTTCCTATTCGCCTTCGCTGCCGTGAAACTGGGCATCACACAATTGCCGCGCGGTGTCGACTGGGCCGGCATTGTCGGCGTCGGCTTCCTGGCCGGTATCGGCTTCACGATGAGCCTGTTCATCGCCGAACTCGCGTTTGCCACGCCGGCGCAGCTCGATCAGGCTAAGATCGGGGTGCTCTGCGCTTCGGTAATCTCCGCGATTGTCGGTTACGGCTATCTGCAGACGGTCCTGCGCGTGAAGGACGAAGCGGAGACCGCGCCGGCTGGCAAGATCTCGGCGCCGAAGCCGGCCGAGTAAGGCTGGGTGAGGGCTTGGCAAGGTGCCTTCGGGCGCCATGTCATGGCCTATGACACACGACATCCCCGTCACCCAGCCTCCGCCCGGCAAGGTCGTCATGTATTACGACGGCGCCTGCCCGATCTGTTCACGCGAAGTGGCCTTTTACCGGCGCCTCGATCGCGAAGGGCGGGTTGCCTGGCGCAACCTGCATGACGCCGGTGCGGAACTCTCGGCCTTGGGCGTGTCCCATGACGCTGCCATGGGCTCTTTACATGTGCGCGATGCCTCGGGTCGGCTGCATCGTGGTGTGGGATCGTTCCCGGTGATCTGGCGCGAGCTGCCCTGGTTTCGCTACCTGGCGCCGCTGTTCCGTCTGCCTGGCGTCACGCCTGTCGCCGAGCGCGTTTACCGCTACTGGGCCAGTCGGCGGACGTCACGACCCGCCAAGAAAGCCACGTAAAGTCGCGTCATGCTCAGGCGAGCAGAGTCGTGCTTGATTGCCGTCGCAAGAATGCAGCGAGCACGCAAAGCGACCAAAGCGTGGCGCCATGGTGGCGGCGGCCTGCGATATGGGCATCGGCAAGCTGGCTGATGCTGGTCATGTCGAAAATGCCGCTGTCGCCCAGCGCCTGGTCACGGCGAAGGGCTTCGGCCTTCGTGCGCAGCGGACCGCGGAACCAGGCATCGAGAGGCGCGCCGAAACCGCGCTTGCGACCATAAAGCACCTGCGCATCGAGCATGCCCTCGAACGCTTGCTTGAGAACGCGCTTGCCCGTGCCGCCGCCAAGGCGCTGGTCGTCCGGCAAGCGCGCCGCCCACTCGACCAGGGTATGATCCAGGAACGGCACGCGCACCTCGAGACCGGCCGCCATACTGGCGCGATCAACCTTGGTGAGCATCCGGCCAGGCAGCCAGGTGTGCAGATCGAGATACTGCGCCCGTGCCAACGGGCTGGCGCGGTCATGGCGCCGGGCGTGCGCGCGCAGGACGTCAGAGGCGCAAAAGCCATCCAGCCGCCTGTGCATGGCCGGTGCGTACAGCCGGTGGCGCAGCCAGGCGGGCGTGTCGCTCAGCGTGTCGGCATACGCACTGAGCGTGTCAACGGCTAGCGCCTGCAATGTCGATTTCGCGCGCAGGCAGCGCGGCAGACGATCGGCTTTCGGATAGATCGCTGCCAGCGCGCCGAACGTCGGCCGGCGCAGCGCCAGCGGCAGCAGTCCGCGCAGCTTTTCCTCGGCAAGGTGAAAGGGATAGCGCCGATAGCCGGCAAACACTTCGTCACCGCCATCGCCGGACAACGCGACCTTGACCGTCTCGCGCGCAAAGCGTGCAACCATGGCGCTTGGCAGGGCCGAGCTGTCGGCAAACGGCTCGTCGAACAGGTCGACCAGTGCATCCGGATCGGCCTTGGCGGGCTGCAGCACGCGCTCGCGATGGGTGGTGCCCAGGCGTTCGGCTGTGTGGCGTGCGAGGTCACGTTCGTCGAAGGCTTCATCAGCGAAGCCGATCGTACACGTGTGCACCGGGGTATTGGTTGCGCGCGCCATGGTGGCGACCACGGCACTGGAATCGACGCCGCCCGAGAGAAAGGCACCGAGCGGCACATCGGCGATGAGATGCTGACGCACGATAGCCGCCAGCCGCGCGCGCAGCTCGGCCGCGGCCGGCTCAGGACCATCGGCGCCGGGATCGAAGGTCACGTCCCAATAGCGATGGAGTTGCGGTGCCGTTGTGCCTTTGCGCCAGATCAGCGTGTGCGCCGGCGCGAGCTTGTGAATGCCGGCATAGATCGTCCGTGGCTCCGGCACATAGCCATAGGCGCAATAGTTTTCGAGGGCGCGCGCATCGAGTTGCCGTGCGAGCCCGGGGAGCGTCAGCAGGCTCTTGAGTTCGCTGCCGAACACGAGACTGCCCTGGGCATCCTGCGCCCAATAGAGCGGTTTGATGCCGAGCCGGTCGCGCGCCAGAACGAGCTGGTCGGCCCGGCGATCCCAGATGGCGAAGGCAAACATGCCTTGCAGCCGTTCAACGCAAGATGGACCCCAGGCGCCGTACGCCTGAAGCAGGACTTCACTGTCCGAGTGGCTGCGGAAGCTGCACCCGGAGGCCTCCAGCTCACGGCGAAGCTCGCGAAAATTGTAGATCTCGCCGTTGAACACGAGGACGGCGCTGCCGTCTGCCGCGTGCATTGGCTGCGCCCCGCCGGCGATATCGATGATGGCCAAGCGGCGGTGTCCCAGCGCGACACCGGGCTCATGATGCACGCCGCGGCCGTCCGGTCCGCGATGGGCCAGCGCGTCGGTCATCGCATCGAGCAGCGCCGGCTGGATGTGCTCTTGGCGCGAAGGGGTGAACCAGCCGGCTATGCCGCACATGCTCAGCGCTCGCCGGCTTGGGCGAGCGCGCTGCCAAGGTCGCCCGACGCGGCAATGAACGCCTGCAGTGCGTGACGTTGTTCGGGCATCGGTGCGGCGCTGTCGATGATCCCCACCAGGACGAGTGCCGCGGCCGCTTCACCGCCGGTCAGCACAGCGTAGCCCTGATGGAGCTTGGCGAGCAGCGGCTTGCCGGTGAACTGACCACCAACCCAGGCCACCGACCACAGCAATCGCTTGGCTCCGTCCTTAGTAAACTCGTGCTCGATCACGGTCACGGTCCTGCCATGCACCGGCACCTCACGTGCGCGCTGCGCTGTGCGCACCCAAGCCGGGTCGCCCATCAGCCGGTGGCCGCTGTTGATCACCTCGGCACCTTGGTGCTGCTTGGTGAAATAGCCCACGACGAGATCGACCGACGGCAGACCCGGCGCCCTGTAGCGGTTGTGCCAGGTGGCATGGGCGCCGACAATCACGGGTTGCCAGCTCGTGGGCGCCGTTTCGCGCCACGGTGCGGCCGGCGCGAGCGCGAAAACGCCCGGTTCGGTGGTCGTCATTGCAGCGAAACGGACGGACTGCGCGCTGGCCAGCGCTGCGGGAAGCAGGCACAGGCAGGCAACGGCCAGGCTCGCCCAGACCGGTGCCGTATTCGCCGGCGGCTGCGGCGGCAGGGCCATGACGGCACCATCGGCCGTATCGCGCATAAACTGGCCGATGGCGATCAACAAGAGCATGACGAGGGCGAAGAACACCCAGCCGTAAATCAGGTGATCGACGCCGATCGCGAACTGCAGGTTGCTCGCGTGTGCCAGCATGATGATGCCAAACGCGCGCAGGCCATTAGCGAGCACAGGGATCATGACGCA
>JBHJHH010000031.1:0-14695 GCA_050331015.1 Geminicoccaceae bacterium
GGCCCGCTCCTGCCGACCCGGCGCTTTTGGCCGGCGCAACCGGGCGCGCGCCTCGCGCTGCAGGCCGCGGCCGGCTGGGGCAAGCTCACCTGGCGCCGCCGCGATGCCGGCTACGGCACCGATGGCTGAGACATCGGCCACAGGCGGCCCGCCCACTGGCCGATCAGGGCCTTGGTGAAACCAGGCGCGCGCTGATGCCGCGACAGGCTTGTCCTTGGCAGCGGCGCTCCCGGCACGTTAACTCGCCGGCAAACCCGTCTTGGGAGCCCGCCGGTGATCGCCTTTGCCGACAATGCCAACCTGTACGTGCCTCTCAGTGCCGCTTATGCCGACAAGCCTGAGCGCACGCTGTTGACGCTTGCCGACGGCCAGCGCTACAGCTTCGCCGATCTCGACGCCTTGAGCGCGCAGATGGCCGGCGCGCTGCGTGCGCTCGGGGTCGGCCATGACGACCGGGTGGCCGTGCAGGTCGACAAGAGCCCGGCGGCATTGGCCCTGGTGTTCGCCATCTGGCGCACGGGCGCGGTCCTCGTGCCGCTCAACACCGCGTACACCGACGCCGAGCTCGAGCATTTCGTCAAGGATGCCCGCCCGCGCGTGCTGATCGTCGATCCGGCCCGCCAGACCGGTGCAGCTGCGCTGGAAAACCTCGGCAGCACGCGTCTGGTCACCCTCGATGGCCAGGGCGACGGCACGCTCAAGACGATCTGGATCACCCAGCCGGTGCGGTTTCCTTGTGAACCGCGCGCGGCCGACGACCTGGCGGCGATCTGCTATACCTCCGGGACGACCGGCAAACCGAAAGGTGCCCTGCTCAGCCATGGCAATCTCACCGCCAATGCCGCGACCTTGCGCACGCTCTGGGGCTTCACCAGCCGCGATGTCCTGTTGCACGTCCTGCCGATCTACCATGTCCACGGCCTGTTCGTGGCGATCAACACGCTGATGCTCGCCGGCGGCACGTTCTACTGGCTGCCGCGCTTCGATCTCGACCAGGTCGTACAGGCGCTGCCCCGCGTCAGCGCCATGATGGGCGTGCCGACCTACTACACACGCCTGCTCGAGGACGCGCGGTTCACCGGCGATCTGGTGAAATCGGTGCGCCTGTTCATTTCCGGCTCGGCACCGCTGCAGGTGCAGACCTTCGCTGGCTTCGAAGCGCGCACCGGCCAGCGCATCCTCGAGCGCTACGGCATGAGCGAGACCGGCATGCTGACCTCGAACCCGCTCGAGGGCGCGCGCAAGCCGGGCACGGTCGGCCCGCCCTTGCCGGATGTGTCCTTGCGCATCGTCAATCAACATGGCCGGTCGTGCGCCGTCGGCGAGACCGGCGCGATCGAGGTGCGCGGACCGAATGTGTTCGGGGGCTACTGGCAGTTGCCGGAGACGACCGCCGAAGCGTTTCGCGCCGATGGCTATTTCATCACCGGCGATCTCGGCTGCTTCGATGCCGATGGCTACGTCCAGATCGTCGGCCGCGCCAAGGACCTGATCATTTCCGGCGGCCTCAACGTCTACCCGAAGGAAATCGAGCAGGTGCTCGACGATCTTGCGGACATTGCGGAATCCGCCGTGATCGGTGTGCCGCATGGCGATCTCGGCGAAGCCGTTGTCGCCGTCGTCGTGCCCGCCGCCGGCAGGTCAGTCGATGAAGACGCCCTTCGCAGTGCAACACGCGCGGTTCTGGCGCCTTACAAGGTGCCCAAGCGCGTTTTCGCCTGCGAAAGCTTGCCGCGCAATGCTATGGGCAAAGTGGAAAAAGCCGCCCTGCGCCGTGACTATGCCGGGTTATTTGTCAGCCAGGATGCAGAACGGGCGTGATCTTTACGCAAAACTCCGTATTTGTCGAATATGTCATGTATTGTTGAGTTCCCCGCAAAGAGGGATAGGCTCATGCGTCACCCCAACGATCTGGCTGACGCGCCAGGCGGCTCATGCTGCGGGCTCGGCGTCAAATGCGCCCAGTGCGGTGTGCGCACGCTGGCGGTGTGCGGCGTGCTCGAGGAGCATGATCTCGCCAAGCTGGCGGCGATCGGTCAGTCGCTGCGCATCAAGGCCGGCGAGACGCTGTTTCATGAGCACGACGAGGCCGCCAGCGTCTTCACCGTCACGCGCGGCGTCTTCAAGCTCTACAAGCTGTTCGACGGCCGCTGTCAGGTGATCGGCTTCATGCTGCCCGGCGATTTCATCGGCCTGGCGTGCCATGAGACCTATAACTACACCGCCGAGGCGATCACCGAAGCCGATATCTGCCGCTTCGCCAGCGCGCCCTACGGCAACCTGCTCGGCCAGGCGCCGGCCATGGAGCGCCGCCTGCGCGAGTATGCCAGCAACCAGCTTGCCGGGGCGCAAGCGCAGATGCTGCTGCTCGGGCGCATGTCGGCGCAAGAGCGTATCGCCCATTTCCTGCTCGACATGCTGCGCCGCTCGCGCGGGGTGAGCTATGGCCTCGTCTGGCTGCCGATGACCCGTGCCGACATGGCCGATTTCCTCGGTCTCACGGTCGAAACCGTCAGCCGCGGCCTGACCGCGATGAAGCGCGACGGCCTGATCGCCATTCCCAATCGGGACCACATCCAGGTGCTCGACCAGGTGCGCATGAGCATCCTCGCCAAGCAGGCCTGATCACGGCACGTACGGCGCGGCCCGACGAGATCAGACGCAAACGGGAAACGTCGCGACGGCACGATGCCCAGCCGTCGTGCGGCGATGCGGCAAGCAAGCGGCGCCTCATCCGAACGGGCCGCACGCGGTCGGCCCGGCGATCGCTGCCGATGGCGGTAGTGACATGGCAAATGATCCGCGCATGCAGTTGGAAGTTCGCCCCGACGGGCCGGCCGGGTGCCACGCCGTGCCGCGCTTGCCGCCGTGATGCCGTCGTCGCCAGGTGGTCTGACCGGTCGCGCAATTCCTCCGTCCGGCGACCTTGGCCAGAAGCCTTGGGAGCCCGGTGCGATCGATCGGGGCAACAGCGGTTCGTGCGCCAGCGGGCCGGCCGCGCGCTGTCGCGTGACGGCATCAAATTGGATGCAGCCACACGCCGGCGGCTGCAAGAGACCGACCAGGTGTGCCCTTCCCCGTTCGCCCCTGCGGCCCAAGGCTCAGCTCAGGTCATCGTCATCTTCCTCCTTGCGCAAAAAGCCCTCGGCGACGCGCACACGTTCGGCGAGCAGGCGAGCCAACTCGCGAAACACGATCGGATAGTCCTCGGCGAGGTCCTCGAAGACGATGCGGTGCAGCCGGTAAAGCACGCCGTCTTCCAGAGCCGTGCAGGTCGACCAGCGGCGGCCTTCCTCGATCAGGGCGAGTTCGCCCAGGCATTTCGGTGCCGAGAACGGGATCTCGGTGCCATCGCTGCTGCGGCTGATCGCAATGCGCCCGCGCGCCAGAATGAGAAGATGGTCCGCGCGCGCACCGTCCTCGTTCAGGCGCTCGCCTTCGAGGAAGACGCGTTCGTCCATGACGCCGCTCAAGGCGAGCAGGGCGTCCAGCGGTAAATGGCGGAACAGGGGCATCTGCTTGAGCAGCATGACCTGGTCCATGGCAGTCTCCTCGATCAAGGTGCTGGGGGCACGGGCGTCCGGCCAGGCGCATTGGCCAGCCTGGCGTCGCCGCAAGCGGGCATAGGCGCTCGACAGCCAGGGATCATCGATCTGGACGATCAGGCGCGCGATGGCCGGGTCGTCGCGTCGGCGGCGTGCTGTCCTGCCCTCGCTCAACCAGGCGATCAGCAGCGGCCGCCAGGGCGCCAGCGCCTTGCGATGGCGCGATGAAACCAGGGCCTCCAGCGTGCTCGAGCGCAATCGGTGATTGCTGCTGGTCATGGCGGCGTGCAGGCGCTGCGCCAGCGTGTCGGCGCCGGCCGCGTGCAGCCAGAGCTCGAGTTGGCGCACCAGGCGTGTGGCGACGTCGTCCAAAACCAGCCGCAGATCGGCCGCAGGCGGGTCGCTGGCTGGGTCGGCCAAGGCCCCGCGAAGCTGCGCACAGGCCTCCGCCTGGCGGGCGATCATGGCCAAACGCTGCGCCAGGGCCTGCCGGGCGGCCGGTGTCTGTGCGCGCGCCAGCACCAGGAACGCGGCCTCGCGGTGGCGCCGGAGCGGGCTGGCCAGCGCGGCACAGAGGCCCGGGATGGCCGGCGCACCCCAGCAGGCCAGGGCGTGCATGGCGGCCTCGCGAACATCGCGTTCGCTGCGGGCCAGGGCCGCCAGCGCGGCGCCCAGTTGGTGGTCTTCCGGCGCGCAGCGCGCGAGCAGGCGCAGGCCGACCACCACGGCATGGCGCGCCTGGCTGTCGACGGCGGCTTCGGCCAGGCGGATCGCCGCCGCTGGCAACGGATCGATGCGCGCCAGACAGGCCAGGGCGCGCAGGCGCTGGGTCGACGGTGCCGCCTGCGCAATGTCGAGGAGCAGATCGCGCCAGGGTTTCGGATCGATGACGTCCAGCACATCGAGGGCGTCGTCAATCGGCGCCGCGTGTGCCGCGCCGGCGCCAAGCGACGTAGTGGGATCAACGAGGCGCGTGGGGCGCGGCGGCGCGCGGGTGTTCGTCAGCAGGTCGGCCATCTGTTCGCTGCGCGCGTGGGCCTGGCAGAGCCTGAGGCGGCGGGCCGGGCGCATGGCCGGTTCGACGAAGGCGAGCTGCCCGGCAAGCAAACCAAGCGCTGGCAGGGTCTCCGTTCGAGCCAGGGTTCTGAGCAGGCGCCGTCGCAGACGGCGTGCCGGGGAGGTTGCCAGGGCCGCCAGAACGGCGCGCCGGCTGGACGCATCGTTCAGCTTTAGGTGTTTGAGGATCTGCAGCAGGTGGCGGCTGTCGAGCGCGCGCGCGAGCACGGCATAAAGCTTGGGGCGCTCGAGAGAGGTGGCGCGCTCGATGAGGTGTTCGATCTCATCGAGGCGAGCCGCCGGCAGCATGGCAAGCGTCGCGCCCAGATCGGCCGTCGCCAGGATACCGGCCCTTAGGTTGCGCAGGAGCGTCGGCATGAACAGGCTGCCGAGCACGAGATTGACGGCGACGAACAGCATGGCGCAGACCAGTGCCATGCCCTCGATCGCGCCTGGCGAGCCGGCGTCGGCCTGACTCAGTAAGTAGATGCCGGCGATGGCCAGACCGAGCGGGTAGAAGACGACATCGGCAAGCGAGCGGATCGCGCCGTGCATCCGCGCCGGCAGCGCGTTGTAGTTGGCGGTGTTGGCCGGTTCGAACAGGGCGTTCGAGACGGCTTCGGTATTGACATGGGCGGCCACGGCCGTGCCCAGGCCCGGTGCGGCCACCAGGGCGGCAAGACTGGCGGCAGAGGTCAACGGGAACAGGACGCTGCGCTGCAGCGGCCCCAGCACGTTCAGGGCCGGGCCGGCGATGGCGGCAAGCAGCGCCAGTTCGACGAGCTGTATGGTGGCCAACAGGGCGCCAACGAAACGCGTGAGGTCGGCTTCGTCGACAAACCGATGCTCGTAGATATGGAAGCACAGATACTCGGTCAGGCCGTAAACCAGGGTGAGCAGCAAGCTGTTCAGGGCGAGCAGGCCGGCGAGCGGGAAGCGACGCACGATGCGCCATATAGGGGTACGCGCGGCAGCCTCGTCATCATCGTCCGCGTCCGCCTCGCCCTGCGGCAGCAGCAGGCGTTGGGCGAGGAGCACGGCCAGTGCGCTGATCAGCGCGATGCAGGCGACCAGGGCCAGCATCGCGGTGATGGTCATGACCGCCGAGCCGGCCGCGAGCAGCCCGCCGGCGGCGCCGCCGAGCGAAATCGCCGCATAAAGGGCGACCGTGCGCGCGCGCAGATCGAACGCGGCCAGGAAAAGCGCGGCGGCAACCCAGAAAATGACATCGGTGACGATGTCGAAGAGGTGTGCCAGGGCGAGGAGGGCCGTGGCGCCGGCGACCGGGGCCCGGTCGATCAAAACGCCGACGGCCAGGGCGAGCGCAGCCGTGACAACCAGGAACCAGGCCAGCAGCGACAGCGGCTGCAGCGATCTCAGCAAACGATCCAGCGGCCAGGCGACCAGGACAGTCGCGAGGCCGAGATAGATGTACAAAGGTGCCAGCGCATCGGCGCCGGCCGTGTCAATAAAGTAGGACGAGCCGCGCGCATACAGCAGGACCTTGGTGAGTGCCACGACAGCGGCGATCGCACCCAGGCATACCGTGTCCGCGCCGGTTCTCGACACGCTGACCGCTCACCCGATGTCTCAGCCCGTCGGCCCGATCCCGGGCGCTTGCGGCGCGCGCGCGGCGCTTGGAAAGGGGGGGCTGGCCACCGGCATCGGCGCCAAAACGAAGGCGCCGACCACGTTGAAGCGCCGGTATAGCCGCTGGCGCTGTTCGGGCAAGGTGTTGAACGGGCCGATCAGGCCACGGCAGGCCGGAGCGCCGCACAAGCAGCGCAACTGCTCGTCGGCGTTGCTGATATAGGTCGAATAGTCATAAGTCAGCTCCTCGTCACGCGCGATGTCGCGCAGCGCGATCATCCGGTAGCCTTCGGGCAGGAGCTGAATGCCCGTGTTCGGCTCGCAGGAGTGATTGACCAGATCATCGATATTGCCGTTCGGCAGCAGATACTGATCGTCGCCGATCTGGAATGCATGCTGGCTGAGATCCGCGCCCAGAGCGGCCAGGTCCGCGAGGCTATAGACCTCGTCGTAGTAATCGCCGCTCAGATCTTCGACAATGAGGTCGCCGGCAGCGAACGCGTGGGCGGCGAAAATGCCGACACCCTTGCCCGGCGTTGCGGCAACATAGAGATACTGGCAGCGGGCAAGGCGGCGGAGTTGTGTTTCAAAGTTCATAAAGACGTGCGCCCTCGCGTGCTCGGCAGTGAGACGGTTAGCTATGACTACTTATGCGCGTTTTGCATTGATGGACATCAACCTATGCGATAGGCCGCGCTTCCGCAGCCGGCGCCAAGCGGATGGTTAGGGGCGCGCCGTTGGCAACCGCACTCACACGGCTGGGCAGGAAGCTGGCCTCGAAATCGGTGACCGACTGCGGCCGTCCGAAGATGAACCCCTGCACCTCGTCGCAGGCGCAATCACGCAGGAAGCTGAGATCATCGGGCTGTTCGACGCCCTCGGCGCAGACACTGAGGCCGAGGCTGTGGCCAAGGGCGATGATCGCGCGCACGATGGCCTGCTGGTCGCGATCCTTGCTGGCTCCGTGAACGAAGGCGCGGTCGATCTTCAGCTTGTCGAACGGGAAACGCTGCAGATAGCTGAGCGACGAAAAACCGGTGCCAAAGTCATCGAGCGACAGGCAAATGCCCAAGGCTTTGAGATGATTGAGCATATCCAGAGCGGCATTGGCATCTTGCAGCAGCACGCCTTCGGTGATCTCGACTTCCAGCCGGCGGCTGTCGAGGCCGGTGCGTTCCAGGATGTCCTCGATCGTGCTGATCAGGCTGGGCTTGCGGAACTGCACCGGTGAGATGTTCACCGCGACCCGCAGGTTGGGCCACAGCAGAGCCTGGCGGCACGCGGCATCAAGCACCCAGGCGCCCAGTTCGACGATGAAGCCGTTCTCTTCGGCGACCGGTATGAATTCGCCCGGCGAAACCATGCCCCGGGTCGGGTGGCGCCAGCGGATCAGTCCCTCGACCGCGGCCAGGCGGTTGTCGGCGAGCTCGACACGCGGCTGATAGTGCAGCTCGAACTCGTGACGCACGATGGCGCGCCGCAGGTCGTGGCCGATGACCTGGCGTTGCTGGATGGCGGCGTCCATGCCGTCTTCGAAGTAGCGGAAGTTGCCGCGGTCCTCGTCTTTTGCCCGGTTCAGCGCGATGTCGGCATTTTGCAGCAGCCGTTCGGCGCTCATACCGTCATCGGGAGCGACGCTGACGCCCATGCTCACCGGGGCGTTCAGTTCCTGGCCGTTGATCATGATCGGCTCGGCAAAGACCTCGATGAGGCGGCGACAGAGCATCTGCGCATCGGCGGCGCGCTCGAGCCCGATCTGCACGATGGCGAACTCGTCGCCGCCCAACCGGCCGACGGTGTCGACATCGCGCACACAAGTGCGCAAGCGCTCGGCGCTGATCTTGAGCAGCTGGTCGCCGACGCTGTGGCCGAGCGTGTCGTTGATGTCCTTGAAGCGGTCGAGATCGATGGCGACCACGGCGACATGGCCACCGCGCCGGTCGATCGAGGCCAGCGCCTGGGTCAGCTTGTCGGCAAACAGTTCGCGGTTGGCCAGGCCGGTCAGCGCATCGTGCAAGCTGAGATACTGCGCCCGCCGGCGCGCGGCCAGTTCGACCGTGATGTCGGTTGCCGTGCCGCGAAAACCGGCGAAGCGCTGCTTGGAGAGATACATCGGCTTGCCGGAAATGCGCAGGCTGCGCCGCTCACCCTTGCTGTCCTCGCACAAACAGACGACGTCCCGAAACGGCTGCTGCTCTTTGAGTGCCTGCAACAAGGCGCTGTAGCTGCCCTTGTCATCGGCGCGCATGAACAGCTTTTTCAAAGGCTTGCCGATGACGTGCCAGGGCGGCAGGCCGGTCGACGCCATGAATTTCTCGGAAAGAAAACGGATATCCAGCGACGGATCGGTCTCCCAGAACCAGTCCGAGGAGGCTTCGGCAACGTCGCGAAAGCGTTCCTCGCTGTCGGCCAGTTCGCGCGCCGCACGGCGCGCCTGCACCAGGGTCAGGCCGGTGAACACGGCAACCGTGAGGATGGCGATGGCCAGCGGCAGCGCCAGGCTGTCCAGCATGTCCTTGCCCGGGCGCCGCGGCTGCCAGATCAGGTTGCTCAAGGTTTCGCCGCGCACGGACAGCAGCGGCAGGACGGCTTCGCCCGGGGCGGCATCCGTGGCATCGGCAATGCGCAGATCGCGCACGCGCAAGGCCTGGGCGGCGGCGGCGAGCAAGTCGCTGGCGATCCGCTTGATGAAGACGAGAACGGCCCGCGGCACGTCCGGCCGTGTGAAATCGGCGCTTTCTTCGAGCGTGATCGCCGCGACCCCGAACAAACCGATGCCGTCTTTGAAGGGCAGCAGCCCGGTAATGAACTCGGGCTCGGTCTGTGGCGTTGCGCGCGCCGCCGCAATCATGCTGCGCAAGCCCGGATCGAACGTGGCCAGCAGCTCACGCGGATCGGCCAGCGATTCGCCTTCCAGCGCGGCGTAGCTCAACTCGTTCGACGGCGAAACGACCAGGCTGACTTCATAGCCATGGGTGTCATAGACATAGCCGCCGACATTCAGATCGGCCCATTCGCGGTCAGGCTCGAGTTCGAGATAGGCGACCGAGTCGTTCCACCAGGCATAATCCTTGGCGACCTTGCCGACCTGCTTGGCACGCACTTGCACGAAGTCGCTGATCGCTTCAACCGACGCATGCCGCTCGGCCTGGTCTTGTGTGTGCGCGCTGAACCAGACGAAGCCGACGACCATCAACAGGGCAAAGCCGACCAGTCCGGCGATCGGAATGATGATGTGTCGGCCAGCAGCGGACGGCAGGTTGGGCATGGTCGGACTTCCCCGATAAGAGCCTCGCCGACCGGGTTCCCGGCCAAGCAAGGGGGATTCCGCCACACACCTCTTAATTTTCCGTTAGCATCCGATCAATTACCGCACCTAGCTCAGGGACGGCCCGGACGAGCGCCCTGCCGGCGCACCCGCCCGCGGCCGTCAAGGTCGGCTGCTCAACCGTCGCCAACCGCTTGATTAGCAATGCTTTCCAGGACGCCGTCGAGGTCGCTGGCCAGGCTCTGCAAGGCCTCGCCACCGTCGTCAAAATACGGTTCGAAAACGTGCGTTGCCGTGCGGTATGACAAGCTCGCGGTGCCGTCGTCGTTTTCGGTCAGGTAGAGACGCAAGGGCGCTTCGATGCCGGCCTGCACCGAGGCATCAAGCATGCGCACGGCGAATTGCGGGCCGTAGACGCCGATGACCATGTTGCCCGGTATGGTCTTGCCGAGCGATTTGGCGCCGACCGTGGCGGACGCGCGCGTGACGATATTGATCGGGCTGTCCTCGACCGCCTTGTTGGTGCGCTCGACCAGCGTGGCGTAGTCATGCGCACTGGGCATGATGACCCAGCCGGGGCGTTCGCTCAGCGTGCTGCCGGCTTGCGCGACGGCGGCATAGAGCAAAAGCGCGGCGGTGGCGACGGCAGCGCGGATAAGGTTGTGTAGGGCCATGACAGGCGTCTCCTTGGATGCGGATGATGAACGCGAGCCTAGCGGCGGTGTTGCCAGGGCCGGTGTCAGGCGCGATCAACAGCCCGTGAAGCCGGGCTCGGGGCCTTTCGATGCGCTCGTGCTCGGTGCCGGGGCGATCGGCACACTGTGCGCGCTCGAGCTGCAGCGCCGCGGCCTGCGCACCGGCTTGATCGATCGTGATCCGCCCGGTGCCGGCACCTCCAGCGGCAATGCCGGCGTGTTCGCCCGCGGCGCGATCCTGCCGGTTTCGACGCCGGCGATGTGGCGCCGGATCCCGCACCTGCTGGTCGCCAAGCACAGCCCGCTGACCGTGCGTTGGCGGCACATGCCGGCGCGCGTGCCGTGGCTGGTCGATCTGTGGCGGGCGCAGTGGCGCTGGCAGGCGCGGATTGCGCCGCTGGATGCCTTGCTGCGCGGCTGCAGCGAGCTGCACGGCCGGCTCATGGCCGAAGCCGGCCTAAGCGGCCTGCTCAATGCGCATGGCTGGCTGTATCTGTATGACAATGCGCAGGCGTTTGCCGACGATGCCCGCTTACGCCGGCTCTATGACGCGTACGGCATCGCCTACGAGGTCTGGGACCGCGAGCGGCTGTATGCCGAGGAACCGGCGCTCGGTCCGGGCTTCAGCCATGGGCTGCACCATGTGGAAACGGCGGCCGTGCGCGATCCGCGCGCTGTGATTGACGGCTATGCTCGATTGTTCGTCCAGGCCGGCGGCACGATCGTGCGCGCGCAGATCGAGCAGGTCGTGCCGGACGCTGACACGGTGCGCGTGGTGACCCGGCAAGGCGCCTACGCCGGCGATCAGGTGGTCCTTGCCCTGGGTGCCTTCAGCGGCGCCCTGGCCAGGCGTTTCGGTGCCAGGGTCAGACTTGATACCGAGCGCGGCTACCACGCCATGCTCGCGCTGGACGGCCCGGCCTTGAGCCGTCCGGTCCATCCGCTGTCGCTCGGCTTCGTTATGGCGCCGCAGCTCGGCGGCATCCGGCTGACCTCCGGTGACGAGCTGGGCGGCCTGCAGGCGGCGCCGCGCTATGGCACCGTGACCCGGCTGATCCCGCTGGCGCAAAAGGTGCTGCCGGGTCTGGCTGCGGACGCGCATGCGACCTGGATGGGCTATCGGCCGTCGACGCCGGACAGCCTGCCGGTGATCGGCCACGCGCCGGCTGACCGGCGCATTCTGTTCGCCTATGGCCACGGTCATCTGGGACTGACCCTGGCGCCGCGCACCGGCCAGCTGATCGGCCAGCTCGCCACCGGCCAGACGCCGAACACCGATCTGGCGCCGTACGCCGCTGATCGGGGGGTGTGAGGCATGGGCGGCGGGCTCTGGCAATCGGTCATCAACAATCCCGGCCTGATCCTAGGACCGGCGCTGGCTGCCTTCGTCCTCAAGACGATCATCGATGGCATCCTGGCGTTCATGCGCATGCGTGCGCGTCAACGTCGTGCAGCGATCGCCATTCGCACAGAGATTGCCAGCACGCTGGGCGAACTCTATGAGTTCGTGCCGCAGTATGAGGCCTTGATCGACCGCGTCGCCACGGACCCGGAAGCGCGCATTTTCGTGGTCGCCAACCTCAAATCATCAGCGTTCTTCGAGTCCGTGCGTGAAGAAACCGTGACCTTCCCCGGTGTCCTGCTCAGTCATTTGGTGGAATTCTACAAGAGCGATAGCGAATGCAATCAGTTCCTCGATCGTCTGGTGCAAGACAGTTTCTACAAATATGCTCCGGGCAAGCGCGTGCAGATCTTGGAGATGTATATGCCCGTCTTTAAAGAGACGGTGGTCCACGGCAATCAAGCCATTGAAGGGCTCGATCGGTACATCTGTCGCACGGCACCACTTTATGACGGCGCTTTCTACCGCTATCGTTCGGCGCGTTTCTTGGAACTTCTCGGAAGGATCGGCGCAGCCCTCCGGTCGCTGGCCCAGCTCATCCAGCGCACCTTGCGAAACTAAAGGACTGGCAAAGAAAAAACCGGTGGCCTGATCAGGCCACCGGCGGGCGGATGGGTCCACGCATGTCGGTTCCTCCCTCGCGGACGGACACACAATAAGTCGTTGCTGGCGCTTGTTTTGTCAAGATGGCCCGGCCTGGTGGCGTTGTTTGCCCGCGCCAAGTCATGCCGCCGCCTTGCCGCCCATGCGCGCCAGTTCGGCCATGATGTAGACATGGCTGCGCATGCCGCCGCGAAAACAGGCCAGCTCGAACTTCTCGTTCGGCGAGTGCACGCGATCGTCGTTCAGGCCGAAGCCGACCATGAGCGCATCAAGACCCAGGATCGACTTGAACGAACTGACCACCGGGATCGAGCCGCCGCAGCCCATCATCACCGCGTCGCGGTCGTAGGCGCTGTGCAGGCCGGCCCTGGCCGCGGCCATGTAGGGCCCGTCCAGATTGAGCTGCATCGCCGGCGCCTTGGCATGCTCGATCAGCTCGAGCCGGCCATCCGGCGGCACGCGCTCTTCCAGATACAGGGCCAGCGCGGCCATGACCGCGCTCGGATCCTGGTCGGGCACCAGGCGAAAGCTGATCTTGGCGCTCGCCTTGGCCGGGATCACCGTCTTGCTGCCGTCACCGGTATAACCGCCGATGATGCCGCAGATATCACAGGTCGGCCGCGCCCAAAGGCGCTCCAGAGGCCCGCGAGCGGCTTCGCCATGGGCGTGGCTGAGACCGATGCTGCGCAACAACGCGCGCTCGTCGAAGTCGAGCGTCTGCCATTGCGCCTTCACCTCGGCCGGCGTCTCGCGCACGCGATCGTAGAAGCCGGGCAGGCTGACGCGGCCTTGGTCGTCGAGCAGGCCGGCGAGCATGCGGCACAAGGCATTGATCGGGTTGAGCGCGATGCCGCCATAGCCGCCGGAATGCAGATCGTGCGACGGCCCGTGCAGGATCGCCTCGGCATAGACCAGGCCGCGCACGCCGGTGGTGATCGCCGGCGTGGCCACGTCCCACATGCAGGTATCGGAAATGAGGACGACATCGGCGGCGAGTTCGTCGCGGTGCGCGCTCAAGAAGCTGGCCAGGTTCGGGCTGCCGCTTTCTTCCTCGCCCTCGAGCAGAACGGTGACCTTGATCGGCAGCGTGTCGTGCACCGCCAGCCAGGCGCGCATCGCCTCGATCCAGGTCATCACCTGGCCTTTGTCGTCGACGGCACCGCGGGCGACGATGCGCGCGCCGCGCTCGCCCTCGACGATGACCGGCTCGAATGGCGCGCTGTCCCAGAGCTCGATCGGATCGGGCGGCTGGACGTCGTAATGGCCGTAATAGAGCACATGCGGCACGTCACCGCCGGGGCCGGGGTGATGGGCAACCAGCACCGGCTGGCCGGGCGTCTCGTGCACGCGCGCCGCGAAGCCCATGGCATGGAAGTCATCGGCCAGATGCTCGGCGCATTTGCGCGTCAGGTCGTTGTAGCGCGGATCGGTGCCGACGCTGGGGATGCTGAGCAGCTTTTTCAGCCGTTCGATGGCGTCCTCGTCTTCGGCCTCGATGCGTGCCAGAACCGGCTCGACGGCGATCGTCATGCCCCTCTCTCCCAAACTGCCCGGATAAAGGGTAGCAGCTTTTGCCGGCCTGCACCTAGAGCCGTCCGTCATAGGCCCGGCGCCGATCTCGTCGATGTTTAGTCTAGAGTACCTTGAGTGTCGGGTGATTCGTCCTCTGGAAGCGAAAAAAATGGAGCCCGGAGTTCAGTTTCAATCGGCACGTAATCTATCTCAAGTGGATCTCCTTCTTTAATCTTTTTGTTGAGACATGTCCGGAGAAGTCCGTCAATTATTCCCTGAGAGAGCGTTTCAACATCAAGGGCTTCAATCATAACAGCCCACGTAAATGCCACAACGTCCGGCAAGTTGCTGTCTGCGCTTTTTTGAGCGTTTATTTCGTCTTTGAAGCCGGCCGTTATGGCAAGCTCCGTCAAACAGCGGAGGAAAATATCATCTGCAAAATCATAGATCGTTTCTCGTCTTCTTTTAGTTGCCAATGCGGTAATTATTTCATGTATTTCAATTGATGAAAGTGCTTATGGTGTAATGATTTTCTTGTCATAGTGAAAAGCTGATTTGTCTCTGATAAACCGTGAGAGATTTTTCTCTTTTTGCCAGTATTCAACAAATTCTCTCTCCCCGCAAATAGTGTTTCTTGGTCTTTTTCTTGGAAATAGTTTACCATTTTTTTTTATCAAAAGCTGAGAGGTATCCAAGATAAGAATGCCGTTCCTTATAATATTTCCAAATTTCAACCGCTTTTCCAATTAATGTTTGCGATACGAAAAAAGCTCGGTAATAGTCTAAACAATCGAGGAAAATGTCATTCTTTTGGTGATAAATTATCTCATTTCTCAACGCGTGAAGATGCTTGAATGTATAAGAAAGTTCATTCGCGTGATGGCAAAAAACAATAAGCAGGCTCTTTAGATTATCGTCGATTTTTTCGAAATCCTGCTTGTCAATCTCTTACCGTGTGATTTGCATTTCTAGTTCCAGTGTCGGTTCGTTGATGTATGCTTGGCTGATATGCCAGTTTAGAGCC
>JBHJHH010000032.1:0-70768 GCA_050331015.1 Geminicoccaceae bacterium
AGACCTGGGGGTGTCGGGTTGTGGTTGTGGCCCCGGCGGCCCCGGGGGGGGGGGGGGGGGCGGCACAAGGTGAGCTGCTCACGCGCACTGCCAAACCATGGGATGTCATCGCCAGAGCTGGCAGGCTTGTTATGGGATGGGAAGATGAAGAAGGTCAGAGGATATGTCTTCTACACCACCTCCTGGTTGAGCCACCGACGGTTCACCGGCGCTTGCCAATCCGACCCGAGGACCAGCCCACGGGCCGTTGACGAGACTGAGCCTGCCACAGAGTTCTTTCAAAATGGTTAACGCGCACTCACCTTTCTCAACCGAGAGATACTTTTTCGAACTGTCGACCGAGAGATTCGCCAGGGCCGCGGCCCGTCCGCCGGCGCGCTGCCGGCGGGCAGGACGCGCACAACCGGCACAAACTCGAGGAACGAGCATGGCTGGTCGCGTCGCGCTTTGCCGGGTGGTTTTGCCGGGCCTTTTGCTTTTGCTCGCGATCCATGGCCGGGCGGCGGCCTTGACGCTGGATCTGCCGGTGGCGTGTACGCCCGGCGAGGACTGCTTCATCGCCAACTACGTCGATCTCGACCTCAGTCCGGAGGCGGCCGACTACGCTTGCGGCCTGCTCACCTATGACGGCCACAAGGGCACCGATTTCGCGCTGCCGGATGAGCCGGCACGGGCAGCCGGCGTCGACGTCCTGGCCGCCGCACCGGGCACGGTGGTCGCCATTCGCGACAGCATGCCGGACACCGGTCCGGAACAGACCGCCGAGGCCTTCGCCGGCCGCGAATGCGGCAATGGCGTCCTGATCGACCACGGCGACGGCTTCGAAACGCAGTACTGCCACCTGCAGCGCGGCAGCATCGGTGTCGGCCCGGGCGATCCGGTGGCGCGAGGTGACGTGCTCGGCCAGATCGGCCTGTCGGGCAACACCATGTTTCCGCATGTGCATTTCGCCGTGCGCAAGGACGGCCACACGGTCGATCCGTTCGTCGGCACGCAGGGGCGGGAGGGCCGCTGCGGCCGCGGCTACATCCCGCTGTGGTCGGAAGAGGCCGAGAATCTGCTCGGCTATCGCCCGAGCTGGCTGGCCTTAGCCGGCTTTGCCACGGCTGCACCGACGGCCGAAGCGGCCCGCGCCGGGGCTTTTGCCGACACGCACTTCGAAGCTGCCAGCGACGCGCTGGTGGTGTTCGCCGACTTTTACGGCATGCGCGCAGACGACCGGGTGCGCTTCATTCTGCGCAGCCCGGACGATCGCGTGCTGGTCGATCACACCGAAACCCTGCCCAAGGCGAAGGCGCGCTGGTTCGCCTTTGCCGGCACCAAACGCCCGCAGACCGGCTGGCCCGACGGCCGCTATACCGGCTCGATCCTCGTGGTGCGCAACGGCACGGCCGTCGATGCCCTGACCCGGCGGATCGACATCACGCGCGACTAGAGCGGCGGCGCGATCAGGCGGTTTCGCGCCATTTGCGCTTCCACAGCTTTTTCTGCTCGCCGGTGGCCGACACGATCTGGTAGCCGCCCTCGACCTTGGCGAATTCCATGGTGCGCGCGTTGAAGCCCTTGCAGTTCTGGCCAAACGGCATGGCCCGGTTGCGCTCGTCGCGGGAATAGTCTCGGTAGAAATAGCGCACATTGGCGACCAGGCGCTCGTCGGTTTCCTCGACGACGTCGAACCGGGTGACGCTTTCGATGATCAGATCGCTGCAGCGGCCGTTCTCTTCGTTGCCGTTGTCCTGGATCCAGTTGGCGGCCAGCGCTTGCGGATCGCCGCTCACCGGTCCCACGGCCGGCGTGCCGCCGGTCGCATAGGTGACACCGCCGGCGGAGACGCTGCCCGTGCCGACCGCACCGCCGCCGGCGCCATCGACGGCCACACCGCCGGAGACACCGCCCCGACCGCCGCCGACCCCGACCGAAACACCGCCGGTCGTGCCCGTGCTGGCGCCGACCGAAACGCCGCCGCCGCTGGTACCGATACCGACACTGCCGAAACAGCCGGCCAGAAGGCACAGGCCGGCGCCGGCGATTACAGGGCGTAAACTGGGCATGGCTCGTCTGACTCCGTGGTTCGCGCTTCCTGTCCCATCTTTGTTCACTTAGGTGCCATGCATGGCGATGACATGGCGACGGCATTAACGATCCGGCAGGATCAGATGAAAAACCGTGCCATCCGCGCCGGTGCGCTCGAGAGCGATGTCACCGCCATGGGCACGCATTAGCTCGCGCGCGATCGGCAGGCCCAGCCCAGTGCCGTCCGGCCTGGTCGATGCCGAGAAGGCATCGAACAGCCGCTCGCTGACCTTGACCGGGATGCCCGGGCCGGTGTCGGCGACCTCGATGACGATGTGGCCGCTTTCGCGCCAGGCACTCAGGGAAATCACGCCGACATCCTGGGGCCGCATGGCCTGCTCGGCATTGCGCATCAGGTTCAACAAGACGCGGTAGAGCTGGTCGCGATCGGCGTGCAGCATGATGTCCTCGCGGACCTCGTTGCGCACGCGGATGCGGCTGGCCTCGTCGATCACCGCACCGGCGACGTCGTCGATCAGGGCGCGGGCGGCAAAGCGCGTGCGGCGCGGCGCCGAGGGCTGCGCGCGGGAAAAGTGCAGCGTCTCCGAGCACAGGCGCGCGGCGCGATCGAGGGAATCGATCAGGCGCGGCGCGATCTCCTTGACCTTGGGATCTTCCGAGCGCTCAAGCCGGTCGGACAGCAGCAGCGCGCTGGAGAGAATATTGCGCAGATCGTGATTGATCTTGCTTACCGCCGCGCCGAGGGCGGCCAGGCGGGTCTGCTGGGCCAAAGCCGAGCGCAGCGAGTTCTGCATGTCGGTCAATTCGTCCTCGACGATGCCGATTTCGTCGCTGCGCCGGCTGGGCGGCACGCTCTGGGTCATGTCGGCCGGGCGCTCGCGAAAGGCGCTGATGCTCGCGGTCAGCCGGTGCAGCGGCCGCACGATGCTGACCTGCAAAATTGCGAACAGCAGTACGGCCGTGAGCACCGACAGGAACAGCGACAGGGTCAAAATGCGCCAGGAATAGTCGCGCATTTCGCGTGTCAGCGGCGCCTCGTCCATGGAGACATCGATGATCGGCCCGCCGGGGCCGCTTTCGCCGATGACACGGATCATCCGGCTCTCCTGGCGCGCCACGGTGGCCAGGGCGTTGACGATCAGCGACACCCAGCCGGTCTGGCGCAGATCGAAGGTCGCCGCCACCGGCGTGGTCTCGCCGAGCATCAGATGGGTCTCGTTCGGGCTTTGCGCCTGTGCCAGCGAAATCGCGCTGACGCGGACCTGATCGAGCAGCCGGCGTTCCTGATCCGGCGCCATGCCCTCGGGACCGGCGGCTTCGAGGGCGTAGGTCGCCAGATGCGCCGCGGCGACGGTTTCCTCCAGATAGACCCGGCGAAAGCGCGCGATCGAAGGCACATAGATGAGCACCTCGCCGAGCAGGACGAAAATGATCGTCCAGAGCAGCAGGCGGGCAGAAAGGCCGCGATGGGCCCGGGGGTTACGCGTTCGACTGGCCATGGCGCTTGAAAGATAGCCGTCCGCCGGCGGCACGCCAACGCGCAAGCGCATCGACGCCGCCCTGCCGGGCTCAGGCGGCGCCGGCGGTATCGTTCAAGCGCCAGTCATAGCGATGGTCGTCGATGACGGCAAAGCGCGCCAGCCGGGCCGCCAGGTCCGGCGCGGCATGGCGCCGGAGATGCGCGATGACGCCGGCATCGTCGCCGCCGAAATCGCTCTTGAACCAGCTATAGATCGAGGAAACGACCAGGCGCTCGCCGTCGATGGTCACGCCGCGCGGGTGATTGACGAACGCGCGCGCCGCAGCGTCGAGCTGGTCATCGAGGCGCGCGCCGGTGAACGGCTCGGCCTGCAGGTTCGGGCAGCCCAGGGCGGCGCAGTTGACGGCGTAGTGCACGCGCGGATCGCCCCAGATCGGCCGCAGGATGCGGTGTTCGATGTCATCCAGGCTGAGCGCTTCGCTGTGCACCTCGATCAGTTCGGCACCCCAGGGTCCGTTGGCGAATAGGCCCGGCGAGATGTCGATGTCGCGGATGCTCTCGATCGGGTATGCGTCCAGGACGGTGTCGACCGTCAGCGCATTGTAGAGATTGCTCCAGAACGCGAACTGTTCGGCCCGGTTGAGGCCATCGACATCGCTGGCGGACAGCCGATCCAGATAGGCCCGCAGGCCGGCGCGATCGGCCTGGCTGACCGCGCCGTAGTCGATGCGGTGGATGCCATCGTCGCCGATCTTGAGATAGCGTGTCAGAAAGGCCGCCCAGGGCGCGTGGTCGATCTGTTCGCTCGAGGCCGGATCATGCGCCTGCCAGCGTGGCCAGAGCTCGGCCTTCGGTGCCCCGAACAGGGCATACGCCGGGCGCGCTGCCGGTGCCAGCACGGCAAAAGCAAGGCCGCCGAACGTGATCTGCCGTGCCATGTCCCGCCTGCGCATCGCCTGTCTCCATGCCTATCGCCTGACTCTGGATTTGGTGCGTGCCGGCACGGAAATCCGCTCCGCACGGCTCACAGGCGCTTGACACGGGCGTCACATGCGACCTGCACTGGCGCGCTGTGGTTTGACAGATGCGCGGCTTGCCCGTACACACCTGCGACCGATTTCCGCCCCGCCCGGACGGGGCCAGATCACCCTATCCAACGAGAACCGAGCCCGTGAAACGTACCTTTCAGCCCTCCAAGCTTGTCCGCAAGCGTCGTCATGGCTTCCGTGCACGCTCGGCCAGCGTCGGTGGCCGCCGCATCCTGCGCGACCGCCGCGCCCGCGGCCGCAAGCGTCTGTCCGCCTGAGCCAAGCGGCACGAACCAGGCACCGGGGCGCATCGTCGTCCTCAAACAGCGTCAGGAATTCCTGGCCGCGGCCGCCGATGGCCGGCGCTGGGTGCATGATGCCTTCATTTTGCAGTGTGCCGAGCGGCCGCAGGCCGATGGCGCCATCGGTGTCGGTTTCACCGCGACCAAGAAGCTGGGGACGGCCGCGGTGCGCAACCGCGCCAAGCGTCGCTTGCGCGCGGCCATGCGCGACGTGCTGCCGGTGCACGGCTGCCCCGATCACAATTTTGTCGTCATTGCCCGGGCGCCGGTGCTGACCATCGCCTTCGCCGAGCTATGTGATGCTTTGGTCAGGGCCGTTTGCCGGGTGCCGACGGCCAGGCCGCGCAGCCGGTCTACGCCAAAACGCCCCAGGCGCGGGCCTTGACCTACGGCTTGCGGCAGGTAGACATGCGCGCGCAGTCAGTGTCCGCTTGCGGCGGCCGCGCCTAGCGTCGCGCACTCAACGTCACAGCTCCTTCGGCGCTTGTCCTTAGACATGTCAGCGGCCGGCCGACGGGTAGAAGTCATCCATGTCTGAACAACGCAATCTGGTCCTGGCGATCATCCTGTCGGTTGGGATCATCCTGGCGTGGCAGTTCCTGTACGAGATCCCGCGGCTGGAACAGCAGCGCGCGCAGATGGCCGTGCAGGAAATGCAGGAGGCCGCGCGTCCGGACAGCGATGCCACCTTGCCGGCGCCGAACACGGCCGGCGCCAGTCTGGGCGATGCCAGTGGCGCCGCCGAGACGCCGGTCAGCCGCGATGCCGCGCTGGCCGAGGCCGACCGCGTGCGCATCGACAATGGCCGGCTGCATGGCTCGCTCAATCTCAAGGGTGCGCGCCTGGATGACATCACCCTGGCCGACTACCACGAGACCATCGATCCGAATTCGCCCGAGATCATCCTGTTCAGCCCGTCGAACGGCCCGGCCGGCTATTTCGCCGAGTTCGGCTGGGTCGCCCGGGAAGAGGGCGTGGCGCTGCCCGATGCCGAAACGGTCTGGCAGGCGAGCGGCGGCGAGATCGGCCAGAACGGCCCCGTGACGCTGTTGCACGACAATGGCGAGGGCTTGCGCTTTTCGCGCACGGTCAATCTCGACGACAACTACATGTTCACGCTGACGCGCAGCGTCACCAATGACGGCGACACGCCGGTCACCCTGTTCCCCTATGGCCTGATCAGCCGGCACGATACGCCGGCGACGCAGGGCATCTGGATCTTGCACGAGGGACCGATCGGCGTTCTTCAGGATACGCTGGAAGAGGTCAATTACGGCGAGCTGCGCGACGAAGGCGTCATCGCGTTCGAGGGCAGCACCGGCGGCTGGCTCGGCATCACCGACAAATACTGGCTTGCGGCGCTGGTGCCGGACCAGACTACGCCGCTGACCGGCACGTTCCGCCATACCATGCGCGACAATCGCGATCGCTATCAAAGCGACTATCTCGGCGGCGGTCTGACCGTGCAGCCGGGTCAGACGGTGCAGGTCACCGATCGCATCTTTGTCGGTGCCAAGGAAGTGCGCCTGCTCGATGCCTACAGCCAGCAATACAGCATTCCGCTGTTTGACCGAGCGGTGGATTTTGGCTGGTTCTATTTCATCACCAAGCCGTTCTTCTATGCCCTGAACTACCTGAACCAGGTGTTCAGCAATTACGGCGTGGCGATCCTGATTCTCACGCTGGGCATCAAGATCGTCTTCTTCCCGCTGGCCAATAAATCTTACGTCGCCATGAGTAAGATGAAGGCCTTGCAGCCGGAGATGCTGCGTCTTCGTGAGAAACACGAAGACGACAAGATGAAGCTCAATCAGGAGATGATGGCGCTGTACAAGCGCGAGAAGGTCAATCCTGCCGCCGGTTGTTTGCCGATTCTGATCCAGATCCCGATCTTCTTCTCGCTTTACAAGGTGCTGTTCGTCTCCATCGAAATGCGCCATGCGCCGTTTTTCGGCTGGATCCAGGATCTGTCGGCGCCGGACCCGCTGTCGATCTTCAACCTGTTCGGCTTGTTGCCCTTCGAGGTGCCGGCCTTCCTGGTGATCGGCATCTGGCCGCTGCTCATGGGCGCGACCATGTGGCTGCAGACGAAGCTGAATCCGGCGCCGACCGACCCGATGCAAGCGCGCATCATGGCCATGCTGCCGTTCATGTTCATTTTCCTGTTCGCGACGTTCCCGGCCGGCCTGGTGATTTACTGGACCTGGAACAACGTGCTTTCGATCGGACAGCAATGGCTGATCATGCGACGCATGGGCGTCAAACTGTCCTGAGCGAGGGCGGCGCCGGCGCGGCCGAGGCGGCCGAGGCGGCGGCCAGGCTCGAGGCCGGCCGGCTTTTGTTCGCGCAAGCCTGCACCTTCGAGCGTGGCGTCGCCGATCTGCATCAGTTGCCGGAAAGCGATCTGCCGGAGGTCGCCTTCGCCGGCCGCTCCAATGTAGGCAAATCCTCGCTGATCAATGCCTTGACCGGCCAGAATGCGCTGGCGCGCACCTCGCACACGCCAGGGCGCACGCGCCAGCTCAACTGCTTCGATCTGGGCGGCCGGCTGCGCCTGGTCGACATGCCCGGCTACGGCTATGCCAAGGCGCCGAAGAACGAGGTCGCGCAATGGCAGAAGCTGATCGCGGCCTATCTGCGCGGCCGGCCGGAACTGCGCCGCGCGTGTGTCCTGATCGACAGCCGGCATGGCCTGAAGGACATCGACCGGGCCGTGCTCGATGATCTGAATGCGGCTGCCGTGGTGTTCATGATCGTGTTGACCAAGCGCGACGAGATCAAGCCGTCCGCGCTGGAGCAGCTGATCGCGGCAACCCATGACGAAATCGATCGCATGCCGGCGGCCTTTCCGCAGATCATCGCCACCAGTGCGCGCACCGGTGCCGGCATCCCGGATCTGCGCGCCTGCCTGGCCGAACTGGCCGCCGCGCCGGCGCAGGCTGTGCCATGACCGGTCTCGAAGCCAACGTTCTGCCGCTGATGACCGCCTGGGGCACGGGCATCAACCCGTATCTCACCGTGCTGTTGCTGAGCGGTGCCGGCATGCTCGGTGTGGTCGACCTGCCGTCGGGCCTGGACTGGCTGGCCGAGCCGAACGTGCTCGCCATCGTTGCCGCCCTGACGGCGCTGCACTTCCTGATCGACAAGGTACCCGGCATCGACAGCCTGTGGGATGCCGCCAATGCCCTTGGCAAGGTGCCGGCCGGCGCGGCCCTGGCCGGTATGGCGGCGAGCGATGCCGGGCTGGCCTCGCAGGCCGTGTTCGCCCTCGCCGGCGGTGGTCTGGCGACCGCTGCCGTGGCGACCAAGGCCGGTTCGCGCGCGCTGATCAACACCAGCCCGGAGCCGTTCTCCAACTGGTTCGCCTCGATCACCGAGGATGTCGCGGTCATTCTCGGCATCTCCGTGGTATTCATCGCACCCGCGCTGGCGGCGGTTTTGCTGATCGTGTTTGTTGTCCTCATGCTCTGGCTGTTGCCCAGGCTCTGGCGCGGTCTCAAGCTGATCGGGCGGCGCTTGAGCGGTCGGACGGCGCCCGTGCCGCCAGCGCCTGAACCGCCGCCCGGCTGAGGGCACCTTTCGCCAACCACGAACGAGCCGGGAAGGCCGATGACGACGAGCAAACGCTACCACCTGATCGCCGGCACGCTGACCGAAGCGCTGCCCTATATGCGCGAATTCTCAGGCGCGACCTTCGTCATCAAATATGGCGGCCATGCCATGGGCTCGCCGGCGCTGGCACGCGATTTCGCGCGCGACGTCGTGCTCCTCAAGCAGGTCGGCATCAACCCGATCGTGGTCCACGGCGGCGGGCCGCAGATCAAGTCGATGCTCGATCGGTTGAAGATCCAAAGCGAGTTCGTCCAGGGCCTGCGTGTGACCGATGAGGCCACGGTCGAAGTGGTCGAGATGGTCCTGGCCGGTCGGATCAACAAAGAGATCGTCGCCGCCATCCACCAGGTCGGCGGTCAGGCGATTGGCCTCGCCGGCAAGGACGGCGGCCTGATCGAAGCGCGCAAGCTGCGCCGCACCTATCAGGACCCGGAAAGCCAGATCGAAAAGGTGCTCGACCTGGGCTTCGTCGGCGAGCCGGTCAACGTCAACACCCACGTCCTCGACGTCCTCAAGGGCAGCGACATCATCCCGGTGATCGCGCCGGTCGGCTTCGGCAGCGACGGCGCCACCTACAACATCAATGCCGACACCGCCGCCGGCGCGGTCGCCGCGGCGCTCAAGGCGCGCAAGCTGATCATGCTCACCGATGTCGAAGGCGTGCTCGATGGCCAGGGCGCGCTGATGTCGCGTTTCAGTGCCCAGGATGCGCGCGCCATGATCGCAGACGGCACCATCCATGGCGGCATGATCCCGAAGATCGAGACCTGCCTGGCGGCGGTCGACGGCGGCGTCGAGGCGGCGCACATCCTCGATGGCCGTGTGCCGCATGTCATCTTGATCGAGGTGTTCACCGAAGGCGGCATCGGCACCAAGATCACCGGCCTGCCCGAGGCCTGAGACCAAGGCGCGGCCGACTTGTGGGCAACGCGCGTCGTTGCGCGCCGGCCGGCTATTGCGGGGCCATGCGCAGGGCACCGTCCAGGCGCAGCGTTTCGCCGTTGAGCAGCGGGTTGTTGATGATGTGCTTGACCAGGGCGGCGTATTCCTCCGGCTTGCCGAAGCGGCTCGGGAACGGCACCGTCTTGGCCAGGCTGTCCTGGACGTTTTCCGGCATGTTGAGCAGCAAGGGCGTGGCGATCAGACCCGGCGCGATGGACACCACCCGGATGCCGTGCCGGGCGAGGTCGCGCGCCGCCGGCAAGGTCATGCCGACCACGCCGGCCTTGGACGCGGCATAGGCGATCTGGCCGATCTGGCCCTCATAGGCGGCGATCGAAGCGGTATTGATGACGACCCCGCGCTCGCCCTCTTCGTTGGGTTCGAGATCGACCATGTCGGCCGCGCCCAGGCGCAACAGATTGAAGCTGCCGATCAGGTTGACGCGGATGACGCGCTCGAAATCCTCGAGCGGCATCGGGCCTTTGCGGCTGATCACCCGCTGCGCCGGGGCGATGCCGGCGCAATTGATCACCACACGTGCCGGGCCGTGACGCTCTTTCGCCTTGGTCAGGGCGCTTTCGGCGGCTTCGTCGTCGGCGACATCGCAGGTCAGGCCAAGCGCCCTGATCTGGCCAGCAGCGTCCTGCACGCGGCTTTCGCCGAGATCGAGTATCGTGACCAGCGCGCCGTGCTCGACCAGCATGCGCGCGGTGGCGAAGCCCAGCCCCGAGGCACCGCCGGTGACGATTGCAGCCAGGCCATCGAGCTGCATGGCTCGTTCCTCCTTCGCGGTCTGCGTGCGGCCGGCGATTTATGCTTGGCCGGCAGACCTTGTTGCCCTCATGTGGCGACTATATCTCACAAACATGAGCGATACGTTGACTGAGACGAAACTGCCATCGCTGGCCGAGATCGAGGAACTTGGCGCGGCCGGCGTCGACGAGCCGAGCTTCTGGCGCAAGCTCGGGCGGTTTGCGGCGCGCCTGCCGTTTGCCGAAGACGTCGTCGCCTTGTGGTACTGCGCGCGCGATCCGGCGACGCCATCACATGTGCGAACGCTGCTGCTTGGCGCGATCGCCTATTTCGTCATGCCGATCGATCTGGTGCCCGATTTCATCGCCGGCCTGGGCTTTACCGATGACGCCTCGGTGATCGCCGCCGTGGTGCTGACCGCCAGGCGACATATCACCGAGCGCCACCGCTACATGGCACGCGCCCGGCTGGCCACGCTCGCCGACTAATACCGCACGGCATGAAAAAAGGCGCCCGTAGCGCGCGCGCCTTTCTTGCAGTGATCGGGCCCGGGCGTTCGCCTCAGTGCAGGCGGTCTTTCACCTCGCCCAGCGCGCGCGCCATGATCTTGTCGCCGCCGCCTTCGGCCAGGCGCTCTTCCATGATCTTGCGCGTGGTCTGCACCGCCAGGCTGCTGGCAGCGCCGCGGACTTCGTTCACGGCGCGCTGTTCTTCCTGCGCGATGCGCTGCATGGCGGCATCGGTGCGGCGCTTGACGGTGTTTTCCATCTGCTCGGCCATGCGGCTGTGCAGGCGCTCGGATTCCTCTTCCGCGTGCTTGATGATCTGCTCAGCGCGGTCTTGACCTTCGTGCAGCTTGCGCTGGTAGTCGGCGAGCATGGCCTGGGCCTCTTCGCGCAAGCGCGTCGCCTCATCGAGTTCCTTGCGCACGGCATCGGCCTTGCCGTCGAGGGCCGAGGCGAGCGCCTTGCCGACCGGCTTGCGAGCAAAGTAGATCAGGATGGCGAGCGCAACGAAGAGCCAGAACTCGGCGCCAAACATCACGCTTTCTCCTCAGAAACGACCGACTTCAGCGCATTCTTGGCTGACGTCTTGGTGACTTTCTCACCGAGCAGCTTCTCGGCAGCCGCCTGGGCGACCTCGGTGGCCATGTCATGCAGGCCCTTGAGCGCCTCGTCTTTGGCGGCACCGATCCGCTGCGCCGCCGCCCGGCTGTCCGCCGCCAGGCGGGCATCGAGGTCGGCTTCGGCCTTGGCGTGCTCTTTCTCGAGCTTGTCCTGCGTCTCGTTCAACAGGGTGCGCGCCTTGTCCTGGGCACCGTTGATGAGCGATTCGTACTCGGCCATGGCCTTTTCGGCGTCGGCGCGCATTTTCTGGGCGCGCTCGAGATCATCGCTGATGCGCATCTGGCGGTTTTCGAGGATCGCCTCGATGCGTGGCAGGACCTTGCTGCTGAGCAGCCAGTAAAGAATACCGAAGGTGACGAACAGCCAGAACACCTGGGTGGCGACTGGCGCTTCGAATTGCGGCATGCCGCCGCCACCGCCATGGGCGTCGTCCCCATGCTCGATCGTCTCGATCAGATCGTCACTGCCATGAGTGGCAGCGCCGACCTCCTCGATCGCTTCGACGGCGTTGTCAGCGCCGGAGTCGGCGCCGTGCGTGTCACTGGCCATGGCCGTAACGCTCCAACATGCCACGCGAGACCCAAGAAAGCGCGGGCCCATTCGGGTAAATGCCGTGAGGCCGGCACGAAGCCGGCCCGGGCGACCTCAAGCTAAACGCGTTCGTTGTGTCGATGCCGGCGAACCGGCATGCGGCTTACGCGAACAGAACGAGGAAGGCGATCAGCAAAGCGAACAGGCCGGTGGCTTCCACGAGCGCGAAGCCGAACAGGGCGAGCGGCTGCACCTTGTCCTGCACCGACGGGTTGCGGCCCACGGTCGAGATCAGGGTGGAGAAGATGTTGCCGATACCGATGCCGGCACCGAACAGAGCGATGGTGGCCAGGCCGGCACCGATCATCTTGGCAGCTTCGAGTTCCATGGTGTGTGTCTCCTCGTAGACGTTCGTTGGCTGCTGCGGGTGAAAGCGAAAAAGCGGGTGAAAGCGGGCGGCGCGCTCAGTGCAGGTAGATCGCGTCGCGCAGATACATGCACGACAGGATCGTGAACACATAAGCCTGCAGGAAGGCGATCACGACCTCCAGACCGGTGAACGCGACGGTCATGGCCAGCGGCAGGATGCCGAAGATGCCCATGGCGGCCACGAAGCCGGCGAAGACCTTCAGCATGATGTGCCCGGCGGTCATGTTCACGAACAGACGGATGGACAGGCTGAACGGGCGGATGAGGTAGGAAATGACCTCGATCGGCACCATGATCGGCACCATCGCCGCCGGCACGCCATGAGGCACGAAGAAGCTAAAGAAGTGCAGGCCGTGTTTGGCAATGCCCACCGCGGTCACACCGATGAAGACCACCGCCGCCATGGCGAACGTGACGATGATGTGGCTGGTGAAGGTGAACGAGCCCGGGATCAGGCCGAGGAGGTTGCCGAACAGGATGAACATGAACAGGGTGAAGACGAACGGAAAGAACTTGCGGCCTTCTTTGCCGGCGTTCTCTTCCACCATATTGGCAAGAAACTCGTAAGAGCTTTCCACGGCCGCCTGCCACCTGCCCGGCACCAGCGCCTGCTTGCGCGTGCCGAAGGCGGTGAACACGTAAATGGCGACGGCGGCAATCACCATCCAGAGTGCCGAGTTGGTGAACGAGATGTCGTACCCGGCAATCTCGATCGTGTTCGCGATCGGCGTGATCTCGAATTGATGCAGCGGATCGGCCACGGGCGTCTCGTCCTTAAAGCTATCGTCAACAACAGTGCAAACGCCGGCGCTCAGTGCCGGGTATTTCCCTCTTCGGCGTCCCGGGTCAGGCCCTGCATCACCTTGTAGGCGTTCCAGATGCCGCCGACCGAGCCGAGGACAAACCCTATAATCATTGCCCACGGCGCTGTACCGGCGACATAATCGATACCCAGGCCGATCAACGCGCCACCCGCGGTGCCCCCCACCATCTCGATGCCGGCCTGCCAGCCCTTGCTCAGCGCTCTGCCGCGCTTTTGCGCTTCGGCCGCGAACTGCGCTTCCGAGCGCGCGTCCTTCGGCTTCAGCTTGGCGAGACGGTCATCAAAATCACGAAAGGGGGACGGGCGTTCCTCGTTGGTCATTTATGAGCATCGCTTATCCGCGACGAGCGCCTTGCGGCTGCCCCCCGTTCGAGGGCGCCGGCACCGTAGAAACCGGTCTTGGCGGTGTCAAGCGAGCCCCTGGGGTAGCGTCACGCGGTCGCGTCACATGCGTTCGGTTTGGCTGGGGCGCGTCACCTCAACCCCCCTCGTGCAATGCATCAAGCGCTCTCGCGCAAGGTCACGGCCTCTTCCAGATCGACCGAGACCAGCTTGGACAGGCCGCGATCGAACATGGTCACGCCATAGAGCCGGCTCATGCGCGCCATGGTCAGCGGGTGGTGGGTGACCACCAGAAAACGGGTGCCGGTGGTCTTGCAGATCTCCTGCATGAGATCGACCAGGCGCAGGACATTGGCGTCATCCAGCGGCGCGTCGACCTCATCCAGCACGCATAACGGCGCCGGCTTGCACAAGAACAGGGCAAAGGTCAGCGCCAGCGCGGTCAGGGCCTTCTCGCCGCCGGACAGGAGCGTCAGGCTTTGCAGGCGCTTGCCCGGCGGGCTGGCCTCGAGATCGAGCGTGGCATTCAGCGGATCGTCCAGATTGCCCAGCACCAGCCGGGCCTTGCCGCCGCCGAACAGGCGCGTGAACAGCTTGCGGAAATGGCCGTCGATCTCCTCGTAAGCGGCCTGCAGCCGCTCGCGGCCTTCGCGGTTGATCGACTGGATCGAGCGTTTCAGCTTGGCGATCGCGGCGACCAGGTCATCGCGCTCGGTGGTCATGTCATCAACGCCGGCCTGCAGCGCGCGGGCTTCGGCCTCGGCGCGCAGATTGACCGCACCGAGGCGCTCGCGCGCACGGTTGAGCTCGGCCAGGCGGCCCTCGAGTTCGGCGATCGACAGATCGGCGGCACTGTCATCCATGGCCAGCAGGGCGGTGAATTCTGACTGCATCAAGGCGCCGAAGCGCTCCTTGATCTGGGCTGCGGCCTCTTCGCGCGTCTGTCTGGCGGTCTCGAGCTGTTCGAGCAGGCGCACGCGCTGCTCGCGCGCTTCCTGATGGGCGCTCTGCGCCTGGGTGCGCCGCCGCTCGGCCTCGATGAGGTCCTGTTGCGCCTGTTCGGCGATCTGGCCGAGCTCGGCCGCCCGCGCGGCCGCGCTGTCGAGCTCGGCGCTGAGGTCCCGCTCGCCGGCTTCGAGCTGGCGCAGTTCATCGGACAGGCTGGCGCGTTCGCTGCGGATGCGCGTCACCCGTTCGCTCAAGGCGTCGCCGCGCGCCAGTGCCTGGCTCAACCGATTGCGCCAGCCGGCCAGTTCGCGCTCGGTGCTGGCCAGGCGCTCTTCGGTGGTCCGCACGGCACCTTGCGCTTGGCTGAGCCGGTGGCTGGCCTCGTCCATCGCGCGCCGGGCTTCGCTTAAGTCCATGTCGGCGCGGCCGGCATCGAGCCGCGCGCGCTCATAGGCCGCCTGCACCTGTTCCAGCGCGCCGCGGGCCGCCTGCGCCTGGTCTTGCAGCGCGCCCAGGCCGGCCGACAGCGCCGCGATGTCGTCATCCAGCGCTGCGATCATGCGTGACCGCTCGGCCGCCACGGCACGGGCCGCCTCGATCTGCCGCTGGCGGGCATCGCGCTCTTTCGCCGCGCTGGTCAGCGCCGCTTGCGCCTGCGCCACGGCATCCTGGCGGTCGCGCACGGCTGCGGCATCGGCCGCGGCCCGGGTTCGGGCGTCATCCAGTTCGGCGGCCACTCGCTCCGCCTGGGCCTGCAACTCGGCCAGCTTCGAGGCGCGTGTTGCCGCCGAACGTTCCTGCGCAGCTTGCGCCTGCCGGATCCCGTCGAGCTCGCCTTCGCCCTGCGCCAGCTCGCTGGCAAAGCCGTCGCGCTCCTGCGCCAGCCGGTGCAGCTCCGCTTCCAGCCCGATGCGCTCGTTGGCCGCGGCCGCCTGCGCCTGCTGTGCGGCGTGCAGATCGGCGTCGCTCTGGCGCTTTGCGCGCTGCGCCGCCTCATGGGCAGCGCGGGCGTCCCGTTCGCTGGCGCGATCCTGTTCGAGCTGCGCGCCGAGCGTCCGCAGGCGATCCTCGAGCTTGTGCAGATCATCGCTCAGGCTGCGGCGGCGCTGGGTCTGCAACAGCCGCTCGCCGGCGCGATCCAGACGGCCAGCCGCGCGCACAAAGCCGTCCCAGCGCCAAAGCTGGCCGTCGGCGCTGACCAGGCACTGCCCGGGCTGCAAGCGTGCTTGCAAGGCGCCGCCATCGCGCGCATCGGCGAGCAGGCCGATGAATGCCAGCCGGCGCTGCAGGGCCGTCGGTGCATCGAGCAGCGTCGACAACGCCTGCACCCCCTCGGGCCAGGCCGGTGTGGCCGGCAGCGGGGCCAGCTCTTGCCAGTAGACGGCCTCGTGCGGGTCCAGCCCGGCGAACAGCTGCTCGCCCAGCGCCGCGGCGACCGCGCGCTGCCATTGCGTCGGCACGTGCAGGCGTTCGGCCAGGGGCTCGGCAATGTCGAGCTCGCGATCGAGGGCGCTGAGCGCCTTGAGTTCGGCGGCCAGTTCGGTCTGCCGGCGCGCCGCTTCGTCATACGCCTGCTGTGCGCTCGCGCTGACCGTTTGCGCCGCATCGAGCGCCCGGGCCGTCCGTTCGAGCTGTTCGGCAGCCTGCGCCTGCGCCTGTTCGGCCGTACGCAGCCCGGAGCCCGCGCTGGCCGCACCGAGCGCGTGCAAGCGGGCCTGCAGGCCGTCTGCGCGCAGCTTCAGGCGGGCGAGCTGGTCGTTGAGCCAGGCTGTCTTCTGCGCCGCCGTGGCGGCACGGTCCTGCAGCGCTTTCGTGGCGTGCTCGGCCTCGCGCGCGCTCTGATCCAGCGCGTCGCGTTCACGGAGCAGGGTGTCGTGCGCACCCGTGAGCTGGTCGTGCTGCCCTGCGCTGGCATCAGCGGCGGTCTGCGCCGCAGCCGCCTCGGTTCTAGCGGTGTCGAGCGCGGCTTCGAGCACTGTCAGACGCTCGCGCTCGTCATCCGAGCCGTCGGGCGCCGACGTCTGCGCGAGGCTGGCGGCGAGCTCGGCCCGCTGGGCGCTCTTCGCCTCGAGCTTGGCCTCGTGGGCACGCAAGGCGGCCACCGCGCGCTCATGCGCTTCGCGGGCGGCGCTCAGGCGCTGCCGGCGTCTGGCCTCTTCGGCAACGGCATCCTGGCGCAGGCGCATCGCCTCGTCGGTGGCGGCCGCGCGGCGGCTGCGGTCCTGTTCGGCCTGGACGGCGGCGGCGCGCAGCTCGGGCAAGGCGTCGCTGGCGCTGCGAAACGCCTGATCGAGCCGCTGGCATTCGTCGCGCGCCTCGCTGACGCCCTCGATCTGGCTTTCGCCATCGGCACGGGCTTCGCTTTCGGCATGATCGAGCTCGTCCAGGCGCTGGCGGGCGCGCTGCAGGGCATCACGCTGGCGCATGGCCCGCTCGTCGAGGCGCGCCCGCGAAGCGGCCGCCTTGCTGGCTTCGGCCTGCAGCTCGGCCAGCCGGGCGCTGCGTGCGGCATGATCGGCGCTGTCGGCGCCAAGCGCCTGTTCGCCCTGTTGCAACACGCGTTCGCAAGCTGCGAGGTCTTCCTGTAACTGCTGCAAGCGGCCTTCGGCCGAGCGATAGCGCCGCTCGAGCAGGCGCGCCTCGACGCGGCGCAGCTTCTCGCCCAGCTCGCGGTAGCGGCGCGCCTGGCCGGCCTGGCGTTTCAGCCCGCTCAGCTGCTGCTCGTTGGCTTTGAGAATGTCTTCCAGGCGGATGAGATTGTCTTCGGCGGCGCGCAGGCGGCGCTCGGCCTCAGCACGGCGCACGTGCAGCCCGGCGATGCCGGCGGCTTCCTCCAGCAGGCGGCGCCGCTCGTGACCCTTGGCCTCGACAATGGCGCCGATCTGGCCCTGGCCGACGATCGCGGCACTGCGCGCACCGCTTTGCGCATCGGCGAACAGGACCTGAACGTCGCGCGCGCGCACCTCGCGGCCATTGATGCGATAGACCGAGCCCGAGGCGCGATTGATCCGCCGCGCGATGGCCAGATCCTCGAGCGCACCGGCACCTTCCGGGCTGACGCGTTGGGCGTGCAGGACGACCTCGGCCATGTCGAAGGCCGGGCGGCCGGCAGCACCCTTGAAGATGACGTCGTCCATCTCATCGCCGCGCAAGCCGCGCGCCGAGCTCTCGCCCATGACCCAGCGCAGGCCCTCGACGATGTTCGACTTGCCGCAGCCATTCGGCCCGACAATGCCGGTCAGGCCCGGCTCGATGAGCAGATCCGTGCTGTCGACGAAGGATTTGAAACCGGACAGGCTCAGGCGCTTGAAATGCACGGGGCGTTCAGATGTGGTAGGATCAACAGGAAAGACCTACCACATATTGAATCGGCCGCAAAGCGATTCGCACCGATTGCGGCCGCGCACAGCGGACAGACGCGTGGCCCGAACGAGCCGCTTTTGGATCTGCGCCCGGTGGCCCGCTGGCATGCGCCGGGCGGGGCTGAGCCGGCCGCCCGCGATCAGCGGTCAGTTGCCGAGCTTGTCCTCGATGATCGCGGCGAACTCTTCCGGATCACGATTGCCGGTGACGACCTCGCCATTGATCACGAAGGTCGGCGTCGACTGCACGCCGTAGTCCTGCTGGCCTTCGAGCTGGCGTGCCAGAATGCGATCCTCGAGCGCCGGATCGTTCAGGCAGCCGTCGATCTCCTCGGGCGACAGGCCGCCCAGACGGCCGATGCGCTTTAGCGCGGCGATGTGGTCGTCGGCGCGTGCCCAGTCATCGACGCTCTTGAACAGGACATCGATGAAGGCCGGGTAGCGCTCGGGCCCGGCGCAATGGGCGACCTTGGCGCCATCGAGCGCGCGCTGGTCGAGCGGGAAGTCGCGCAACACCAGCTGCAGCTTGCCGGTTTCGATATAGCGCTCTTTCAAAACCGGCAGCGTATCGATGTGAAAGCTGGCGCAATGCGGGCAGGTCAGCGACGAATATTCGATCATCGTCACCGGCGCGGTTTCGCTGCCGATGGCGGTTTCCTGATCTCCGACCGCACCGGCCTGACCGATGATCAGCGGCAGCCAGAGCAACGTGTACAGCCCGAGCACGAGCACAAGACTGGTCAGCAGGCGCGCGAATATGGCAACCAAGTGAAGCCTCACTTACGTCAAAGTCGAAGAGATGCCGAGAGGTACACGTGCGCGCGCCGGGGCCTTGGTGGGCTACCTCGGCGCAACCGCACCACACCCTCATCTACACCAAAAGCGTTAACAAAAGCTCTGCGTCCGGCCGCCTTGGTGAGAAAAAGACGCACGGTGTTACGCATCTGCTACGCTAGCGCTGCCGGCGGCCGTACAGCGCCCGACCCAGCCGGTTCAAGGCGGCGCGCAAGCCCTCATCCTCGATTGCGGCCACTTCCGCCGCGATGCCGCGCTCATCCGCCGGCGACAGAGGCACGGCCGGCGCGGCCGTCGATCCACCGCCGGCGGCCGTCGGCATGGGCGCTTGCAGGAGCTGCAGCCGGCTGACCATGCGGCAGCCGAAATGGCCGTTGATGCGCTGCATGATGCGCGGGGCATCATGTTGTACTTCAAGGGCAAATCCGGGTTCGACCTGGACATGCAGGGTGCGCGCGCCGCGCTGTGTCGACAGGCGCACGGGCATGCAGCGGCTGGCAAGGGCCTCGCCGACGATGCTGCGCCAATCGGCGAGCAGGCGTGCCTCGCCGAAGCCCTGCTTGCGCGCGCTGGGTGCCACCAGACGCGACAGATCATCGTTCAGGCGCCTTGCCGGACCGCCCCGGCGCGTGCCATGTCCGAACCGCGGATCTTGTGCCTTGGCCACGCCGCCTCGCCGTTTTTGCCACACTGGACACTCAGGAAAGCCCCGGTTCTCTGTATGCCCAAGTCAACCGCTTCTGGCGAGACCGCGATCGCCGCCGCGCCGCCCGCGCAAGCACCGCTAAGCGCCGCCGACAAGGCCGCGCTGTTGCGCGCTCTGCACGCTTGGTACCGGTCCACCCGGCGCGATCTGCCCTGGCGCAACCCGCATGGCGGGCCGAGCGCAGCCTATGCCGTGCTGGTCAGCGAGATCATGTTGCAGCAGACCACGGTGGCGACCGTGCGGCCGCGCTTTGCCGCCTTCATGGCGCGCTTTCCGACCATCGAGGCTCTGGCGGCAGCGCCGTTGGACGATGTCCTGCATGAATGGCAGGGCCTCGGCTACTATCGCCGCGCGCGCGCTCTGCATGCCTGCGCCCGGGCGGTGGTGCACGATCATGGCGGCCGTCTGCCCAGCGAGCTCGTGCGGCTCCAGGCGCTGCCCGGCATCGGCCCGTACACGGCCGCAGCGCTGCGCGCCCTGGCCTTCGATCTGCCGGCGCTGCCGGTGGACGGCAATGTCGAGCGCGTGCTCGCCCGGCTGTTTGCCATCCAAACGCCCATGCCCAAGGCCAAGCGCGAGATCGCCGCTTATGCTCGCGCGCTGACGCCGGCGAGCGATTGCGCCGATCTTGGCCAGGCGGTCATGGAGCTGGGAGCGACCATCTGCCGGCCGCGCCAGCCGCTATGCGGGCAGTGCCCCTGGCGCGGTCCCTGTCGGGCGCGCCGGGCCGGTATCGCCGAAGACCTGCCGGTGAAAGCGGCCAAGGCCGCACGCGCGCAGCGCCACGGCATCGTCTTCGTTCTGCAGCGCGGCGACGGCGCGCTTTTGTTCCGCAAACGCCCTGATGACGGTCTGCTCGCCGGGTTACACGAGCTGCCTGGCACGCCCTGGACGGAGGCCGTGCCAGACTGGCCGGCGGCCGCGGCCCAGGCACCGCTCGCGGCCGACTGGCGGCTGCTCGAGGGCGAGGTGCGCCACGTCTTCACCCATTTCGCCCTCAGCTTGCGCATCGCGCACGCGCGCAGTAGGGGTCACCCGCACGGGTTGTGGTGCGCAGAAGGTGAATTTGCGCGCCTGGCGCTCCCGACGGTGATGAAGAAGGTGTTGCGCTTCTGCCATGACCGGGAGGTTCTTGATGCGCTTGAGCCAAGCCGCCCGGTCGCTTCACCTTTGCGGATCGGCTAAGTAAGATCATGGTGCGTTGTGAAAGCGCCATGGTGATGTGCTTACGCCCGGCAGGGCGGCGCGCGCGGAAATGCGTCTCAAGGGCGGTGGGTGTTACGGTTGCCCTCGCTCAATATTGTCGAGCTAACAAGGACAGCCCCGATGCGTTCTATAACAAAGCCAATTGCCGCCGCACTCTTGCTCGCTGTTGTCGGTGCGTGCTCGGCTATTCCGGTTGATACCACCGAATCGATCGGCAAGACGGTAGAAGAACAGGCATTCAACGACGCCTTGCGCACGGGCTATCTCGACCTGTCGAGCAGCTGGCCGAACACCGGCGAAAACCATTATTACTTCCGCGAAAAGGCCAAGCGCAGCATGCTTGGCTATGAAGATGTCTTCCCCGATCGCGTCGGCAGCCGGTCGATCGCGCCGGAAGAGCTGCGCATCGAGGCGCTCGGGCATCGCGCGCGTCTGGTCGGCAACATCAAGGACGGCAGCGCCACGCGCCTGCCGGTCGAGACCGCCGAAGCGCAGGTCGCCTTCGACTGCTGGCTGGCAGCGATCGAGGCCAACCCGGAGAGCGATCGCGCCGCCGAATGCAAGGCGCGCATGCTCGCCGCGCTGGATGCCCTGGATGGCGGCCTGGTGCCCGAGCAGTTCGTCGTGTTCTTCAACTTCGACTCCACCGGACTGTCGCCGGAAGCCGAGATGACCCTGGATGCCGCCGCGGCCTCGATCGCTGCCGATCAGCCAGTGCAGGTCATCGTCGCCGGTCACACCGACACCGCCGGCCCGACCAGTTACAACCAGGGTCTGTCCGAGCGACGTGCGGCGGTGGTCACCGATGCCTTGGTGAGCCGCGGCGTCGACGGCGCGATCATCGAGCCGATCGGCTTCGGCGAGAGCGCGCTGGCCGAGGAAACCCCGGACAACACGCCGAACCCGGTCAACCGTCGCGCCGAGGTCATCTTCGAGTAAGGCATCGACGTCGACGACCCGCTCGGGGCGCCATCGGCCGGCGCCCCGAATGCCTGCAAGAACGCGCGCTCGAGGGGGTTTCAGGGCGCGCGTTTGCTTTTTCTTAAGGGGTTTGCGCTAGCCTTGGTCATCGGATCGATGAGCCGGTGGAGAAGGCTTGCAGCATGGCGTTTTCGGGCCGCCTTCTGGCACCCCTTGCACGGCTGGGCAGCCTGCCGCGTTGGTTGGCCGGCGCCATGGCTCGTGCGGCCGCTGCGTTCTGGCGCGGTGTGCGTGCCGGTCCGTCGACGCTCGTCGCCCTCGCGCGCCGCATCGGCGGCCGCCTGGTTGGCGTCGCGCTCGGCCTGTTCGCCGCCGTAGCCAATCAACGCGTCATGCTCGGCGGGCTGACCGTCTATGGCGGCGCGGGCGTCACCGGCCTGCTCGTGCTGCTAGCGGCTGGCGTGCTGGTCACCAGCCTGCTGGCACCGGGTGCGCTCGGCCAGGTCGCGATCGACCGGCTTGCCGCACGTCTGGGCGTGCCGATCGCGGTCGTGCAGGCCGAGTTGCGCCTGCTGCCCAGCCCCACCTTCGAAGCCAAACGCCTGCGCGTGCCGCAGCCGGTCGGCTATCCGCCGGGCGAGCTCCTGCGCATCGAGCGGGTCCACGCCGAGCTCGGCTGGCCCGCCCTGCTCGCCGGCACGTTCGGCTGGCCGCTGTCGCTGCAGCGCCTGGTACTCGATCGGCCGCAGCTTGCCTTGATCGTACGCGATGACGGCGTGCTCAATACCGCCTACCCGGCGCATGCCATGATCGATGCCGTGCACCCGCCGGAAGAAGAGCCGGGCAAGGAAAAGCCGGATCCGCTGCCGCCGACCTATGCCGACCGGCACCCGATCAAGCAGACGGCGGATGCGCTCAATGGCCGTCATCCGGGTCCGGACGCGGCGGCTGCGCCCAAGCATGACGGCCAGGCTGATCACGGTCATGGCGAGGGCCAGCCCTATCCGGAGCCGCATGCCGGCCCGATACCGAGCGAACAGGCGGCCCCGCCGGCGCTGCGTCTGCCCGCGCACGATGATGTCTACCGCGCCGTGGCGGCGCATCGGGCGCACCACCCCTGGCTGGCCGATCTGGTTTTGCCGGCCGGCAGCCTGCAATTACTCGACATCCACGACGGCGTCGTCTCCTGGCACGACCTGGCCGCGGGGCGCGAGGTCGTCTTCAGCCGCGTGCACGCCCATGGCAGCAAGCACGGTGCCGAACTGCAGCTTGAGATCACCGAGGTCGTCGTCTTCGAGGCGCGCGCAGCCGGCGAGCTGCGCATCGACACGGCTGCCCGGGCGTGGCGCGGCGATTTTGTTGCCGAGGGTCTGGCCGCCGGGCTGATCCCGGCCGTGCCCGCCATCGGCACCGTCGATGCCGCGTTCAGGTTCGATATCCACCTCGACGATCACGGGCAGATCACGCCGATGCTCGCCGCCGAGCTGGCCTTCGAGCGGCTGCTCTGGCGGGGCATCGATCCCCGGCTGCTGCTCGAAGCGCGCGTCGTCCAGCCCGGTTCGGTGAGCTTGCGCGACGGCCAGGCACGCGTGGTGTTCGACGCCGGCCGATGGCAGATCGAGCGCGCGGCGTTCACCCTGACCGGCGCGCCGGTCAGGCTCAGCGGCGCGATCGATCCGCGCGATCAGGCCATCGCGCTCACCTTGAACGCGTCCTCCGGCGCCAGGCTCGACCTGGGCGGACCGGTGCACCGACCGGCGATCAAGCACGCCGCCCATGAGGAGCTGTCGGCGCAACTCGGCCGGGCCGCGACCTCGAGCACGGCCCCGGCGGTGCCCTCAGGCTATGGCCACCGGCCGTGGCCGACCCGCTGAGCGGCTCAACTCGGCCGCCAGGCATCGCGCAGATGAACCGGCCGGCGCCAGGGCCGCACGATGAACACATCGAAGCGCAGGCTGCACTGGCGCAGGTCCGTGCGGCGCTGGAGAAAAAGGGTCATGCAGCGCTCGATGCGTTGCCGCTGGCGCCAGGTGACCGCCTCGAGGGCCGCGTCGACGTCGCCTCTGGCCTTGACCTCGACCGCGATCAGCAAGTCGCCCCGGCGGACGACGAGATCGATCTCGCCGAGCTTGGTTTTCAGCCGCCGTGCCAGGATCTGGTAGCCGGCCAGGCGCAGATAGGCCGCAGCCAGCCACTCGGCATGGCGGCCGTGCCGTTCGCGCCGCGCCCGCGTGCGCTTGCGCGCGTCTGTTCCGGGAAGACTGACATGGGCTGACATGGCTGAACCGAGAACTGCTCCGAGAGTAGTGCGCGCAATGGTTGAACACGGGGCACACGGCGTCAAGGTGCGTTTGGGCTGCGGCAGCCATCCTGCATGGCCCGGACGCCGCATGCGGCTGGCGCCAACGCTCGCGGCGCCGGGGTCGACGCCCGGCCGGACCGGCTGCAAGCCGCGGTCATAGACCTGCACGAAACCGGCAAGCCGTTGGCCTGGTCTCCGGACTGCAAGTCGTGGTCATCGCCTGGACAGAGCCGGCGCATGCTCAACCCAGCCTGACCGGCTGCTTGCCAAGTCCAACGGTGTCGACGCCGAGCGGATGTGGGTTTTGGTCCGACGAGGTTGGCCACCGACGGCGACAACCCGGCCCCGTCGCGAAGCTTTGTCGAAACGCCATGCCGTGGCTCGGCGCGCGCGCGGCTCCGTGCGGCTTCACGCACACCGAGCGCCTGACCTCGGCTAGATGACGCAGATCCGGGCGCGTGCAGTCGCAGCTTCGCGGCGCCGTACGCAGCGCGTGGAAGCGATGCAACGCCGCCGGGTCGGTCGCCCGTTGCTGTGGCCGACGCCAGCAACGAACGGTCGTGGCCGCGCCCGCAGTCATTCGTCAAGACCGGCCAGCCCACGGCTCGAGGTGCCACGCCCCTGCGGCCGCGCGTCAATACCAGCGGCAATCCTGGTCCCGGCGAAACGCGTCTGCGGCCGTCGGCCGGCAGGGCACGGCAGCTTGTCCAGCGCGGCGCGTGCCCACGTTAGTCTTCGATACCAAGCGGAGCGCTGGCCAGAACGCGGCTCGCCCTGCGCACGCGCCGACGCCCGAAACCGGCTGACGCTCGCGGCGCTGTCGCCACAGCGCTCCACCAAGGCGCGATGGCGCGCGCCAGCCGCCACCGCCTGCGTCAGGGGAGCACGATGATCGTGGGACAGTGCATGCACCCTGTCCCGCCGAGGGAACCCCCAACGGGCCAATCGCCGCGGACGCCGGTGCAAGCCAAGCCACGTCGGGCCTTTCCCGGTCGGTTGTGGGCCTCCTGGCGCGACGGCGCTTGGGCGTAGTGCGCTGGTGCTCGCCGCTGCGGCGCGGACGCTGGGCTCAATCGGCGTCCGCGTCCGGTTCGGCTTTCAGGGCCAAAGCGCGCCGGTACACCTCCTTGCGCGGCCGGCCGCTCGCCTGGGCCAGCTCGGCGGCGGCCACGCTGGGTGACACCTCGCGCAAACGGGCGCGCAACGCGTCATCGAGCGCGGCATCGGACAGGCCGACGGCCGCTTGCGGCGGGCCGATCAGGACGACGATCTCGCCCTTGGGCGGCGGTGCTTTGGCATAGGCGGCGGCGAGCGCATCGAGCGTGCTGCGCCGGAGCTCCTCGTGCCGCTTGGTCAGCTCGCGCGCGATCGCCGCCTCGCGTGCGCCCAACAGCTCATGGGCATCGTGCAGCATGGCGGCCAGGCGCGGGCCGGTTTCGTAGAACACCAGCGTCGCGCCGATCGGCTTGAGCGCATCGAGCGCCTGGCGCCGGGCTGCCGATTTCGGCGGCAGAAAGCCGGCAAACAGAAAGCGATCGCTGGGCAGGCCGGCGATGCTCATGGCCGCGATCGCCGCCGATGGCCCGGGCACGCTGACGACGCGATGGCCGGCGTCCTGCGCGGCGCGTACCAGCCGGTAGCCGGGATCGGAAATCAGCGGCGTGCCGGCGTCGGCGATCAGCGCCAGGGTCCGGCCCTGCTCGAGGACCTCCAGCAAGGTCGGCAGACGCTCGGCGGCATTGTGCTCGTGATAGCTGATCAGCGGCGTGGCAATGCCAAAGCGGCGCAGGAACGGCCCGCTGACGCGGGTGTCCTCGCAGGCGATCAGATCCACGCTTTGCAGCGTCTCGAGCGCACGCGGCGTGACGTCACCCAAATTGCCAATGGGCGTGGCCACGACATGGAGAACAGCCGTGCGTTGTTCTGTGTCGTTCGCATCGCTAGGCTCTGGGATGTCGTCGGTCATGCGCGTTGCCGCCTCAGGCCGCCGTGGTCCGCCCGTTGTCGCTATCGAGGTCTGCCGTGCGCCCGTTCGTCGTCGCCAACATCGTTGCCGGTCTGGCTCTCCTGGCCGGCTGCGAGCCCGGGCCGCTGCCGAGCCCGAGCCCGAGCACGCCAACAACGGCGCCGGCGCCCGAGCCTGCCACGCCGCTACGCGAGGCCGACGGCACGGTCAAGGTCGGCTTGCTGTTGCCGCTGAGCGGCGACGCCGCGCCGATCGGTGCCGATCTGCTGGCCGCTGCCCAGCTCGCTTTGCAGGATCTGGATGGCGCACCGCTCGCCTTGCTGCCCAAGGACACCGGCGGCACGGCGCAAGGGGCCGGCGAGGCGGCGCAGGCGGTGCTGGCCGAGGGCGCCGGGCTGATCCTGGGGCCGTTGTTTTCCCAGGCGGTCGAGGGCGCCGCCCCGCATGCCCGCGCGCGCGCTGTCAACGTGATTGCCCTGTCGAATTCGGCCACGGTCGCCGGTGACGGCGTCTATATCCTCGGCTACCGGCCGGACGAACAGGTCGCCCGCGTGGTCGGCTATGCCGTCGACCAGGGGCTGAGCCGCATCGCCGGTCTTGGCCCGCGTGATGCCTATGGCGATCTCGCGCTCGATGCCCTGCGCGCCAATATCGGCCGCGCCGGCGGCGAGCTCGGCCCGGTGCTGACCTATGGCAGCGACACCGCCGAACAGGCCGACGTCATCCGCGAGGCGGCGCTTGGCGGCGGCGGCGCGCCGTTCAACGCCATGCTCATCGCGGACGGCGGCGTGCAGCTGCGCTCGGTCGCCTCGCTGCTCGGCTATTACGATCTCGATGCCAGCGTCGTGCGCTATCTGGGCACCATGCGCTGGCTGAGCGATCCGGCCAATCTCACCGATCCGTACCTGCAGGATGCCTGGCTGGCGGCGCCCGATCCGACCAGGCAGGCGCAGTTCGCTGCCCGTTTCGTCAACACCTTCGGCCGCGAGCCGCACGAGGCCGCCAGCCTCGCCTATGACGCCACCATGCTGGCGGCCGCCTTGGCCGATGATCCGGCCTTTCCGGCGCAAACCCCGGCGCTGTTGCTCGATGCCGGCGGGCACGAGGGCGCTTATGGCCGCTTTCGCCTGCGCGCCGACGGCCTCAATCAGCGCGCGCTCGCCGTGCTGGCCATCGAACAGGGCCAGTTGCGCGTCATCGATGCGCCGCCGGCCAGCTTCGACGAGCGCTTCGCCAGCGCGACGAATCGACCTTGAGCCGGGGGCACCGGCTTCTGGCCCGAGCTGGCGAAATCGCCGAAAAACATAAGAATGTCCGCATGTTATGCGGCGCAGCACGGGCTCGGCACCGGGCCAGATTTACACTTCAAAGCGTGTCAAATGTCGCCTGTGCCTCACTTGAAGGCCGCTGATCACAGGGTTAGACACAAAGCCGCCTGGACGGCGCTCCGCCCGACGGGCGCTCTCCTGTCAACGTTTTCCCCAACGGCAGACAACGCATGGCTCGCAAAAAAATCGCCCTCGTCGGTGCCGGCCAGATTGGCGGCACGCTGGCCCTTCTCGCCGCACAAAAAGAGCTCGGTGACGTGGTTCTTTTCGATGTCGTCGAAGGCATGCCCGCCGGTAAGGCGCTCGATCTGGTCGAAACCGCCCCGGTCGAAGGCTTCAACGCCATGCTCACCGGCACCAATGACTATGCCGAGGCTTTGGCCGATGCCGATGTCGTCGTCGTGACCGCCGGCATTCCGCGCAAACCGGGCATGTCGCGCGATGACCTGATCGCCACCAATGCCGGCATCGTCAAGACGGTCGGCGAGAACATCGCCAAGCACTGCCCGGGTGCCTTCGTGATCGTCATCACCAACCCGCTGGATGCCATGGTCTGGGCCATGCAGAAGGTCTCGGGCCTGCCGCCCAGCCACGTCGTCGGCATGGCCGGCGTGCTCGACAGCGCCCGCTTCCGCTTCTTCCTGGCCGAGGAATTCGGCGTTTCGGTCGAAGATGTCAGCGCCTTCGTGCTCGGCGGCCACGGCGACACCATGGTGCCGCTGGTGCGCTATTCGACGGTCGCCGGCATCCCGCTGCCGGACATGGTCAAGCTCGGCTTCTCGACCCAGGAGAAGATCGACGCCATCGTCCAGCGCACCCGCGACGGCGGCGCCGAGGTGGTCAAGCTGCTCAAGACCGGCTCGGCCTTCTACGCCCCGGCGGCGTCCGCCATCCAGATGGCCGAAGCCTATCTGAAGGACCAAAAGCGCGTCCTGCCCTGTGCCGCCTATCTGAACGGCGAGTACGGCGTCAGCGATTACTATGTCGGCGTGCCGACCATCATCGGCGCGGGCGGGGTCGAGAAAGTCATCGAGATCGAAATGACCGATGACGAAAAGGCTATGTTCAATCACTCTGTCAATGCCGTCAAAGAACTTTGCGGCGCTGTTGGCCTGTAATTTTTGGATTCGGGGCGCTTTTGTCGGGCGTCTCGGTCCATTTGATCTTGTGAGGGACTGGGACTGAAGCATGAATATCCATGAATATCAGGCCAAAAACCTGCTGAAGGCGTATGGCGTATCTGTCCTCGAGGGCAAGGTCGCCTACACGCCGGAAGAGGCCGAGATGGGCGCCAAGGAGCTCGGCGGGCCGATCTGGGTCGTCAAAGCGCAGATTCATGCCGGCGGCCGCGGCAAGGGCGGCGGCGTCAAGCTGGCCAAGTCGGTCGACGAGGTCCGCCAGCTCGCCGCCGACATGCTCGGCATGACCCTGGTCACGCATCAGACCGGTCCGGACGGCCGCAAGGTCAAGCGCGTCTACATCGAGGACGGCTGCAACATCGCCCGCGAGCTCTATCTCGGTGCGGTCATCGATCGGGCGACCTCGATGGTCACCTTCATGGCCTCGACCGAAGGCGGTGTCGAAATCGAAGAGGTCGCCGCCAAGACGCCCGAGAAGATCCTCAAGGTCGCCATCGACCCGACCACCGGCTTTTCCGGCTTCATGGGCCGCAAGCTGGCCTTCGGCCTCGGGCTCGAGGGCAAGCAGGTCGGCAAGTTCGTCAAGTTCATGGGCGCGCTCTATCAGGCCGTCGTCGAGAAAGACGCCTCGCTGCTGGAGATCAATCCGCTGGTCGTGACCGGCGAGGGCGACATCATCGCGCTCGATGCCAAGATGAACTTCGACAGCAACGCCATGTATCGCCAGCCGGCGGTCATGGAGCTGCGCGACCTCGACGAGGAGGACCCGAAGGAAATCGAGGCCTCCAAGCACGACCTCAACTACATCGCCCTGGATGGCAACATCGCCTGCATGGTCAACGGCGCCGGCCTGGCCATGGCGACCATGGACATCATCAAGCTCTATGGCGGCGAGCCGGCCAACTTCCTCGATGTCGGCGGCGGCGCCACCAAGGAGCGCGTCACCGCGGCCTTCAAGCTGCTGCTCAGCGATCCCAATGTCGAAGGCGTGCTGGTCAACATTTTCGGCGGCATCATGCGCTGCGACGTGATCGCCGAGGGCGTCGTGGCGGCGGCCAAGGAACTCAATCTGCACGTCCCGCTGGTGGTCCGCCTCGAGGGCACCAATGTCGAGCTCGGCAAGCAGATCCTCGCCGATTCCGGTCTCCCGATTACCCCTGCCGACGATCTCGCCGATGCCGCCGAAAAGATCGTTGCCGCTGTGAAAAAGGCTGCCTGATGTCCGTCCTGATCGATAGCAACACCAAGGTCATCTGCCAGGGCTTCACCGGGGCCCAGGGCACCTTCCATTCCGAACAGGGCATCGCCTACGGCACCAAGATGGTCGGCGGCGTCACCCCGGGCAAAGGCGGCACGGAGCATCTCGGCCTGCCGGTGTTCGACACCGTGGCCGATGCCAAGGCGGCCACCGGCTGCCATGCCTCGATGATCTTCGTGCCGCCGCCGTTCGCGGCCGATGCCATTCTCGAGGCGATCGATGCCGAGCTCGATCTGGCCGTGTGCATCACCGAGGGCATCCCGGTGATGGACATGATCAAGGTCAAGAAGATGCTCAAGGGCTCGAAGACCCGCCTGGTCGGCCCGAACTGCCCGGGCGTGATCACGCCGGGCGGCTGCAAGATCGGCATCATGCCGGGCCACATCCACCAGGTCGGCAAGATCGGCGTGGTCTCGCGCTCGGGCACGCTGCCCTACGAGGCGGTGGCGCAGACCACGGCCGCCGGGCTCGGCCAGTCGACCTGCATCGGCATCGGCGGTGACCCGGTCAACGGCACCAACTTCATCGACTGCCTGGAGCTGTTCCTCGCCGACGACCAGACCGAGGGCATCATCATGATCGGCGAGATCGGCGGTTCGGCCGAAGAAGAGGCCGCCGAGTTCCTCAAGGCGTCCAAGGTGAAGAAGCCGACCGTCGGCTTCATCGCCGGCCGGACCGCCCCGCCGGGCCGTCGCATGGGCCATGCCGGTGCGATCATTTCCGGCGGCAAGGGTGGTGCCGAGGACAAGATCGAGGCCATGAAGGCGGCCGGCATTCACGTTGCCGATTCGCCGGCGGCTTTGGGACAAACCATGCTCGCCGCCATGGCTGGTTGAGGTAAGATGCAGGGCGGGCCGGTCGCTTACCAGCCGAGCGCCGGCTCGCCTGTGATCACTGGGAGCTGGTGACTTTACGGACACAAAAACATGGCGACGCGCAAAGAGCTCGAACAGACGTCTTTCCTCTACGGTAGCAACGCCCCGTTCATCGAAGAGCTCTACGCCCGCTATCTGGACGACCCGAGCAGCGTCGACGACACCTGGCGGGCCTATTTCGACGAGCTCGGTGACGAGACCAAGGCGCTGTTCCGCCGCTCGCGCGCTGCCCTCGAGGCCAAGCCACCGCAAGGCGGTTTCGCCGCCGGGGCAACCGGCGCGGCACCGGCGGTGGGCGGCGGCGCGGTCATCTCGCTGGCCGACGAGCGCGGCAAGCGCATCATCCGCGAGCACTTGCGCATCATCATGCTGATCCGCGCGTTTCGCGTGCGCGGTCATCTCCTGGCCGATCTCGATCCGCTTGGCCTGGCGCGCAACGAGCCGCATCCGGAGCTGGATTTCCGCAGCTACGGCTTCACCGAGGACGATCTCGATCGCGAATTCTTCCTCGATTACGTGCTCGGCCTGGAACGCGCCACGCTGCGCGAGATCGTCGCCAGGCTGCACAAGACCTACAGCGGCAAGGTCGGCGTCGAGTTCCTGCACATCCAGGAACCGGACCAGAAAGCCTGGATCCAGGCGAAGATGGAGGGTGAGCAGAACACCCTGCAGGCCGGCAAGGAAGCGCGCATCGAGATCCTGCGCGAGCTGACCGCGGCGGAAACCTTCGAAAAGTTCCTGCACACCAAGTTCCCCGGCACCAAGCGCTTCGGCCTGGACGGCGGCGAGGCGGCGATGTGCGCTTTGGAAGCGATCTTGCGGGTTTCCGCCGAACACGGCACCGACGAGATCGTCATCGGCATGCCGCACCGCGGCCGGCTGAACGTGCTGGCGCACACCATGGGCAAGCCCTACACGGCGATCCTCGCCGAGTTCCAGGGCACGGCTTACGCCGACGACGTGCTCGGGTCGGGCGACGTCAAATACCACCTCGGCACCTCGCTCGATCGCGAAATGCCCGGCGGCAAGACCATGCATCTGTTGCTGACCGCCAACCCGTCGCACCTGGAAGCGGTCAACCCGGTGGTCAACGGCAAGGTGCGCGCCAAGCAGCGGCAGAAAATGGATACCGAGCGCCGGCGCGTCCTGGGCCTGCTGTTGCACGGTGATGCCGCCTTCGCCGGCCAGGGCGTCGTGCACGAATGCTTCGAGATGTCGGAGCTGAAGGGCTATCGCACCGGCGGCACGATCCACGTCATCATCAACAACCAGATCGGCTTCACGACCAATCCGAACAACGCGCGCAGCTCGACCTATCCCTCGGATGTCGCCCGCGCCGTGCAGGCGCCGATCTTCCACGTCAACGCCGACGATCCGGAATCGGTCGTCTATGTCGCCCAGCTCGCCACCGAGTTCCGCGCCCGTTTCGGCAAGGACGTCGTCATCGACATGTGGTGCTATCGCCGCCACGGGCACAATGAGGGCGACGAGCCGGCCTTCACCCAGCCGCTGATGTACCGCAAGATCGCCCAGCACCCGACCACGCGGCAGATCTACGCCGATCGTCTGGTCGCCGAAGGGGCGCTCAGCGAGGCGGAGGCGGAAGCGGTCTACGAAGAGATCTCCAAGCGCCTCGAACAGGCCTTCGATGCCGCCAAGGCCTACAAGCTGAACAAGCTGGACTGGCTCGAAGGCGTCTGGTCGGGCCTGCGCAAGGCGCCGACCACCTATGAGCGCGGCAAGAGCGGGGCGCCGCGCGCGCTGCTCGAAGAGGTCGGCATGGCGATGACCACGATCCCCGAGGATCATCAGGTCCACCGCCGGCTGACCCGCATCATCGGCCAGCGCCGCCAGGCGATCGAGACCGGCGAGGGCATCGACTGGGCGACCGCCGAGCACCTCGCCTTCGGCACGCTGCTGTGCGAAGGCTTTCCGGTGCGCCTGTCCGGCCAGGACTGCGGCCGCGGAACGTTCTCCCAGCGCCATGCCGTGCTCTACGATCAGACCACCGAAGCCAAGCTCATCCCGCTGCAGCATCTGCGCGAGAACCAGGCCGATTTCGAGGTCATCGACAGCTTCCTGTCGGAAGAGGGCGTGCTCGGCTTCGAATACGGCTATTCACTGTCCGATCCGCAGTCGCTGGTCTTGTGGGAAGCCCAGTTCGGCGACTTCTGCAACGGCGCCCAGGTCTATTTCGACCAGTTCATTTCCTCGGGCGAAAGCAAGTGGCTGCGCATGTCCGGCTTGGTCTGCCTGCTGCCGCACGGCTATGAGGGCCAGGGCCCGGAGCACTCCTCGGCCCGTCTCGAGCGCTTCTTGCAGCTCTATGCCGAGGACAACATCCAGGTCTGCTACCCGTCGACGCCGTCCAGCTATTTCCACGCCTTGCGCCGGCAGATGCACCGCGATTTCCGCAAGCCGCTGATCGTCATGACGCCGAAGTCGCTGCTGCGCCATCGCAAATGCGTGTCGACGCTGGCCGAGATGGACGAGCACACCACCTTCCACCGCGTGCTCTACGAGTATCCGCCGCGCAAGGAAGACGCTTTGGTCGAGCGCGTCATCCTGTGCAGCGGCAAGATCTATTACGAGCTCGCCGATGCGCGCGAGGAACGCGGCCTGGACGACAAGGTGGCGCTGTTGCGGCTGGAGCAGCTGGCGCCGTTCCCGCAGGATGCCCTCAAAGACGAGCTGCAGCGCTTCAAGCACACCGTGCGCCTGGTCTGGTGTCAGGAAGAGCCGGCCAATATGGGGGCCTGGAGCTTTGTCCGGCCGCGCTTACGCGAGCTGTTTAAAGAGATGGACATGCAGTATACCGAGCCCTTCTATGCCGGCCGGCCGGAAGCCGCCTCGCCGGCGACCGGGTTCGCCGCCCAGCACCAACGTGAACAGAAGAAGCTCATCGAGGAAGCGTTGATCGGCTAAGGCAAGCTGCCGGGAACGTTCGAGCATTTGGGAGGAAGGTCAGTGGAAATCCGCGTGCCCACATTGGGCGAGTCCGTCACGGAAGCGACGGTGGCCAAGTGGTTCAAGCAGGTGGGTGAGGCGGTCGCCGCCGACGAGCCGGTGGTCGAACTGGAGACCGACAAGGTCAGCCTGGAAGTGCCCGCCCCGGCCGCCGGTGTCTTGAAAGAGGTCAGCGCCGGCGAGGGCGACGAGGTCGAGGTCGGTGCGCTGCTCGGCATGATCGAGGCCGGTGCCACCGCCGAGGCCGCGCCCGCCAAGGAAGCGCCGCAGCAAGACGCCCCGGCCGAAGCGCCCGCCGCCGGCGGCAATGGTCAGGCAGCGCCGGCCCAGGCCGAGGGCCAGCCGGCCGCAGCCGGCGGTGACGCCCCGGTCATGCCGGCGGCCGCCAAGATCGCCGCGGAAAAGGGCGTCGATCCGCAAAGCGTCGCTCCGAGCGGCCCGAAGGGTCACGTCACCAAGGGCGATGTCCTGCAGGCACCGACCGGCGCGAGCGCGCCGGCTCAAGCCCCTGCCCAGGCACCGGCCCAGGCGCCGGTCGCGCAAGGCCGCGAGGAGCGGGTCAAGATGACCCGTCTGCGTCGCCGCATCGCCGAGCGCCTGAAAGAGGCGCAGAACACGGCCGCCATGCTGACGACCTTCAACGAGGTCGACATGAAGCCGGTCAGCGACCTGCGCAAGCACTACCAGGATGACTTCGTCAAGAAGCACGGCATCAAGCTCGGCTTCATGTCGTTCTTTGTCAAAGCGGTGATCGACGCGCTCAAGACCTTCCCGGCGGTCAACGCCGAGATCGACGGCGATGAGGTCGTCTACAAATACTACTACGACATCGGTGTCGCCGTCGGCACGCCGCAGGGCCTGGTCGTGCCGATCGTGCGCAATGCCGATCAGCTCAGCCTGGCCGGCATCGAGAACGGCATCGCCGAGCTCGGCAAGAAAGCGCGCGACGGCAAGCTCGCCATGGAAGACATGATGGGCGGCACGTTCACCATCTCCAATGGCGGCGTCTACGGCTCGATGCTGAGCACGCCGATCCTCAACCCGCCGCAGGTCGGCATTCTGGGCATGCACAACATGGTCCAGCGGCCGGTGGTGGTGAACGGCCAGATCGAGATCCGGCCGATCATGTTCCTGGCCCTGTCCTACGATCACCGCATCATCGACGGCAAGGAGGCGGTCAGCTTCCTGGTGCGCGTCAAGCAGTGCATCGAAGACCCGCAGCGCATGCTGCTCGACGTCTGATCGGCCGGTAACGCATGGGGGGACAGCCGACCTCCCCGTTTGGATGGGTACAAAATGTCCTGTGCGCTCTCGCCTCCTTGTTCGGGGCGCGGCCACAGGGCATGTCTGCGGCGGTTGCGCCGCCCGGCCCACGCTCTGTCAACCAGCCGCGAGCAACCGAGCCCGATGCACCCGATCAGCCCAGCAGCGCGCCCGCACCGCAACGAGAGCCGCCCGCGGCAGCCACACCCCGACCTGAAGCACAACCAGAGGAACCGGCCATGAGCGATCAGCCCTTCGACGTCGTCGTCATTGGTGGCGGACCGGGCGGCTATGTCTGCGCCATTCGCGCAGCCCAGCTCGGCCTGAAGACCGCCTGCATCGAAAAGCGCGGTGCGCTCGGCGGCACCTGCCTCAATGTCGGCTGCATCCCGTCCAAGGCGCTGCTGCATTCCTCCGAGCTGTTCGAGGAAGCCCGGCACGGCCTGGGCGGTCACGGCATCAAGGTCGGCTCGGTCGAGCTCGATCTGGACGCCATGCTCAACAACAAGGACAAGGTGGTCAAAGACCTGACCAGCGGCATCGAGTTCCTGTTCAAGAAAAACAAGGTCACCTACATCAAGGGCCACGGCACCCTGAGCGCGCCTGGCACGATCCAGGTGCAGCTCACCGACGGCGGCGAGCAGACGGTCTCGGCCAAGAACATCGTCATCGCCACCGGCTCCGAGGTCATGCCGCTGCCGGGCGTCGAGATCGACGAGGAACGCATCGTGTCCTCGACCGGCGCGCTCGATCTGGACGAGGTGCCCGAGCACATGGTGGTCATCGGTGGTGGCTATATCGGCTTGGAAATGGGCACGGTCTGGCGCCGGCTCGGTTCGAACGTGACCGTGGTCGAATTCCTCGACCGGATCACGCCGGGCATGGACGGCGACGTCTCCAAGCAGTTCCAGCGCATCCTCGCCAAGCAGGGCATCGAGTTCAGGCTCGGCACCAAGGTCACCGGCGTCGACAGCTCGGGCAATCGCCTCAAGGTGCAGCTCGAGCCGGCCAAGGGCGGCGACAGCGAGAGCATGGAAACCGACGTCGTGCTCGTGTCGATCGGCCGGCGGCCCTATACTGACGGCCTCGGCCTCGAGGCGGTCGGCGTGCAGCTCGATGAGCGCAAGCGCATCAAGGTCGACGGCCATCTGCGCACCGGTGTCGACGGCATCTACGCCATCGGCGATGTCATCGACGGGCCGATGCTGGCGCATAAGGCCGAGGAAGAGGGCGTCATGGTCGCCGAGCAGATCGCCGGCCAGAAGCCGCACATCAATTACGACGCCATCCCGGCGGTGGTCTACACCTACCCCGAGGTCGCCAGCGTCGGCAAAACCGAAGAGCAGCTCAAGGATGCCGGCGTCAAATACCGCGCCGGCAAGTTCCCGTTCACGGCCAATTCGCGCGCCCGCTCGGTCGGCCTGACCGACGGTTTCGTCAAGATCCTGGCCGATGCCGAGACCGACAAGATCCTCGGTGCGCACATCATGGGGCCGGAGGCCGGCACGATGATCGCCGAGCTGGCTTTGGCCATGGAATTCGGTGCCTCCAGCGAGGATGTCGCGCGCACTTGCCACCCGCATCCGACCTTGGAAGAGGCGGTCAAGGAAGCGGCCCTCGCCGCCCACGGCTCACCGATCCATATCTGAGACAAGCCGCGGGCTCTCACGCTCCGTGTGGGAGCCCGCGGGTCGACGTGAACAAGCGGTGGTTTACGCTGGAGCTTCGACCAGGATCTTGATCTGCGATTTTTCGGCAACCAGCGCCTCGAAGCCATCGCGGACGATGTCGTCGAGCGCGATGCGCTTGGTTACCAGCTTTTCGGCCGAGTAATAGCCCTGCTCCATGAGGGCCATGACCGCGGGGTAGACGTTGCGGTAGGCAATCGTCCCCTTGATGTCGCGCTCGCGCAAGACCACCGTGTTTGGCTGGAAACCGGCCTGGGTTTCCCAAATCGAGACGATGATGGTCTGGCCCTCGTACCGAGTCGACTCAATCGATTGTGGCAAGACCGCCGGCACACCGGTGACCTCAAAAGCAACGTCGACCCCGCTTAGTGTGCGATCACGAATCGCCTCGACCGGATCATCGACAGTCGGATCGAACGCCGCCGTCGCACCGAGGGCCAGCGCCTTTTGCCGGCGCGTTTCGGACGGTTCGACGACGTAGATCTCTGAGGCGCCGGCGATGCGCAACGACTCGACGACAAGCAGCCCGATCGGTCCGGCGCCGAACACGGCGGCCTTGTCACCGGCCTTTAGTGCGCTGATGCGTATGGCATGCAGCGCGACGGCAGCGGGCTCGACCACGGCGCCCTGCTCGATGGACAGGCTGTCAGGCATTTTGTGCACCATCCGCGCCGGCACGACCGAATAGGTGGCAAAACCGCCATAGCCGCCTGAAAGTCCGACAAAGCCGAGCTTCTCGCACAGATTGTATTTGCCATTGCGACAGGGCGCGCAGGCTTCACAGGCGAAAATCGGCTCGATCGCCACGCGATCACCAACAGCCAGGCCGGTTACGCCGTCGCCGAGGTCGACGACCTCTCCACAGTACTCGTGGCCCATGACGATCGGCGCCTTGTCATGGCTCAACGGGTGGTTCTCAGCAACTGGGACGAAGATCGGCCCAGCGAGATACTCGTGGAGATCGCTGCCGCAGATTCCAGTCCAGGCAACTTTGATTTTGACTTGACCCGCGTCCGGCATAGGGTCGTCAATCGTCTCGACGCGAATGTCCTTCGCGCCGTGCCAGCGTGCTGCTTTCATTGCTTGCCTCCCAGTTATACGCACAGGCAGAACTATGTCGCCAAGTCGTATCGGAGGCAATGCTTGGCGACAGAACTCAACGTCTTCTGAGCACAAGTCGATGGGGCGGCGCCTGTCGCCCGGACGAGGCCGGTTGTTGAGATCGCTTGTCCGCTTTATTGTTGCGTCGCAGCGCGAAATTCAGCGGCGCGCAAGATCCCAGACTAGAGAGCTGGTGCGGCAAGCTACTCCGCCGGAACCGGCTTTGCGCCAGGGGCGCCGGTGGCATTCGGGCCGGTGTCCACCTTGGCGGCTCGTTTGGCGCCGGCGGCGGCGAGCACCAGGCTGAGCAGCGGCGGGATCAGTAACAGGGTCAGCACGGCGGAGAGTGACAGGCCGCCGACCACGACCGAGCCCAGGCCGCGATAGAGCTCCGAGCCGGCGCCCGGAAACAGCACCAGCGGCAGCATGCCGACCACGCTGGTCAGCGTGCTCATGAAGATCGGCCGGATGCGGTTGCGCACGCTCTCCTGGATGGCGGCGACCCGGTCCATGCCCTCCTCGCGCATGTGATACAGCGTCTGGTGCACGACCAGGATGGCGTTGTTGACCACGATGCCGACCAGAATGACGAAGCCGAGCAGCGTCAACATGTCGAGCGCCTGGTATTTGGAGATGTTCAAGATGGCCAGGCCGGCGATGCCACCGGCGGCGGCCACCGGCACCGAGACCAGGATGACCAGCGGGTAGATGAAGCTCTCGAACAAGACCGCCATGACCAGATAGACGATCGCCACGGCGAGGATCAGGTTGATCACCAGGGCATCGAAGGTCTGGGTCAGCTTGTCGGCCGTGCCGGTCAGCTGCATGGTCACGCCCGGCGGCAGGCCCTGCTCGCGCAGCGGCCCGATCACCTGGCTTTCCAGGATGTCCATGGCCTGCTCGAGCGGTAGCTGGTTGGCCGGGCGGATTTCCAGCGTGACCGTGCGCTCGCGCTCCTTGTGGCGGATTTCGGTCGGCCCGGCGGTGACGCGGACATCGGCCAGCGCGTTGGCCGGCAGAATCTGGCCGGACGCGGTGACCACCGGCAGCGCGCCGATGCTCTGGGTGCGCTCGTTCTCGGTTTCCGGGCCCTGCAAGGTCAGATCGATGCGCTTGCCGTCGACGGTGATCTCGGCGACGCGCAGGCCATCGTTGAAGGCGTCCACCGAGCTGGCCAGCGTGCGCGCGCTGATGCCGGCATCGGACAGGCGCACGCGATCGGGGAACAGGCGCACTTCCGGCGCGCCCAGCTCGAGACCGGGCTGCGGCCGGAGCTGGTGGCCGTCCTCGCGCGGCAGGATGCCGGAGATCATGCCGGCGGCCTGCTGGGCGACGCCGAGGATTTCCGCCAGATCGGCGCCGCGGATGTCGACATCGATCGAGCGCCCGCCGCCGATGCCGCGGCCGAAGATCGATGGCTGGGTGAGAAAGCCGAAGGTGCCCGGCTCGGCGAAGATCGGTCCGGACAAGGGTCCGATCAGCTCGCCGGCGCGGCCCTCTTCCACCGCCGAGGCGCCCAGAAAGGTCGTACCGCGGCGGGCGACGAAAAAGAAATGGCGGATTTTCGGCGGCTCGCCGATGTCGGACTCCGGTCCGGTCTCGCTCGCCCAGAGCGGCCGCGAGGCGTTCTCGACCCGCTCGGCGATCTCGGTGGTGGTCGCCAGATTGTAGCCGGGCGGTGGCAGGACGACGCCGAACACCAGGTTGCGGTTGCCTTCGGGCAGGTATTCCAGCTTGGGCAAGAAGGCGTAGGCACCGACGGCGGCCGTGCCGACCACGCTGGCGACGACCACGATCGACAAAGTCTTCGAGGCGACGATGCGCTTGTTCAGGGCCATGATCCCGCCGGCAAAGGCGGCGGCGAGGTCGTCGAGCACCGGAATGCGCCGCTTGACGGCACTGTCCTCGATATGGGCACCGCTGAGCAGTCGGCTGGACAGCGCCGGAATGACCGTCACGGCGACGAGCAGCGACAGGGTCACGGCCACGGAAATCGCCACGGCGATGTCGCGGAACAGCTGGCCGACCTCGAGCTGCATGGTCAAGATCGGGATGAACACCATGACCGTGGTCAGCGCCGAGACGAGCACGGCCCCCCAGACCTGCTGCGCGCCCTTGTAGGCCGCTTCCGGTGCGCTGTAGCCGCGCTGGCGCAGGCGGAAGATGTTTTCCAGCACGACGATGGCGGCATCGACCACCATGCCGACGGCAAAGGCGATGCCGGCCAGGGAAATGACGTTGATCGAGCGGCCCATGGCGGCCATGGCCACGAAGGAGGCGATCACCGAGACGGGAATGGCGATCGAGACGATCAGCGTGGCGCCGCCGGAGCGCAGGAACAGCAGCAGGATGATCGCCGCCATCGTGCCGCCGATATAGATGTTCTGGATGACCAGATTGATGGCGCTGTCGATGTAGACGGTCTCGTCATAGACCTGTTCGATGGTCAGCCCTTGGCTTGGCAGCTCGCGCTCCTGCAGCTCGGCGACCGCCTCGCGGATGCCGGCCATCGTTTCGATGACGTTGGCGCCGACCTCGCGCGTGGCATTCATCGCCAGGGCGCTTTCGCCGAGCACGCGGATCTCGGCGCCCGGATCCTTGAAGGCGAAGGCGACATCGCCGACGTCGCGCACAAGCACGCGGCCGAGCCGGCCCGAGGTCTCGTCGGTAAACGAGCGCAGGACGATGTCCTGCACCTGCTCGACAGTGTGCAGCTCGCCCTCGGTGCGCACGACATAGCGGCGCTTGCCCTCTTCGACGTCGCCGGCGGACGCCGAGACATTGGCCGCGCGCAAGGCGTCGACCACGGCCGGCACGGTCAGGCCGTAGCGGGCCATCCGCTCGGGATCGACGGTGATGCGCAGCTCGCGCTCGCTGCCGCCGAAGAAATTGGTGCCGCCGACGCCGGGCACCCGCTCGACGCGTTCCTGGATGACGTCTTCGATGAAGTCGCCGAACTGGTGGATCGGCCTTGTATTGCCCGCCTCGCGCTTGATGATGAACCAAGCAATCGCGTTGTCTTCGCTGCCCGAGGTGTTCAGTGTCGGCTCGTCCGCCTCGTCCGGGTAGTTGCTGACCCGATCGAGACGGTTGGCGACGAGCAGCAGCGCGCGGTCCATATTGGTGCTGACCGAGAACTCCAGGGTGACGTCGGCCTGGCCATCCTCGGACTGCGAGCGCATTTCCTCGAGGCCTTCGAGGCCCTTGAGCACCTCTTCTTGCTTGTTGACGATCTCGCGCTCGACCTCGGCCGGCGAGGCGCCGGCCCATTGTGTCTCGATGCGGATGATCGGCCGCGAGACATCCGGGGCAAGCTGGATCGGAATGCTCATCAACGCGACATAGCCGAACATGACGGCCATGAGCACGGCGGCGATGACGGCGATCGGCCGTTCGATGGCGACGCGGATCAGATCCATGGCGCTTTACGACCTCTGCGCGCTGTCGGCGGAGGCGCTGGCGGCACCTTCGCTGGCGGATGACGGGGTCAGGCCGCCACCGCCATCCTCGGGCGCTTCGGCGGCGTCATAGGTGATCTCCTGGCCGGGGCGCAGGCGCTCATTGCCGCGCACGACCACCAGCTCGCCCGGCTCGAGCCCCTCGACGACCTCGAAGCGGCCGCCGAGCGCTTCACCGATTTCCACCTCGCGCGGCGTCGCCTCGCCATCGGCGGCGACGAACACCATCGAGCCGCCCGGGCGGTTGATCACGGCATCCTTGGCGACCGAGACGATGTCGCGCGGGGCGGCGATCGGCAGCATCAAGGTGGCGCTCTGGCCGGTGGCGAGTGGCTTGGCGACGTCGCCAAACCGCGGATCGAAGCGCACCGCGCGCGTGCGCGTCAACGGGTTTTCCTCCGGCAGGATGGCGCGCACGGAGGCGTCATGCGCGGTGTCGTCATCAAGCCGGAAGGTGACGTCGGTGGTTTCGCTCAGCGCCGCGATCAGGTTGCTGGTGACGTCCGCCTCGATCTCGAGGTTGGTGTCATCGACCAGGGTGACGACGTCATCGCCGATGCGCACATAGTCGCCGGCCGCGACCGCGCGCAACGTGACCACGCCGGGAAACGGCGCGCGCACGGTGGCATCGGTCAAATCGCGCTCGGTGCGGCGCAAGCGGGCTTGGGCGCGATTGACCAGGACGGAGGCGGCTGCCAGGCGGGCGCGGGCGACGGTGATCTCGTTAGCCTTGTCCTGCAGCGCGGCCGCCGAGAACGCCGCCGAGCCTTGCAGGCGGGAGATGCGCGCCTGCTCGTCTTCCAACGAGGCGATCAAGGCCTCGTTCTCGCGCACGGCGGCCTGCGCGCTCTTCAGATCGGCCTCGGCCAGGTCGCGATCGATGCGCAGGCGGGTTTCATCGATGCGCGCCAGCGGATCGCCGGCCTCGACCCGGTCACCGACGAGCACCTCGATCTCGGCAATCGCGCCTTCGATCTGCGCCGCCACCGGCCCGGCCTGACGCGCGACCAGCCGGCCCAGCACCGGCGTCGTCTGGGAGAGCGGTTCGAGGCGCACGCGATCGACGCCGACGGCCGACGGGCCGCCCTGCTGCGCCTGCGCAACGTCCGACACCGAAACCACACAGGCCCATGCAAAGCTGGCGATGAGCGCCAGAGCAGCCACTCGCATTGCGCTCTCCTTTGACACAATCTCACGCGCCCGATACACCGCCTGTCTACGGGCTGGGCGAGCCCCATTCGGTACGCGTGACGGCGCATGGCCCGCGGGCGGCAGCGCACGAATCGACGAACGATCCGCACCTACCCGTCGGCATCACCGTTTGGTAATGTTGCTCCGGTGGCCATGAGGTCAAGCATTGCGTGTTGTGCGCCGGGCAAGGCTGAGGTGCGCGTGCGTCACCTGTACCGGAGTGTGGCTTCGATAAATGACGGTTGTGTTGCCATGGTATCGTGTGAACAACGCGTTGGTGCAGCCGGCCGGGCGCGGTGGCTTTCACTGACACGATAAAGGACGACACATGGCCGTCATGGTCACCGGGGTGGCCGGGTTCATCGGCGCTCACGTTGCCAGGGCGCTGCGCGCACGCGGCGACGCCGTCATCGGCATCGACAATCTCAACGCCTATTACGACCCGGCCCTGAAGCAGGCCCGTCTGGCGCAGTTCGAGGGCGATGCCGGCTTCACCTTCGCCCAGGTCGACATCGCCGATCGCACGGCCATGACCGATCTGGCGGCGCGCCACGGCGGCGAGATCACCGGCGTCGTCCATCTGGCCGCGCAGGCCGGCGTGCGCCACTCGCTGAAACAGCCGTTCGATTACGTGCACAGCAACCTGATCGGCCACATGGTCGTGCTCGAGCTGTGCCGCCAGGCCATGCCCAGACTGCAACATCTCGTCTATGCCAGCTCGTCCTCGGTCTATGGCGGCAATGACAAGGTGCCGTTTTCGGTCGAGGACCGGGTCGATCACCCGATCTCGCTCTATGCCGCCACCAAGCGTGCCGATGAGCTGATGAGCGAAGCCTACGCCCATCTCTACCGCATCCCGAGCACCGGCTTGCGCTATTTCACCGTCTACGGTCCCTGGGGCCGCCCGGACATGGCGGCCTATTTGTTCGCCCGCGCGATCCTCGCCGGCGAGCCGATCCGCTTGTTCAATCACGGGCGCATGCACCGCGATTTCACCTATATCGACGACATCGTCGCCGGCACCCTGGCCGCCCTCGACCGGCCGCCGCGCGATGACGGCAGCACGCCGCCGCACCGGCTGTACAATCTCGGCAACAACCGCACCGAAGAGCTGCAGCGCTTCGTCGGCGTGCTCGAAGACGCGCTCGGCATCGCCGCGATCAAGACCTATGAGGACATCCAGCCGGGCGACGTCCAACGCACCTTTGCCGACATCGACGCCAGCAAGCGCGATCTCGGCTACGACCCGCGCACGACCATCGATGTCGGCATTCCGCGCTTCGTCGACTGGTTCAAGAGCTATCACCAGAGCCGGGCCGCCTGAACTGGGCCGCCTGAGATCGGCCGCCTGAGATCGGTGCGCTGCGGCCGCTTTCGCGCGCATCGGCATTCATGCTAAACGCCCGGCCATGTTGCACCTGAACGACGTCACCGTGCGCCTGGGCGGCCGGGCGATCCTCCAGCACGCCTCGCTGCATCTGCCGGCCGGCCAGCGGGTGGGCCTGGTCGGGCGCAATGGTGCCGGCAAGTCGACCCTGCTCCGGCTGATCACCGGCAGCCTGCAGCCGGATGCGGGCGAGGTGCGCCTGCGCAGCGGCATCCGCATGGGCCATGTCGCCCAGGAAGCGCCCGGCGGGCCGACCACGCCGCTGCACGCCGTGCTCGAGGCCGATACTGAGCGCACCGCGCTCTTGCAAGAAGCCGAAACGACCACCGATCCCGGCCGAATCGGCGAGGTGCAGACCCGGCTGGCGGAGATCGACGCGCACACCGCCGACATTCGCGCGGCGGCGATTTTGCGCGGCCTGGGCTTCGGTGACGCCATGCAGGCCCGGCCGTTGTCGAGCTTTTCCGGCGGCTGGCGGATGCGCGTGGCGATCGCCGGCGTGCTGTTCGCCAGACCCGATTTCCTGTTGCTCGACGAGCCGACCAATCACCTCGATCTGGAAGCCTCGACCTGGCTGCAGGAGCACCTGAAGAGCTATCCCTACACGCTTTTGCTGGTCAGCCACGACCGGGACCTTTTGAACGCCGTGCCGGAGCGCATCGTCCATCTGCACCAGGGCACGACGACGCTCTATGCCGGCAATTACGACAGTTTCGAGCAGACCCGCCGGGCCAAGCTCGAGCTCATGGAAAAGCACCGCGTCAAGGTCGAGGCCCAGCGCAAACACATGCAGGCCTTCGTCGATCGCTTCCGCTACAAGGCCTCCAAGGCGAAGCAGGCGCAAAGCCGGCTGAAAATGCTCGCCAGGCTCGAGCCGGTCAGCGCCGTGGTCGACGATCCGAGCATCAGCCTGGCCTTTCCCGCCACCGAGGTGCCGCCGCCGCCCCTGATCACCATGAACCAGGTCAGCGTCGGCTATGGCGACACGGCCATTTTGCGCGGGCTCAACCTGCGCATCGACCCGGACGACCGCCTGGCGCTGCTGGGCGCCAACGGCAACGGCAAATCGACCTTCGCCAAGCTGATCGCCGGCCGGCTGCAGCCGATGGCGGGCGAGATCGTGCGCCCGAAAGAGCTGCGCGTCGGCCTGTTCGCCCAGCACCAGATCGAGGATCTGCAGCCCGATACCAGCGCGCTCGACCACCTGCAGGCACGCTTGCCGGACGAGCCGGTGCCCAAGCTGCGCGCCCGGCTGGCCCGCTTCGGCCTCGGCGCCGACAAGGTCGACAACCCGGCCAAGCTGCTGTCCGGCGGCGAAAAGGCCCGGCTGACCTTCGCGCTGATGAGCGCCGACAACCCGCAAGTGCTGATCCTCGATGAGCCGACCAACCATCTGGACATCGATAGCCGTCAGGCGCTGGTCGAGGCGATCAACGGCTTTCCGGGTGCGGTCATCGTCATCAGCCATGACCGCCATCTGATCGATCTGACCGCCGATCGGCTGTGGCTGGTCGAGGGCGGCAAGGTCACCGCCTATGACGGCGATCTGGACAGCTATCGGGCGCAGCTCCTGGCCCAGCGCGACGACCGGCAGGCGGCGTCCATGCGGCCCGAGCCCGGCAAACCGGCCCAGGCGGCCAAGGGGGCGCCCAAGCGCGCCCGGCTGGCTGATCTGCGCAAGGCGGCCCGGGCGGCCGAACAACAGCTCGATCAGCTCAATGCCGAGAAAGCGGCCATCGACGCCCGGCTGGCCGATCCGACCGCCTACGGCAATGGCGAGGACATGGCCGCTCTGGCCAAACGGGCGCAGGCCCTGGCCGATCAGCTCGAGGCGGCGGAACTGGCCTGGCTCGAGGCCGAGGACGGCCTGGAACGCGCGCTGTCCGGCTGATCGCCGCGCGCCAGCGGGCAGGCCTCGCCGGTGAACTGCCAGGAGGTGTTGTTCAAGACCATGGTGCAGCAGGCCTGTGCGCTCTTGCTGCCGATGGTCAGGCAGCGGCACTGGCCGAGCGCGACGTCGCGCCCTTGATAGCGGCACGAGCAGTCCGGCGGCAGCGCCTCTTGTGCCAAAAGCGGCGCGGCCGCGAGCAGGGCGAGCACGAGCGCGCCAGCAAAGCAGCGGCCGCTTCGTGCCATTGCACAGCCCTTCATGGCAGCGCCCTCCAAGGGTCGGCCCGGAGCGGCGATCCTAACCCGCGGGCGTGCCCGCTGTCACGTCGATGTGGGCAGAACCCGGCCGAGCGGCCCGGTGCGCTGCCTAGGGTGCGCTGCCGAGCGCCTAGCCGGCGTTCTTTTCTTTGTCTTTCTTGAAGCGCTCGATCGCCTCGTTGATCAGGCGATAGGCCTCGTCCGGCCCCTGCCAGGAACCGACGCGCACCCATTTCTCCGGCTCGAGATCCTTGTAGTGCTCAAAGAAGTGCTGGATGCGCTGCAGGTCGATCTCCGGCAGATCGGTGTAGGTATGGATCTTGTCGTAGATGCGCGTGATCTTGTGCACCGGCACGGCGAGGATCTTTTCGTCGCCGCCGGCCTCATCTTCGAGTTCGAGCACGCCGACCGGGCGCGCCGCCATGACCGCACCGGCCTGGATCGGCATGCGGCCGACGACCATGACGTCGACCGGGTCGCCGTCATCGGCCAGCGTGTGCGGGATAAAGCCGTAATTACACGGGTAGAACATGGTCGTGTACAGGATGCGGTGGACGAACACGGCGCCGGTGTCTTTGTCGACCTCGTACTTCACCGGGTCCGAGCGCAGCGGCACCTCGATCACGACATTGATTTCTTCAGGCGGTTTCTTGCCGATGGGGATGAAGTCGAGATCCATGGGTTATGCTCGCTGCTGGGAAGATCGAAGGGCATTAGCGCTTGGCGATGTACCAGAGCCTGCACCGGCTGTCCCTCGACCGGTCGTCGCATCCCCGCTCAAGCAGCGCGCAGCGCGCTAGCTGCAGGCGCGCTTTACGGCCAGGCGACCAGCGGCGGCAGCGACATCAAGATAGCGTCCGGATTGCCGCCGGTTTCCAGGCCAAAGCGCGTGCCACGATCATAGACCAGGTTGTATTCGACATAGCGGCCGCGGCGAAACAGCTGCAGATCGCGCTCGCGCTCGTCCCAGGGCGTGTGCATGCGCTGGCGCACGATCTGCGGATAGATGTCGAGGAAGGCTTCGCCGACGGCGCGGGTGAAGGCGAAGTCGGCCTCGAAGTCGCCGCTTTCGAGATAATCGTAGAAGATGCCGCCGACGCCGCGCGGCTCGTTGCGGTGCTTGATCCAGAAGTAATCGTCGGCCCAGGCCTTGAATTTTTCGTAATAGTTCGGGCTGAACTGATCGCAGGTCGCTTGCAGGCGGGCGTGGAAGGCGGCGGTGTCCTGCTCGTACTCGATGATCGGGTTGAGATCGGCGCCGCCGCCGAACCAGACCTTGCTCGTGACAATGTGCCGCGTGTTCATGTGCACCGGCGGCACGTGCGGGTTGCGCGGGTGGATGACCAGCGAGATGCCCGAGGCCCAGAAACTCGGATCGATGTCGGCGCCGGGGATCTGCGCGGCGAACTTGTCGGAAAACTCGCCGTAGACGGTCGAGATGTTGACGCCGGCTTTTTCGAACACGCGGCCCTCGCGCATCAGGCCCATGACGCCGCCGCCGCCGCCGTCGCGCTGCCAGGACTGGCGCTCGAACGCGCCGAACGGCAGCTCGCTGCCCTGGCCTTCCGTGTATTCGTCCTCGATATCCTCGAGCGCTTTGTGGATCCGATCGCGCAGTTCCTCGAACCAGGCCCGCGCGCGCTCCTGGCGCTCGGTGATCGGCAAGGCGACGGACATCGGCGATTCCTCCTCGAAGCCGGCAGCGGCAACACCGGTTGTCGCGCGCTGAGCGTACCGCGCAAGCCAATTCGGCGGCGCCGGCGGATAAACTTAAGGTTTAATCAAGCTCGGCAAAACCATCGCATTGGCGCAGGGCCTCGCCCAGGACCATGGCCGCGGCGGTGACCAGGTTGAGCGAGCGCAGGCCGCGCTTCAAGGGAATGCGCAGGCGCAGATCGGCGCGTTCATGGACGAGGTCGGGCACGCCGGCGCTCTCCTGGCCGAATAGCAGCATGTCGTCGGCGCAAAGCGACGCGGCGGTATAGGCCGTCTGCGCCTTGGTGGTGAGCAGGACCAGGCGACGGTTCGCGCCGGCCAGGGTCGCGTCGAAAGCGGCGTAGCTGGTATGACGGACGAGCGCTGTGTGACCGTAATAGTCCAGCGCGGTGCGCTTCAGGCGGCGCGGATCGAACGGGAAGCCGCACGGCTCGATGATGTGTAAGGTGACGTCCAGACAGGCGCACATGCGCATGGCGGCGCCGACATTGGCCGCCTGATCCGGCTGGTACAGCGCCAGCGCCGGCCGGCCGCGGCCGCACCTCGCTGTCGGCTTTGATGCATTTTCAAGCATTTGTGGCAGCACTTGGAAGGGCACTTGCGACAACAAGCCCTTGGCCGGGGACATATTCACCTCTTGTCCATCGACGACTGGGCCGTAGGTTGCGCTCTGTGTTGGAATTTCCGGTCAGAAAGGTGTGACCATGGCCGAAAGCACGGTCAAGCAGGACGGCTCGGGCAACGGTTCGCGTCGTGACTTTCTTTACCTCGCGACCGCGACCACGGCTGCTGCGGGAACGGTGGCGATCGTCTGGCCGCTGGTCGATCAGATGAACCCGGCTGCGAACGTCCTGGCGCTGGCGTCAACCGAAGTCGATCTCAGCCCGATCGAGCAAGGCATGGGCGTGACCGTGGTGTGGCGCGGCAAACCGGTCTTCGTGCGCCATCGCACCGAGCAGGAGATTGAATCGGCGCGGGCCGATGACGGCGCGCGCATGCCGGACCCAGTGCCGGATGCCGATCGCGTCGAAAAGCCCGACTGGCTGGTCGTCGTCGGCATCTGCACCCATCTTGGTTGCGTGCCGTTGGGCACGAAAGAAGGTGAAGCGCGCGGTGACTACGGTGGTTGGTTCTGCCCGTGCCACGGCTCGCACTACGACAATTCCGGTCGTATCCGCAAAGGCCCAGCACCGCTCAACCTTGAGGTGCCGCCTTACGTCTTCTTGGACGATGCGCGGATTCAGATCGGCTGACAGCGCACTCAGATCGGGCATGTTTCCGGTCTTGCGAAAAGGAGCATAGCTCTATGGCTTCCGGTGAGTTCAAAAAAGCCAATTTTGGTAATCCGGTGATTGACTGGATCGATCACCGGTTGCCGGTCCTATCGACCTTGGATCACGCCATCGGCTCGAAATATCCGACGCCGAGGAACCTGAATTACTTCTGGAATTTTGGTTCGTTAGCCGGCATTGCCTTGGTCATCCAGATCGTTACCGGCATCGTTTTGGCGATGCACTATACGCCGCACGTGGACCACGCGTTCGCCAGCGTTGAACACATCATGCGTGATGTGAATTTCGGCTGGCTCTTGCGTTATGCCCATGCCAACGGCGCCTCGATGTTTTTCATCGTGGTCTACATCCACATCTTCCGCGGCCTGTACTATGGCTCTTACAAAGAGCCGCGCGAGCTGCTGTGGATGCTCGGCGTCGTCATCTTGCTGCTCATGATGGCGACCGCGTTCATGGGTTATGTGCTGCCTTGGGGCCAGATGAGCTTCTGGGGTGCGACCGTGATCACCAACCTGTTCTCGGCCTTCCCGATCGTCGGTGAGCCGATCGTCACCTGGTTGTGGGGTGGCTTCTCGGTCGACAACGCGACGCTGAACCGGTTCTACTCGCTGCACTATCTGTTGCCGTTCGTCATCGTCGGCGTTGTGTTCTTGCACATCATCGCTTTGCACGAGTTCGGTTCGAACAATCCGCTCGGCATCGATACCAAGTCGGACAAGGACACCATTCCGTTCCATCCGTACTACACGGTGAAGGATCTGTTCGGCTTCGGCGTCTTCTTCATCTTCTTCGCCGCGTTCGTGTTCTACGCGCCGAACTATTTGGGTCACCCGGACAATTACATCCCGGCCAATCCGCTGAGCACGCCGGCGCATATCGTGCCGGAATGGTACTTCCTGCCGTTCTACGCGATTTTGCGCGCGATCCCGAGCAAGCTCGGTGGCGTTATCGCCATGTTCGGCTCGATCGCGGTGCTGTTCATTCTGCCCTGGCTCGACACGTCCAAGGTGCGCAGCACGGCCTTCCGGCCGATCTACCGGATCTTCTTCTGGATCTTGGTGGTCGACTGCCTGGCCCTCGGCTATCTCGGCGCCATGCCGGCCGAAGGCGCTTACGTCTTCTGGGCGCGGATCTGCACCTTCTACTACTTCTTCCACTTCCTGGTGCTCTTGCCGGTCCTGGGTCGCATCGAGCGGCCGCGACCGTTGCCAACCAGCATCTCGGAATCGGTTCTCGCCCGCCGTTCGCCGCCACTGGTCAGTGGCGCCGGCCCGGCCCTGCAACCGGCGGAATGATGAGGGGATGACCATGGTAACCATGCGTGCACGCACGCTCGCTTTGGCTGCGGCCGGCGCCATCTCGGCGCTGGCGGTGGCCGCCCCGGCGCAGGCTGCCGGCGAGGCCGGCCCGCTCCTGCATCACGAGTGGGAGTTCGACGGTGTCTTCGGCACCTTCAACCGCGAGTCCGCCCAGCGCGGTTACCAGATCTATCGCGAGGTCTGTGCCGCCTGTCACTCGATGGAGTACATTGCGTTCCGCAACCTGACCGCGCTCGGCTACACGGAGGACCAGGCCAAGGCGTTCGCGGCCGAGTATCAGATCACCGACGGGCCAGACGATTATGGCGACATGTTCGAGCGGACCGCGACGCTGTCGGACTATTTCCCGTCGCCCTATCCGAACGAGCAGGCGGCGCGTGCGGCCAATGGCGGTGCTTACCCGCCGGACCTGTCGCTGATCTCCAAGGCGCGCGGCAATGGCCCGGACTACGTCTACAGCCTGATGCAGGGGTACGTTGAGCCGGCGGGCGATGTCGAGCTGGCGCCCGGGCAGTACTACAACGAGTACTATCCCGGTCACAAAATCGCCATGCCGCAACAGCTTTGGGAAGACGGCATCACTTATATGGATGGCACGTATGCCTCCATCGAACAGCAGTCGATCGACATTGTGAACTTCTTGCACTGGGCGGCCGAGCCCAAGCTCGAGGAGCGCAAGCAGACCGGCCTGAAGGCGATGGTCTTCCTGGCGATCTTCACCGCGCTGGCCTATGCCACCTATCGCAAGGTCTGGGGTAACATCGATCACTGACCGGTTAGCGCCTTCGCCGGTGGCTTGAGCCCGCCGGGCGAACGTTCAATGAATGTGGATCAACGCCCGTTGCGGTCATCGCAGCGGGCGTTGCCTTTTGTCACCAAACGATGCGTTCAGTCACCATCTGTCGTGTTGTGTCAACAGCTGTCGCGTTTTGTCACCAGCTGTGGCGTTCAATCACCAGTTGCGGCGTTTGGTCACCGACTGGTGCGTTCAGTCATCGGCTGCGCACAAAACGCGCGCGGTGCGGGATTTGCATTAGGAATGCGCGTTGGCGCGACGCTTGGCGATTTTTCGGTAGGCCACCGGCAGTAAGGCGAGCGCCGCCAGTCCGATAATTGGCAGGAGGATCTGCGGCTCGAAAATGATGCCCAGATCCGGGGTTTTACCAGCATCGAACAGCGCGCCGAGGCCATTGCCGACGCTGATATAGACAAAGGTGCCGGGAATAAAGCCCAAGAACGTGCCAAGTATATAGGTGCCGAGTGATACGCCCAGAAAGGCCGGCACCAGATTGACCAACCAGAACGGGAAAATCGGGATCAATCGAAGCACGACCATATACAGGAAAGCATCTTCCTGAAAACCGGCGCGCATCCGCTGCGTGGCGCCGCCGACCTGTTCGCGCAAAGCATTGCCCAGCGCTGTTTTGGCGATCAGGAAGATGGCCGTGGCGCCAAGGGTCGCGGCGACCACGGTCATCGCCGTGCCGAGCCACAAACCGAACAAAAACCCGCCGGCGATGGTCAATAGGGCAGCGCCCGGCAAAGAAATCGCCACCGACACAGCATAGGCCGTCATGTAAATCATCGCGGCAACGAAGGGCCGGTCGCTGACGAATGCTTGCAGACTGGCGCGATGGGTCTTCAAGGTCTCGAAGCTGAGATACTTCGGCAGGTCGAATACTAGCGCGAGAGCCAGCGCGGCGGCCAGCACGGCGACCGGGGCAAATCTTTTGACGATATCCATTGGCGCGCTTTGGCCGGCCATCAGCCGAATCTCGCCAGAAAACGCACGATTGCGCGCGTGCGCGGGCTAAACAGCTTGGGCGTGTACCAGCTGCCGGCCGCCCGCTTGCTCACTTCGCCCAGCGTTGGATAGGGCGCGATCATGGTCGCCATGGCGCCGATCTTCTGTTTGGTGTGCATCGCCAGCGTCCAGCTGTGTATCAGCTCGCCGGCGCCGAGACCGGCGATGCCAGCGCCCAGAATCCGGCCGTTTCCGCGGCAAACCACCTTGATCAACCCCTCGGTGCGGCGCTCGGCCTGGGCACGGTCGTTGTCCTTGAACGACCAGCGCAAGACCTGCGGCGCGATACCGGCGTCGCGCGCCGCCTGTTCGCTCATGCCGACCTGGGCCAGCTCGGGATCGGTGAAGGTGACATGCGGTAAGGCGCTGTAACTGGCTTTCGCCGGTAAACGAAACAGCGCGCGCTTAATGACGATGCCGGCATGATCGCCGGCGACATGGGTGAATTGCGGCCCACCGGCAATATCACCGACAGCAAAAACGTGACGGTTACTGATGCTGCGCAGGCCGGCATCGACATGGATGCCCTTGTCACTGTACTCGACCTCGCCCTTGTCGAGTTCGAGGTCGTCGACATTGGCAGTCCGTCCGGTGGCAACCAGAAGATCGCTACCCTCGACGGTGTGGGCTGCGCCATCGTGTTCGATATCGACGGCGATGCCGTTGCCTTGCGCGCGCACCGCTTTGACCTTGGCCCGTTCAAACAGCGCGACGCCGTCGGCGATCAGTTTTTTCCGAATGATTTCAACGAGTTCCGTGTCATCGCGTGGCAGGATCGGGCCGAGATCGATCAGGCTGACGCGCGCGCCCAGACGGCGGTGCGCCTGGGCCATTTCACTCCCGATCGGGCCGCCGCCAAGCACGATCAGGTGGCCTGGCGGCTCGGTGCGCTGGAACAGGGTCTCGTTGGTCAGATAATTGATCTGGTCGAGACCGGGAATCGGCGGAATCGCTGGCCTCGAGCCGGCGGCGAGGACGATACGCCTGGCCTCGATGCGCTGATCGTCGGTGACGATGGTGCGCGCATCGGCGAATCGCGCACGGCTGCGCAGGACACGCACGCCGAGGCCCTCGAAGCGCTCTTGCGAATCATGCGGTGCGATGGCGGCGATGACGCCCTGGACATGCCGGTAGACGGCCGCGAAGTCGATCGCCGGCTCATGGCCATTGATGCCGAACATGCCGGCATGGCGGATGGTATCGGCGATTTTCGCGGCCTTGAGCAGGGATTTCGACGGCACGCAGCCATAGTTCAGGCAGTCGCCGCCCATGGCGCCGTGTTCGATCAGGACGCAATCGGCACCCATCTGGCTGGCACCGGCGGCGACCGAAAGGCCGCCGGAACCAGCGCCGATGATGCACAGATCGGTCTTGATCGTCTCCATACGGGCTTCCTTGCTTGTTGAGGGCGTCCCGCTCAACTGCGGTGCCTGGTAGTTTCGAGCAAATCATCGGCCGTCACAACGAAGTGAGCCGCAAGCGCCGGTGCTGCACGCTTGTCTCGCCGCAGCGATGCCTCTAGGTATCCGGCATGCCTGCAACACCCGAACAGCTCTACGATCGGTTTCGCGCGCTGGACATTACCGCGATCGTGCATACGCACGCGAACGTGTTCACGGTCGAAGAGGCCCAGGCCCACACCGCGCACCTCGACGGCGGCCATTGCAAAAACCTGTTCTTGCGCGACAAGAAAGAGCGCATGTGGCTGGTGACCGTCGAGGACGAGCGGCGGGTCGATCTGAAGGCGTTGCAACAGCGCCTGGGCGCGCAGAAACTGTCTTTTGGCAGCGCCGAGCGCTTGATGACCTATCTCGGTGTCGCGCCCGGCTCGGTCACCCCGCTGGCGGTGATCAACGATCCCGACCAGCGCGTCGAGGTCGTGCTCTCGGCCAGCCTGCTGCGACATGCGCTCATCAATGTGCACCCGTTGCGCAACGACGCCACCGTGCAGATCGGCAACACGGACCTGGTGCGCTTCATCGAGGCGTGCGGACACACGCCCAGCGTCATCGACTTCGACAGCGAGCTGGACTGAGCCATGGCGCGCGTGCACGTCACCAATCTGGCGACTTTGGCCGACGAGGTCGCCCGCGTGCGGCCGCAGAAAGTCGTCACCGTGATCGATCCGGGCACTGCCCTGCCGGATTTGCCGGAGCTGGCCACGGAGGCGCATTTGCGGCTGTTCTTTCATGATCTGAGCGCGCCGCGCACGGCCGCCGATATCCTGCCGTCGCGCAGTGACATGCAGACGATCTTGACCTTCGCCGATGCGCTCGGTCCGGATGGCATTCTCGTGCACTGCTTTGCCGGCGTGTCGCGCTCGACCGCGACGGCCTATGCCATCGCCTGCATGTACAATCCCGGTCGGGAGCAGGAGCTGGCGCAGATGCTCCGTCAGCGCGGGCCGCACGCCATTCCCAACCGGCTGATGGTGGCGTTTGCCGACGACCTGCTCGGGCGCGGCGGGCGGATGAACGAGGCCATCGCCGCCTTGCCGCCGCCGCATCGGCCGATGTTCGAGCGCCGTTTCGAGTTACCCCTGGTCTGGGAGCTCGACGCGGCACCGGGCGATCCGGTCTAGTTAGTGCAGCGCACGGCGAGCGGTGCCAAGCCATTGAATTCAATGGCGCTGTAGCTGTAGGTGTAGGCGCCGGCGCTGGCGAAGATCAGCTGATCGCCCGGCTCGAGCGTGCTCGGCAGCAGAACCGGCCTGCGCTCGTACAAGATGTCGACGCTGTCACAGGTCGGGCCGGCCAGCGTGCACGGCACAAGCGGGCCGCTGCGATCGCTGTAGATCGGATAGCGGATGCTTTCGCCGAGCGCCTCGGCCAGACCATTGAAGACACCGACATCGCAATAGATCCACTGCCGTCGGCCGCCATCGGCGTGATCGCGCTCGGCGGCGAGAATCACCTGGCTGCCGATCCAGCCGGCATTGCCAATCAGGCCACGGCCGATTTCCGCGATCACCGCCAGGTTGTTGCGCCTGGCGCCGAAATAGCGCGCGAGTGCGTGCTCGATCACCCGGCCATAGGCAACCGAGGGCGGCACGGCCTCGCCGTAGCGCGCCGGGAAGCCGCCACCGATATTGAGCATGTGCAGGGCGATGCCCTCGGCCGCCAGGGCATCGAAGACGGTCGCGGCATCGGCGATGGCGGTTTCGAACGCGCCCGGATCGCGTTGCTGCGAGCCGACATGGAAAGCCACGCCCTCGGCCACCAGGCCGAGCGACCGGCACTGGCGGAGCAGGCCGATCGCCTCGTCGGGCGTGCAGCCGAACTTGCGCGACAGCGGCCAGTCGGCCCCTGCACCGCTGGTGGCGATGCGTACGAAGGCGCGCGCGCCCGGCGCATGCGTGGCCAGCTTGTCCAACTCTTGCTGGCTGTCGACACCGTACAGGCTGACACCGGCGCGATGGGCGAAGGCGATGTCGGCCGGCTTTTTCAGCGTGTTCGAGTAGATCAGGCGCTCGGGCGCAACGCCCAGCTCGAGACAGCGCGCGATTTCGCCCGGCGATGCGACATCGAAGCCGGCATCGGTGGCCGCCAGCAGGGCGAGCACGGCCGGATGCGGGTTGGCCTTGACGGCGTAGTAAATGGCGGTCGTCGGCAGGGCGGCGCGCAGCTCGGCATAGGCATCGCCAACGCTGGGCAGATCGATGACCAGGCAGGGCGACGGCGTGGCCGGGTCGCTGAGCAGGGTGCGGACCCGCTCGGGCATGTCGCTGAGCGGGCGAGCGGGGGCGAGCGCAGGCGCCATGGCGTTCGCTTTCAGAGCAGATGTCGTAAGATCGGTGCTTGCGGGTCTGGCTGCCGACTAGGCGGGCACCAGCTCGCGCACGTAGTTGGGCAGCGCGAAGGCCGCCTGGTGCACCTCGGCGTTGACGTAGCGCACGCCGTCCAGCCCGGCCTCGGCATAGCGCGCGCGCAAGGTCGCCACGGCATGCTGTCGGTGTGCTGGCTGATCACTCGCCCAGCCAAGGGCCATCGGCCCGCCGGCATAGGTCGGCACCGTGCACAAGTAACACGTGGCATCGGCGAACAGGCTGGCGAACGCTTTGAGGCTGGCGCGCAGCTCACCGGCCTGCAGGAACGGCACACCGTTTTGTGTCACCAGGATCCCGTCCGGGTTCAGGCAGCGCTTGCAGTCAGCGTAGAAGGCGCGGGTGAACAGCACCTCGCCCGGCCCGATCGGGTCGGTCGAATCGATCAGAATGACATCGAAGCGCGCCTCGGTTTCGGCCATGAACTGACGACCATCGGCTATGACCAGATCGAGCCGCGGATCGTCGAACGCGCGGCTGCCGATCGATGGCAGATGCTCGCGGGCAAAATCGACCACGCCGGCGTCGATCTCGATCATCGTGACCCGTTCGACGCTTGGGTGCTTGAGCACTTCCTCGGCCAGACCGCCGTCGCCGCCGCCCACGATGGCGACATGCCTGGCATGGCCGTGCGCGATCAACGGCACATGGGCGAGCATCTCGTGATAGATGAACTCGTCGGCCTCGGTCGTCTGCACGACATCGTCGAGGGTCAGCACGCGGCCGAAAGTCGGGCTTTCAAACACGACCAGGCGCTGATGCTCGGTGGCGCTGTCATACAGGACGCGCGCCACGCGCAGACCCTGACGGTAGTCCGCGTGCAGGATCTCGGTGCACCAGGTGCCATCTTCGGGCTTAGCCGCCATGGCCGACGGCCCCTTTGCCGCGACGATGTTCGCCGACCACGATGCGCGCAGGCGTGAACGCCTCTCTCAGGACATCAACCGTAAGTTCTGGACGGGCGTCGCCGCACATGAACACATCGAGCGCCGCATAGCCGCATTCCGGCCAGCTGTGGATGCTGATGTGGCTTTCCGCCAGCACCGCCACACCGGACACGCCGCCATTGGGCGTGAAATGGTGCAGGTGAATGTGCAGCAAGGTTGCCCCGGCGATCTCCACGCAGCGACGCAAGGTCGTCTCAACATGGTCCAGGTCATCGAGACGCGCGCCACCGATCACATCAATGATCAGATGTGTGCCGGCGAAGACCTCGCCGTCACGTTCGATGAAAAAGTCTTTGCGCTCACTGTTCGCAGGAACAGGATTGCGCGGCAATTCTTCCGTTTGGGTGGTGCTTGCTTCCAAGTCCATCCCCAATTGGAAGAGTTGGTGTGCGTTACGCATCGCCACCTCCCCAATCAGCAGATGACCCGGGTGAATTCCGGAGACGGGCGCGGGTATGCGACAAAGGCTCAGCCCTAGCAAGGGGTAAAACGAACAACCTGCGCGCGATTCGACGAATCGCTCACGCGCTGCAGCTTGTCAGCAAGGCCTTAAACATTCGTTAACGCGGCAGATTTCCCGGCGCGCCGCGCCATTTCAGCGAATACGCACACCGTGCGCGTTTTGCTCAGTGCGACCGCAAGGTCACAGGCAAGGGCGCAGTTTCAAAAACCGGCGCTGGCGCCGAAATAGACCGGAAACGGCAGGATGTTGAAGCCATAGCTGGCGGCGTAGGGATCCGGAAACAGGCCGTTGGCGACCCGCCAGATCTGCCGCTGGAAGCGATAATCCGCCGGCGATGTCGGCGCGATGTCGGTGATTGTGCGCGAGGCCGCGATCGGCTCACCGTTCTCGCAAGCCACGGCGAGGACACGCAGGGGCGGTGACGGCAGGCTGGTGCTGATCGCCGCGTCGCTGCACAGGCCGGTGGTGTCGTAGCTGTCGCCGCTCAGATGCACGTAGACAGTCAACCGATCGCCGGGCGGCGGCGGTGCAAAGGTGGGCGATAGGGCGCGCACGCCATCGGCGAAGCTGCTGCGCACGATCTTGTCGAGCTCCGCCGCCTCATCCGCAAACGGATTGCCGGTGACGATCATCGGCACCGGGCCATAGAGCAGGGCGGATTCCAGCTTGCGCCGGGCCTGAAACGGATCGCCGCCCATCTCGCCCGGTGCATCCATTTGCTGACAGCCCAGCAAAGCGAGCACGACAAACAGGCCGAGGCGGCGGGCATGGCTGAGCATTGAACAGATCATCCTACCGAGGGGCGCCGCCTTGTTTCGACGGGGCCGTGGTCAAACAGGCCGGCCTGCGCGCCCCAGGCATGCCAGCGCTCACGCTGCTGCCGGGCGAACAGTTCCAGGTACGGGCCGTCCACCAGGCGTTCGATGCGCTGGTAGATCTCTTCGGGCTTGCGCGAATGCTCACGGCGCGGCGCGATCACCAGGCGGTCGACATCGCGCGCCACGCGCTTGGGCTGGCCACGGGTGCCGAGCAGGCAGAGCTCCGGATTGGCGCGCGTCCAATAGCCGAGGCCGCGGAAAAAGTCGCCGGGCCGCAAGTGGTCGGGGTCGGCGCGGCGGTTGAGCTTGGCCCAGACGAACGCGATGGTCTTGTAGGTGAAGCCCCAGGCCGCCATGACATCCAGGCCGCGCGGCAGCAGCGGATCGGTCACCCAGAGCAGCAAAACGGCGTCACCGGCGGCCCAGTCGGCTACGGGTAGCGCCTTGATATCGTTCAGGCTCAGGCAGTCATAATGGGCTTCGGCACTGCGTCCCTTGCCCTTGTCGGAATAGGTATCAAAGCGCCACGGCGGATCGGCATAGATGACATGGTAGCGGCCTGCCGCCGGGGGTGCCGGCAAGAGCCGGCCCGAGGTCGCAAGGTCGAGCGGTCGGGTGACGCCATTGGCCGTCATGCGCTGAGCGGCAAGGCCCGTTCGGCCAGCCTGGCCCAGTAGCTGGCACCGTAGGGCAGGATCTCGTCGTTGAAATCGAATTGCGGGCTGTGCAACTGGCGACCGCCGCTGGCTGGACCATTTCCGACACGAATATAACAGCCGGGCCGCTCACTCAACATATAGGCGAAATCCTCGCCCCCCATGCTCGGCGAAATGTTCGTGTCGATATGCGTATCACCGACGATTTCGCTGGCCACGCGCAGGGCGAAGGCGGTTTCCGCTTCGCTGTTCACGGTCGGCGGATAGCCGCGCCAGTAGCGCAGCGTGCCGCTGACGCCGAAGGTCGCGTCGACGCCGGTGATCATGTGGCGGATGCGCTCTTCGATCGCCTCGCGCGTGGTCGGATCGTAGGTGCGCACCGTCCCGCGCACGATGGCGCTCGCCGGAATGACATTGAAGGCGTCGCCGGCGTGGATCTGCGTCACCGAGACGACCGCCTGATCGCTGGCGCGTACGTTGCGCGCGATGATCGTGTTCAGGGCCTGCACCAGATGGGTGGCGGCGATGATCGGGTCGATCGTGTCCTGCGGCATGGCGGCATGGCCGCCGCGACCGGCCAGCGTGATGTCGAAGGTATCGACGGCAGCCATCATCGGCCCGGCAATGGCGGCAAAGGTGCCGACCGGGTGCCCCGGCCAGTTGTGCATGCCGTAGATCTCGCGCATGGGAAAACGGGCGAACAGGCCTTCCTGCACCATGCGCTCACCGCCAGCGCCGCCCTCTTCGGCCGGCTGGAAAATGGCATAGACCGTGCCGGCGAAATCGCGTGTGGCCGCCAGATAGCGGGCGGCACCGAGCAGCATGGTGGTGTGACCGTCATGGCCGCAAGCGTGCATCTTGCCCTGGTGGATCGAGGCATAGGGCAGGCCGGTTTCCTCGACGATCGGCAACGCATCCATGTCCGCGCGCAGGCCGACGCCATCGCCCTTGCCGGCCTCCTTGCCGTGAATGACCCCGACCACGCCGGTACCGGCCATGCCGGTGATCACGTCATCGCAGCCGAACTGGCGCAGGCGCTCGGCCACCAGGCCGGCGGTGCGCTCCTCCTGATAGCCGAGCTCGGGGTGTTTGTGAAAATCGCGCCGCCAGGCGGTCAACTCGTCGTGCTGGGCGCAAATGGCTTCGATCAACGGCATGCACGGCTTCCATTCGGTTAGGTCGCGTCAGCGCGCAAGGACGGCGCACCTGTAGCGGCTTGCCGGCAGCAGGTGACGCCATCCAGCGCATGTGACCGCTGGTGTCTTGCTTGATCGCCACCAGGCGGTTCATGTCTGCGGCGATGCAAAGATGAGCGGGGGTTGGCCGATGCGCAAGCGTTGCGTGGTGATGATCGCCATGGCACTGGTGCTGGCCGTGGCCGCGCACAGCCAGCACGCGCCGGTGCACGGCGCCGAGCCGGCCTGGCTGGATGACGCGCGCGCGGAGTTTCCCAAGACCGATTTCGACCAACACGCGATTGATTTGTCCCGCGTGCGTGCCGGCGGCCCGGCACGCGACGGCATCCCGGCGATCGATGCGCCGAAAACCGTGCCGGTTAAGCAGCTCCGCCAGTTGCGCGGCCGCGAGCCGGTGATCGGCGTGGTGCTCAACGGCGCGGCGCGTGCCTACCCGCTGTCGATCCTGATCTGGCACGAGATCGTCAACGACACGCTCGGCGGCGTGCCGATCGCGGTGACCTACTGCCCGTTGTGCAATACCGGCCTGGTCTTCGATCGCCGCATTGCCGGCGATGTGCTGGATTTCGGCGTCACCGGCCGTCTGTTCGCCTCGAACCTACTGATGTATGACCGCCAAACCGAGAGCTGGTGGCAGCAGTTCACCGGCGAAGCCGTCATCGGCGCGCATGTCGGTCAGACGCTGGCGCTGCTGCCGGCCAGGCTGGAAAGCTACGACGATTTTCGCGAGCGTGCCCCTGAGGGCGAGGTGCTCGTGCCGGCCAGTCCGCGCGCCAGATCCTACGGCCGCAATCCCTATATCGGCTATGACGGCAGCGGCGCGCCGTTCATGTACGCCGGCGACCTGCCGGCAGACATCGCGCCGCTGGCGCGCGTCGTGCGCGTCGACAATCAGGCCTGGCCGCTGGCTGCCGTGCGCGACGCGGGCGAACGCGTCCACGGCGATCTGCGCCTGCAATGGCATCCGGGTCAGGCCTCGGCCCTGGATGCGCCGGTCATCGCTGATGGTCTCGATGTCGGCAGCGTCGTCGTGCAAGAGCGCACCGACGAAGGCTGGCGGGATGTGCCCTATTCGGTCGATTTCGCGTTTGCCTTTCACGCTTTCTATCCAAACGGCACGCTGCACCGTTAGAGTGCGGCACACGAGCGACAGGGGGGACCAGGGGCATGCGCAGCTATTTTCATACGCTTGCGCGCTACAATCGCTGGGCCAATGCGCGTCTCTACGAGGCGGTCGCCGCCTTGCCTGACGCGGCGCGCACACGCGATCTGGGCGCGTTTTTCGGCTCGATCCATTACACGCTGAACCATCTGATCGTCACCGACCGGATCTGGCTCGCGCGCATCGAGGAGCGGCCGACACCGCACAGCCGGCTGGACGAGGTGCCTTACGCCGCGTTCGCCGATCTGCACGCCGCGCGCCAGGACCTGGACGAGCACCTGATCGCCGTGACCGAGGGGCTGGGCGAGGCGGATATCCGCGGCACGCTGCGCTATCAGAGCATGGACGGCACAAGCTTTCAGACGCCGATGAAGCTGGTGCTCGGCCATGTGTTCAATCACGGCACCCACCATCGCGGCCATGTGCATGCCATGCTGTCGCAGCTCGGCGAGACGCCGCCGGCGCTGGATCTGGTCTATTTCGCGCGGACGCTGGACGGGCGTTAAAGGATGATTGGCGGACGGCCGCGGGCGGTGGCCGTCGCCTCGGCGCCGATCAGGATCCCGCTGCCGTCATCGAGCACCGCGCGCTGAAGGTTGCGCTCCGAGGTCACCGTGACGACCCGTGCGCCGCTCGCCTTTGCAGCCGTCTCGGCCGTGGCGCGCGCAACCATCTCGGCAAAGCTCAAGGCCCGCGCCTCGTCGAGGAAATCGCGCGGACCGTCCGGCGCGTGCACGCGATAGCCCTGATCGCCGAGCACGCTGACGGTGATCGTGCAGTGTTCGGCAATGCCGCCAACCACCGCGCCAACGGCGTTGGCCACGGGCGCGTGATCGGGAACGACGATCGCCGTGTGCAACCGCTCGGCCATGGGCGGCATGTGCAGGTGCGCTGATGCACCCAGCCCGACGACCGGCCGGGTGACCCTGACGGCCAGGGACAGCAGCGGCGTCGCCAAGGCATCGGGCTCCCGCAGCGCCGCATCCAGCAGCCGGCGCCAGGGGCCGCTGTCCGGCAACGGCTCGTCGCCGAGCACGGCAGCGCCGGCCGCGGACAGCAGGCATTCGGCGCCCTGGACAGCCATGGCCTGCAGGATCTCGTCGGCCAGCCGGTCAGAATCGCCGCTCGGTGCGTCGGGGCTCAAGGAGCGCTGGCGGGCATAGAGCCAGGCGCCGAGGCGCGCGCCCTCGCTTTGCCAGGCATTGTGCAGCCCTTTGACGATGGCCGCATCGCTCGGCGTCAGCCCGCTCAGCGCCACCAGGCCGATCTCGAGCAGCCGGTCGAGCGGCAGTTTCATGCGCTCGCGCTCGATCACCGCTTCCAGCTCGAGCGGTCCGCTGTCGAGCATGTGCCACAGCTTGCGCTGCATATCGCTGAGCTGGCTCTCCGGTGCCCGTGCCGCTAGGCGGACGACGAAGCGGCCGTCATGCTGGTGGCCGACCGGGCGTTCGGTCTGTGTGCGCATGGCCGCCAGGCAACCCGGGTAGAGCTGGCAGAGCAGGGCGAGCGGCACATGCCGGCGCGGGCCGAGGCGGATGACGCCATCGGGCAGAAAGCGCACCTCGCTGTCGCCGCCAAGCCCGAAACTGTGAACATCGATCGCCTCGACCATCGTCCGCCTGCCGCCGACGCGCGCACCCTGCGCCGCCAGTGCCGGCAGCCCGTCGCGCAACAGAGCGACATCGAGCGTCGTGCCGCCCAGATCGGCGACGATGCCATCGCGCACATCGGCGAGCCTGGCCGCACCGACCACGCTGGCGGCGGGCCCGGACAAAATCGTCTCGATCGGCCGGCCCAGGGCGACATCGTCGGCAATCAGCGAGCCGTCGCCGCGTACGATCATCAAGGGCACGTCGACGCCGCGGTGATGCAGGAAATCGCGCACGGCCTCGATCAACTGGCCGATCGCCGGCAGCAACCGGGCGTTCAGCAGCGCCGTCAGTGCCCGGCGCGGCCCGTCGAGGCCGGGGCTGAGTTCGTGGGAACAGCTCACCGGCCTGCCGGTACGCGCGCGGACGCGCTCCTTGGCCGCGAGTTCATGGGCCGGATTGCGCACGGCAAAGGCAGCGCCAATGGCAAACGCGTCGACGCTGTCGGCCATGCTGTCGATGGCCCGCTCAAGCGCGTCCTCGTCCAGGGGCGCCTGTTCGGCACCATCGGCGAGATGGCCGCCTTCGATGAACGCCACCGGATCGCTGCCGAGCGCATCCGCCAGATCGGCCTTTTCCAGGGCACTCTCGCGAAAGCCGATCAGGATCAGGCCGACGCGGGTGCGCAAGCCCTCGACCAAGGCGTTGGTCGCCAGCGTGGTCGACAGTGCGACCAGACCGATGCCGACACTGCCGGCGTGGCTGAGGACCTCATCTGCGGCCTCGGCGATGCCGATGCCCAGATCGTGCTTGGTGGTGAGTGCCTTGGCTGCGGCCACGACCTGATCGCCGGCATCGACCAAGACAGCATCCGTATAGGTGCCGCCCGTATCGATGCCGAGCTTGTAGGTCAATGGGCCAGGATCCTAGAGTTCGTAGACCCAGGGCTTTGGCACGAAACGGAAGGCATCACCTTCGGCAGCAACGTGGCCCACGCCCGGGAACGGTAAGTGATAGCCTAAGACCAGTACGCGGTCGCTGGCCGCGCGGTCAAGCAGTGCGCGCCGGGTTTTCGGGGCCAGTTCCTGATCGGCGTCGAAGCCGAACGCCCAGTCCGGACGCTGGAACGAGACATAGGCATGGTTGACGACGTCGCCGGTGACGATGAGTTGGTCTTCGCCGGAAGCGATCAGATAGCTCATGTGACCGGGCGTGTGTCCGGGTGTGCTGATGGCGGTGATGCCGGGCACGATTTCGGCGCCATCGGCGATGCGTTCGACATCGGCCGCGAGCGGCTTGAGGTTGCGCTGCGCGCCGAGCACGAACGGCTTGCCCTCGTCCGGCATCGAGGCCAGCGTTTCTTCCGAGGTCCAGAAGTCCCACTCGGTCTCGCCGATGACATAAGCTGCGTTGGCAAAGCGCGGTTCTTCGACAAAATCGTCGATCAGGCCCCAGCAATGGTCCGGATGGGCATGGGTCATGACCACCAGATCGATGTCGTCGGGGCTGAGGCCGGCAGCCTCGAGCGTGTCGACAACCTTGCCGGCACTCGGCTGGAAATTCAGGCCCGAGCCGGCATCGAACAGGACGAGTTGCTCACCGGTATTGACCAGGGTGAGATTGACCGGCGAGACGATGTGGTCGGTCGGCAGGAAATTCTGCTCGAGCAGGCCGAGCAGTTCCGCTTCCGGTGCGCTCGGGCTCAAGAGGGTCGCCGGCTCGAGATAGAGGCTGCCGTCCGAGACCGAGGTCACTTCGAAGTCGCCGACCATGAAGCGGAAATAGGCCGGTGCCTGCGTGCCGGCCGGCTCGGCGGCGGCGTTGGCAAACCGGGCCGGCACACACAGGCCGCTGGCGGTGGCGGCCATGGCCATACCACCCAGCCCGAGGACATCGCGACGCTGCAAACGGTTCGTGGTCACCGTTGATCTCCCTTCCCCTGTTATCGATGCAATTCACGCGGAGTGATTGCACATAACCCGAGTGAGGGCATGCTGCCTAGCGTTTGCGCATTGGCGGACGGCGCGAGGTCAGTCGTTGTTGGGTTCGCTCCTGCGCAGCCTATGCGCCAGGAGAAAGACTTCCGAGCTGTCCTTGCGGGTGGCCTCCGGACGGATCAGCCTGGTAGTGGTGAACAGGTCGCGCGCCTGTTGCACCAAAGGCTGATCGGCGCCGCGCACGGTCTTGATCAGCGCATCGCCACCGGGCTTGAGCGTTTCCGCGGCAAAGGCCAGCACCGCCTCGCCGATATTCTCGGCGCGCAGGCGATCGGTGAGCTTTTGCCCGGTGGCGGCCGCCGCCAAGTCGGACAGGACCAGGTCGACCTTGCCATCGATCATCGCGCGCAGTTGCTCATAGACCGCGTTGTCGAGGAAATCGCCCTGGATCAGCTCGGCGCCGGCCAGCGGTTCGACGGGCAGAAGGTCGATGCCGATCACGGTGCAGCCCTTGTCGGCCGCCACCTGCAACCAGCCGCCCGGCGCGCAGCCGAGATCGACCACGCGCATGCCCTTGCGCAACAGGCCGACCTTGTCGTCGATCTGCTTCAGCTTGTAGGCCGAGCGCGAGCGGTAACCCTCTTTTTGCGCCAGCTGGACGTAGGGATCGTTCAATTGGCGGCGCAGCCAGCGCGTCGAGCTTTCGCTGCGGTTCTTGCGGCCGCGCACGCGCACATTTTCCGTGCGAAACGACATGGAACGGGTGGGCTCCTCGTGGGCCTAGCCGATGGTTGCCAGGGCGCTTTCCAGCGTGCGTCCGTTTAAGACATGTAGGATGCCCTCGCGCACGCCACGATCGGCGACGCGCAGCCCCTCGGTCGGCCAGACGCGGTGGATCGCCTCCAGTATGGCGCAGCCGGCGACGACCAGATCGGCACGACCCGGGCCGATGCAGGGATGCACCGAACGCTGCGCGTCGTCCAGACCGCGCAGGCGCAAGGAGACATCGTTGATGGCGGCGAAATCGATGTGCAGGCCGTCGACGCGCGCGCGGTCATAGCGCGGCAGGTCGAGATGCAGCGCGGCCAGGGTCGTGACCGTTCCGGACGTGCCGATCATCTGCACCGTCTGACCGGCGATGCGCGCGTTGATGACGTGCTTGGACTCATGCGGTCGGAGCTGGCCCTCGACATCGGCGACCATGGCTTCGAAGTCATCGGCGGACTGCGCCGCACCGTGGGTCTCCGACAGGGTGACGACACCGCAGGGGATCGAGATCGCGGCGCGCAGCTCGGGTCGGCCGGCGGCATCGCGATCCAGCCAGAGCACTTCCGAACTGCCGCCGCCGATATCGACCATCAGGACATGGCGTGCGCGCGGATCGACCAGCGACAGGCAGCCGAGCAGGGCCAGGCGGCTTTCTTCCCAATGGGGCAGGACTTCCAGATCGATTCCGGTCGCCTTGCGCACGCGCTCGAGGAAGATCGGGCCGTTGCGTGCGCGGCGGCAGGCTTCGGTGGCCACGCAGCGGGCCTTGCCGACGCCGCGGCGCGACATGATCCGGGCGCACACCTTGAGTGCGGCCACGGTGCGCTCCATGGCGGCTTCGCTGAGGATGCCGCAGGCGGCCACGCCTTCGCCCAGGCGAACGATCCGCGAGAAACTTTCCAGAATATCGAAACCGTCACGTGCCGGGCGCGCAACCAGGAGTCGGCAATTGTTGGTGCCGAGATCGAGCGCAGCGAGGATCGGGGGCCTCATCCCGGGCATGGTGATGACAACGCCTTCGCGCCTGTTGCAGAGTGACCGAACGTTAATCGTAAATGTGTGTGGCGATCAGGCAACTCATTTCCGGTCGGCGCTGTTGCCTTGTCGCTGGCAGGGACTTTTGCTACCTGCCTCGCAAGTCAGACGTTTTCGCTTGCCCATGAAGCCTTTGGAGGCGCGCATGAACGAGCCGGATTGCCCAGGAACGGAACCGATTGCGTGCGTGCTGATCGAGGGTAAGCGCTATTTCTGGTGTACCTGCGGTCGCAGCGCCAATCAGCCTTATTGCGATGGTTCCCACAAGGACACAGGCTTCCAGCCGCTTGCGTTCACGGCGGATCGCAACGGCACGGCCTTTCTGTGTGCCTGCAAGCGGACCGGTGATCGACCCTACTGCGACGGCAGCCACGCCCGGCTGTCAAAATGAACGAAGGCGCATAAGACGTCATGAAGCTTAGAGTTGCGGCCGCCTTGGCGGCGTTGGTGGTGCTCGGCGCTTGCGGCGGCGGCAGCAATCAAGCCGCGGAAACCCCGAGCGGCTGTCCGGTGATCGCGATTGCCGCCGGTGCCGATCGCTTCGATCGCTATGTCAGCGGTCAGATCGACCAGCCGAGCGGGCTGGCCTACAGCGGGACGCTTTCGCGCCTGGACGGCACGTGTGTCTATGACGAGCGCGGTCTGGTGATCGATTTCTCGGTGGATGTCCGCCTGCGCAAGGGCGAGGCGTTTGCCGGCGGGCCGGTGCAGGTCGATTGGCTGGTTGCCGTGATCGACCAGGAAGATCGCGTCCTTGCGCGCGAGCCGATCCGCTCGACGCTGATTGTCAGCGATGCGCAGCGGATCAATGGCACGACCGAACTGCTGTCACAGACCATCCCCGGGCTCGCCTTTCCCGAGGGCAACACTTATCGCGTGGTCATCGGTTTCGCACCGAACATGCGTACACCGCTGCCGGTATCCTAACCGCGCCGGATAGCCCGAAGACAAGGCTGCAGCTCAGGTGGACTTTGCGCTTTCCAAACTGATCTGGCTGGTCGTGAAGCCGAGCACGGGCCTGCTCATCGCATGCTGGCTTGGTGTCATCAGTCTTGCGCTCGGTTGGCAGCGACTGGGTCGGCTGATGCTCGGCCTCGGGCTGATCGGCTTCACCCTGGCGCTGGTCACCCCTTTGCCGGAGTATGTTCTGGGCCGACTTGAGAACCGTTTTCCAGCACTGCACAACGATCTGCCGGACGCGGTGGACGGCATCATCATGCTCGGCGGTGCCCTCGAGACGTTGACGATGCAAGAGCGCGACCAGGTCTCGCTCAATGAAGCCAGTGAGCGGCTGAGCGCGTTCGTCTATCTTGCACGGCAGTATCCGCATGCGAAGCTCGTCTTCACCGGTGGTTCGGGCCTGTTGCTGGCCGAGAACGAGTTGTCGGAAGCCGACGTTGTCCGACGCTATCTCGGTGAAATCGGCTTTGACGCTGATCGGGTGATCTTCGAAGAGGCCTCACGCAACACACAGGAAAATGTTCTCAATTCCAAAGCGTTGGTCCAGCCGCAGCCGGGCGAGCGCTGGGTGTTGGTCACCTCGGCGTATCACATGCCGCGTTCGGTGGGGATTTTTCGTCGACAAGACTGGCCCGTGATGCCGTATCCGGTCGACTATCAGACAGGCGCACCCTTCTCGATCGGCTATGAGCCAAGCCTTGCGTCCAAGCTTAAAGATCTCGATCGCGGCGTGCACGAGTTCATCGGCCTGACAGCCTACTACCTGTTGGGCCGCACCAGCGCCTGGTTCCCGGCGCCGGAACCCGGCCAGCCCTAGCGCGGGCGCAGGCGAAACGACGGTATCGGCTGCGGATAGGTGGTCACCACCGCCGTTGGCATGATCGCCCGCCGACGCACCAGCTCGATCCGCCAGTGCTTCAGGATATGCGCCAGGACCAGGCTCGCTTCGATCAGCGCAAACGCCTTGCCGATGCACACGCGCGGGCCGACGCCGAACGGCAGATAGCTGTACTTCTCGGGCGCCGGCGCGCCTGGAAGGAAACGCGTCGGATCGAAGCGATCCGGCTCCGCCCAGCGCTTTTCGTGCCGGTGCAGCACCCAGGGCGCGATCGCCACGAGGGTATCGGCCGGAATGTCATGCCCGGCGAGCGTGTCGGCTCCGATGGATTCGCGCACGATGGAAAACGCCGGCGGATACAGCCGCAGCGATTCCTGCACGACGGCGTGAGCCCAGGGCAACTGGCCGGTGGCATCGCGCCCAGGCGCGGTCAGGGCAGCGCTCGCCTGCGCCTCATTCGCAACGATGTCTTGAATGTCCGGTGCCAGGGCCAGCATGTAGAACGCCCAGAACAGGCTGAGTGCCGTGGTCTCGTGACCGGCGATGATGAAGGTCGCGAACTGGTCGCGCAGCTCTTCGGCTGTGAACCCGCGGCCGGTTTCCGGATCGCGCGCGGTGGCCATCAGGTCGTACAGATCGCGCGCCGGCTCGTGTACGCCCTTGGCCTCACGCGCGGCCACGAGCTTGCCGATCACGCCCAGCCAGGCCCTGCCGAAGCGCTTGCGCGCCAGATCCTGCGGGCTTTGGAAGCGGCGCGACAGCAGCAGATCCCAAAAAGACGGCAGCGCCAGGCTGGCGCCGTAGCGCTCGAAGGTGCCGCGCAGCTCGTCGCGAAAACCGGCCATTTCCGTGGAAAACATCGATCGCCCGGCGACCTCCAGCGCGATCTCCTGCGCGACGTGCAACAGGCTGATCGCCGTGGTCGGCCGTGCGCGCATGCGCGCCAGCGTCTCATCGCAAACGGCCACCGTCGTCTGCGCCATGATATCCAGCGAACGCGGCGCAAAGGCCGGCGCCAGCGTGCGCCGCTGAAAGCTCCAATCGTCGCCCTCGGCCAGGAACAGCCCCTGGCCGATCACCGGGCCTAGAATGCGTTCGGTCGCCGGCGTGCGCCGATAATTGCCGGCATTGTCCACCAGGACGCGGCGAATGCCGTCCGGATGGTTCAAGAAGATGCTCGTGCGGCCCAGGAACGGCCGGACGAACACCTCCATGCGGTAGGCATCGGCGGCGTAGGTCGGCAGGATGTTGCGGCGCATGGCCGGGATCAGGGCAACCAGCGGCAGCGGGCCCTTCGCTGGCTTGGGCTTGGGCGGGTAGACCGGGATGTGATCCTTGGGCAGGCGCCAGGGGGAGGTATCCAGATCGGGCGCTGCGGACATGCGCACTCCTTTCTCGCAACTGCACCATGATGTAGCGCGCCGGACGGCTGGTGCCAGCCATGAGCGGAACAGGGCGGTCGCTTGTCCGTTGCCGCCGAGGGCGTAACCACCTCCGGACGGGCCCCATCCAAACGGCGACACTTGGCGAACGTGCGTCTTGGACTTGGCCCAAGGCCGGCAAGGCACTACCAAAAGCGGCGTGTACCAGGGCGCGATCGGGAGAACGGCATCCATGCAACGCTTTGATTACGATTTCTATGTCATTGGCGCCGGCTCCGGCGGCACACGCGCCGGGCGCATCGCGGCCGGTCATGGCGCGCGCGTGGCCGTGGCCGAGCGCAAGTATCTCGGCGGCACTTGTGTCAATGTCGGGTGCGTGCCGAAGAAGCTGATGACCTTTGCCGCCGGCTACGCCCATCACTTCGAGGATGCGAAGGGTTTCGGCTGGAGCGAGGCCGATGCCGCCCATGACTGGCGCACCCTGATTGCCAACAAAGATCGCGAGATCGAGCGCCTCAACAGCGTCTATCAGCGCCTGATCACCGGCGCCGGCGCCGATCTGCACTGGGGCGATGCCCGGGTGATCGATCCGCACACGGTCGAGATCGACGGCCGGCAGCACACCGCCGAGCGCATCCTGGTCGCCACAGGTGGCCGGCCGGTGCTCCCCGACATTCCGGGTGTGCGCGAACATGGCATCACCTCTGACGATGTCTTCTATCTGCCAGAGATGCCCAAGCGCGTGCTGCTGGTCGGCGCCGGCTATATCGGCATCGAGTTCGGCGGCATCTTTGCCCGCCTCGGTGCCGAGGTCACGCTGATCCACCGCGGCCAGCTCATCCTGAACACCGGGTTCGACACCGAGGTGCGTCAGTTCCTGCAAGACGAGCTCACCAAGCAGGGCATCGGCTTTTGCTTCGATTGCGTCGTCACCGGTCTCGAGAAAACCGCGAGCGGCGTCCGCGTGCTGCGTTCGAACGGAGACGACTTCGAGGTCGATCAGGCCCTGTTCGCCACCGGCCGCGCGCCCAATACCGACGGCCTCGGCCTGGAGAGGGTCGGCGTCCAGCTCAGCGAGCGCGGCGGCGTCATCGTCAACGAGGACAATCAGAGCTCGGTGCCGTCGATCTATGCCATCGGCGACGTCACCCAGAAAATCGCCCTGACGCCAGTCGCCACCGCCGAAGGCCACGCCCTGGCCGACACCCTGTTCGGCGGCAAGCCGCGCAAGGTGGACTATCGCGACATTCCCACCGCGGTGTTCGCCAACCCGCCGGTGAGCAATGTCGGCCTGACCGAGGACGAAGCGCGCAAGGCGCACGCCGGCGACATCGACGTCTATAAGAGCAGCTTCACCAACATGAAATTCACCCTGGCCGGGCGCGACGAGCGCACCTTCATGAAGCTGATCGTCCAGCGCAGCACGGACCGCGTCGTCGGCGCCCATATGGTCGGCCAGGACGCGCCGGAAATCATCCAGGGCATCGGCATCGCCCTCAAGGCGGGGGCCACCAAGGCGGATTTCGATGCGACCATCGGCATCCACCCGACAGCGGCCGAGGAGTTCGTCACCATGCGCCAGAAAGCGCCGGATCCGGAGGCGGCGGTCCAGGCCGCCGAATAGCGGCGCATGACCAAGACCGCCGCCGGC
>JBHJHH010000033.1:0-90714 GCA_050331015.1 Geminicoccaceae bacterium
GCGCGGCCTCGGCTTCGGCCATGATCCGCGCCGGGTTGAGATCGCGCTCGCCCAGCGTCTTGCGGATCTTGGCGAGCATGGCACTGCGCGCGTCGCTCATTTGACCAGCTCCGGCCGCCTGGCTTGCACTTGCGCCAGAAACGAGCGTTTGGCCGGGGCGGGCAGATCGCGCGAGGCGGTCCAGCCGCCGGTCAGCGGCCATTTGCCGAGCTTGCCCTTGCCGCCGGTGAGCAGACCCAGCATCGGCAGCTTGATATTGAGTGCTGCGCGATACCAGGCCGGCCGCTTGGCCCACCAGGCCCAGATCTTCAAGCCCGTGCGCCAGGGCGTGGCGATCAAGCCTTCCCGCCATTGTTGCGCGCGTAAGCCCCGCATCAGATCGGTCAGCGGGATCTTCACCGGACAGACTTCGGCGCAGCGGCCGTTCAGCGTGCAGGCATTGGGCAGATCCTTGGTCGCCTTGAGCGATGCCATGGCCGGGGTCAGCACCGAGCCCATCGGCCCGGGATAGACCGAGCCATAGGCATGGCCGCCGATCTGGCCGTAGACCGGGCAGTGGTTCATGCACGCGCCGCAACGGATGCAGCGCAGCATGTCCTTCAGCTCGTTGCCGAGCATGTCGGTGCGATGATGATCGACCAGGATGATGTGCATGTCGTCCGGGCCGTCATGATCGCCGGCGCGCTTCGGGCCATTGTAGAACGTGGTGTATTGGGTGATTTCCGCGCCGGTGGCCGAGCGGGCGAGCAGGCGCAAAATGGCAGTTGCGTGGTGCATGCTCGGCACCAGCTTTTCGATGCCGACCGTGACGATGTGCACCTTCGGCAGCGCCGTGGTCAGCTCGGCATTGCCTTCATTGGTCACCGTGCAGATCGAGCCGGTATCGGCGATCAGGAAATTGGCGCCGGAGATGCCGACATCGGCAGCGACATATCTCGGCCGCAGGAAGCGGCGCGCGCTCTCGACCATCTCACCGATATTGTCGCTCAGCTGCGGTTCGGCATGGCACGTCTTGAACAACTCGCCGACTTCTTCATGGGTCTTGTGCATGGCCGGCATGACGATGTGCGACGGCCGTTCGTGGGCGAGCTGGATGATGTGCTCGGCCAGATCGGTCTCGATCCGCTCGATGCCGGCAGCTTCCAAGGCATGGGGCAGGCCAAGCTCTTCGCCGAGCATGCTTTTCACACGGGTGACCGACCTGGCACCGTAGGATTTGCAGATTTCCACCGTGATCGCACAAGCCTCTTCCGCCGTTTGCGCCCAATGCACCTTGGCGCCGGAGGCGAGGGCGTTCTTCTCAAACAGCTCGAGGTAATAGTCGAGATATTCGAGGGTGTGGTCCTTGATGCGCGCGGCGACATCGCGCGCGGCTTCGAACTCGGCATAGCCGGCGTACGCCTCGGCGCGGCGCTGGATGAGCAGACCGGTGGTGCGATTGAGCGCCACTTTCAGCTGCGGCTTGGTCAGCGCGTCGGCAGCGGCCGCCTTGAAGCGCTCGGACGTGATCTCCATGGTGCTCAGCCCTCCTGGCACAAGGCCGGGCCATCGGCCATGCCGGCGAGAATTTCGATGGTGTGGTAGACCTTGACCTTCGAGCCCAGGCGCGACAGGCGGCCGGCCATGTTCATCAAGCAGCCGAGATCGCCGCAGATCAGGGTATCGGCGCCAGAACGCTCGATACAGCGCACCTTGTCGGTGACGATCGCGCCCGAGATGTCACTGTATTTGACGGCAAAGGTGCCACCGAAACCGCAGCAGACATTGTGGCCCTCGAGCGGCACCATGGTCAGGCCCTCGACATGGCGCAGCAGACGCCGCGGCTGGGCACTGATGCCGAGCTCGCGCAGGCCCGAGCAGCTATCGTGATAGGTGCCGGTGCCCTCATAGCGCACTTCTTTGGGGGCATAAGCCATGACCTCGTCGAGAAAGCTCAAGATCTCATAGGTCTTGGCCGCCAAGGCGGCGTGGCGCGCAGCCCAGGCCGGCTCGTCGTGGAACAATTCGGCACTGGCCACCTTGATCTGACCGGCACAGGAGCCGGACGGGGCGACGAGATAGTCATAAGGCTCAAACACGTCGATGATGCGTTTGACGATGGCGCGGGCATCGTCGTCGTCACCAGAATTGAACGCCGGCTGGCCGCAGCAGGTCTGCGCCTTGGGAATGCTCACCTGGCAGCCGGCGTCTTCCAACAGCTTCAGCGCGGCAAAGCCGATATTCGGTCTGATGGCATCGACCAGGCAGGTGACGAACAGACCGACCTTGGGCGTGGCGCGTTGCGGGGTCTCGGACATGCGCTTCCTTCGTTGTCCAGCGATCGGGCTCAGAGCTCGCCGCGGCGCGCGCGCCGGCGGGCATGGGCCAGTTCGGGCACGCGGGTCAGGCGTTTGCGGGAAATGCCTTCGCGGGCATCGCGCTCGGCCGCGGCCGCGGTCTCGGTAACGACAAAATTCATATGGGCCGCCACGGCCGCGCGGGCAGCCTCGCTATTGCGCTCGATGATCGCATCGAAGATTGCTTCGTGCTGCGCGAGCAGGCGATCGCGCGTGCCCGGCTGGCCGTAGAGGGTGTCACGATTGTAGAACACGCCGGCGCGCAACAGATCGAGAATGCTGCGCAAAATATGGATGAGCACGACATTGTGCGCGGATTCGACCACGGCCATGTGGAATTCGGCATCTATGTCGGCCTCGCGCGCCGGATCGATGTCCTGATGGGCGGCGCGCATCTCATCGATCAGGCGGCCGAGCCGTGCCCGGTCGATGTCGGTGGCGCGCTCGGCGGCCAGTGCAGCGGCCATGCCCTCGATGACGATGCGGAACTCGATGTAGTCCAGGGTCGCCTTGCGGTGCCGGCTGAACAGGTTGATCAGCGGCGCATCGAAGGCCGAGCCGAGAATCGGCGCCACATGGCTGCCGCCGCCATGGCGGGTCTCCAGCAGGCCGGCGGTCTCCAGCTCGTTCAGGGCCTCGCGCAACGACGGCCGCGAGACACCGAACTGCTGCGCCAGCTCGCGCTCGGGCGGCAGGCGATCGCCCGGGCGCAGGACACCTTCGAGGATCAGGCGTTCGATCTGGGCGACCACGGCCGAGGCGATACGCTGTTGCGCAATCGGCTCGAACGGCAGCCCCGCACCCTGTCCATCCGGTGCACTCATGTCGCGACGTCAGCCTCGATCGGTCAACTGGTCTGGTTTTTTTACCACTGTACGCGTCCGGGCGTCACCTGCAAGAAGAAGCTGGCCACGGACTTGCCAGCGCCGCGCCAGCCGGCGACAAGGCTGCTGCAAGCGAGCCAACGGGAGGGGGCGCCATGGCGGTCGAGTTGCCAGCAAGCGTTGTCGGCGAGGGCAGGCCGATGGTTATCCTGCACGGCCTGCTCGGTGCCGGGCGCAATTGGGACAGTCTGGCCAAGCGCTTTGCGCAAAAGGGCGTGCAGGCGCATGTCCTCGATCTGCGCAATCATGGCAGTGCGCCCTGGGCTGAGCCGTTCGATTACCCGGCCATGGCCGAGGATGTCGCCGCCTATATCGCCAAAGCCGGGCTCGATCGCCCTGTGCTGCTCGGCCATTCCATGGGCGGCAAGGCGGCCATGATGCTGGCGTTGACCCAGCCCGAGCGGCAAAGCGGCGTGATCATCGCCGACATCGCCCCGGTCGCCTACAGCCACGATCTGCGCGCCTATGGCGAGGCCATGCGCGCTGCCGATCTGTCGGCGGTGCAGCGGCGCGCCCAGGTGGACGAGCAGCTCCAGGATGCCATCGCCGAAGCGCCGATCCGCGCCTTTCTGCTGCAGAACCTCGAGCCGACCGAACAGGGCTTCCGCTGGCGGCCCAATCTCGATGTCATCATCGCGCACATGGCCGATCTGACCGGCTGGCCGGCGCTCGATCCGGCGCTCGCTTTTGACGGTCCGGCCCTGTTCATCTATGGCGGCGCCTCGGACTATGTCGGCGAAGCGCGCCACGAGGCGATCCTGGCGCGCTTTCCCAATGCCGATTTCGCGTCCATCGACGGTGCCGGCCACTGGCTGCATGCCGAACGGCCGAACGAGTTCATCGCCAAGGTGCAGGACTGGCTGTCGGTGCGCTAGCCGGCGACGACGGCACGCGCGCATCCGGCTTGAGCGGGGATCGGAGAACGCGGTGATACGGGCTGCCATCATCGGTCTGCTGGCCGTGCTCGCCGCCGGCCTCGGCGGCTGGGCCTGGTCCAGCTATCGCGCCGCCCAGGCGCCGGTGACGCTGGTGTTCAGCGCCGGCTCGATCGGCGGCGAATATCTCGGCTTTGCCCAGGCCTTGCGCGATCTGGCCGAGTTGCAGGGCGGCCATCTGGTCATCGACGTTCGGCCGTCGCGCGGCGCCGATGCCAATGCCCGGGCGGTCGCCGCCGGCGATGCCGATCTGGGTCTGATCCAGAGCGACACCGATGTCGCGGCCGGGCTGCAGGCGATCGCCACGGTGTTTCCGGAAATCCTGCACATCATCGTGCGCCAGGATGCCGGCATCGCCACGCCGGCCGATCTGGCCGGCAAGCGCATCGCCCTGTTGCCCGAGGGCAGCGGCACCAATGCGGTCTTTTTCCGCATCGCCTTGCACTACGGCCTCGAGCGGGAGGATTTCGACCAGCGCTATCTGGCGCCGGACGAGGCGATCGCGGCGCTGCGGGCCGGCGAGGTCGATGCCATGGCGCGCATGATCGCGCTCGGCAATGACGACATGCGCGCCTCCTTGCGCGATGCCGAACTGGCCCTGCTGCCGCTCGCCCAGGCCGAGGCGATCGAGATGTTCGCCCCGGCCTTGCGACGCATGTCGATCCCCATGGGCGCGCTCAGCGGCAACCCGCCGCGGCCGAGTGAAACCATTGAGGCGATCGGCGTGCAGGCCGTGCTCGTCGCCGGGGCGCATGTGCCGGAACATGTCGGCCGCGAGCTGACCGCGCTGCTGTTCGAAGCGCGCAACCAGCTGGTCAAGCTGGACGAGCAGGCGGCGCTAGTGCGCTCGCCGGCCGATCTGACCGATCTGGGCATGGCCATCCATCCGGGCGCCCGCGCCTATTTCACCGCCGATGAGCCGAGCTTCGTCGTCGAATATGCCGAGACCATCGCTTTGGCGGTCTCGGTCGCCGTGCTGATCGCCTCGGCCGCCTGGCAGGCACGGCGCTGGCTGGCCGAGCGGCGCAAGAACCGCGGCGATGCCTATAATGGCGAGCTGGCCAGTGTGATCGACGATCTGCGCACGGCGCCCGATCTGGCCACGGTCAATGCCCTGGAGGACCGCCTGTTCACCGTGTTTCGCCGGGTGATCGATGACATCGACCGCGACCGGGTCGCGCGCGAGACCATCCCGACCTTCGATTTCGTCTGGCGCTCGGCCATCGACGTTTTGGCCCAGCGCCGCGCCGATCTCCGGGCGAGGGCAACCGAGCGCTTGTCCGGGCAGACCTAACGCGGCCGTGCACGCAAAACGACACAGCCTGCTTCGCGTTAATACCCGGTCGCTTCTTGGTGTTGTCGGCGCTGACGCAGATGCTGCGGGCTTTGATGCAAGGCGCCGTCTGGCGTATTATAAGGTAGTACGAAACGCAGGCTGGCCCAGCACATCGCCGGCCGTGACTTAAGCGTGACAATACGCAGTAGGTTATGCCCCGGTTTACTGTCCTCTCTCGTGTTTTGAAAGCCGGTCCGAAGCAAGGGTGCGACATAAGCGCTCCAATTCGGAGATTTGACATGTGTGATTTAAGCGATCAAAATACCGCAGAGATTTCAGAGGTGGATTTCAAAGGTGGATTTCAAAGGTGGAATAGATGTGCACCGAGGACACGTGCCGCTGCAAGCAATCGAAACAGCTGCATGCTGCCATGCGGTGCATATGTCATGAATTGTGCACCAGCTATCCTTTGTATCAGGGAAACTGCACCGATGGAGTTGCGCGAAATGATTTGGTCCTATTGTAAGGTCGCTTATATAATCTTGTTCACATCGTTGCACATAGTATTTTTCGGGCAAAAAACTGCACTTTCTTTTGATCCATGTGATGCTTTAGCTAGCTCATGTGATTCCTGTAGTCTTTTGGGCATTCAAGCAGCCCAAAAACAATGTACGATTATCGACAGTGCAACTCGATTTGTCGGCTTTACGGACCTTATCGAAGATGACAAGCATTTTCACATAGCATATCGAATTGCCAATGGTCACAATTCATTTGATGGCAATATTAAGATCACGTCGCTCGACAAAGCCATGCGCCCTACTCAAAATACCACAATTTTGCACCCAGATGATTTGAGAGATCCTAAATTTATATGGCGTGCACATGGAAATATCTCGCCTTCTTTGTTTGCTACGGGACGAAAGCAAACTCCTGCTGGATTGCAATGGCAAAGCTATGAATTTGAACTTCTAGACGGTTTTTGGTCAGACGGACGTTTCGCTACTCCGCCGGGGCATTTTCTCTGGGGTTTTGCTGATAATGACGAAAAACAGTTCGGAATTTCGTACTCCGTTGGGCAATTGGCAAAAAGATATGGTAGATTTCTGAGTTTATTTGAACGTACTAATGACGGCGATTACATCTCTATCGCACCAAATTTTTATTCTGCTCAACCGGATTCAAGCACTCCCTCTGAAGTAGCATTCCAATTCAGTAACGATAGGCGTCTCATTTCGATCATTAGGCGGGAATGGAAAGAGAACGGGCAATCCACTGATTGGAAGCCGAGAAATAGTGTAGTAGGCGTTGCGAGCCCGCCGTACTCGGTTGAAGATTGGACTTTTTATGATATCCCCCCTCATATTGGAGGGCCAGCAATGTTAGCTATCGAAAAAACTGGGAACAGCGAGTTTCTGGTAGCAGGTAGAAGAAAGACACAATGGCCTCCCAGAAGCGCACTAATGGCACTCTACGAGACTGGAAATCGTGAGAGACCTTACAATGTTTGCACTTTGTTCTCAGGGCCTCCGTCTAACGATACTGGATACCCGGGACTCATTTTGGGAAGGGATGGCTACTACTATATGTCGGATTATGTGAGCAATAGAGGCATGTATTATATAGTGGTAAGAAAATTTGAGATCCTTGAGTGCGAATAGGCAATCGTTCATACGTTATCTACTTGCATCTGATGCGCACTAGTTTGCGAGCGGATCGATCCACTTTATGCGCGGTCATGTGCAACATTTGATAACGCCCATTATGGCAAATATGTGAGATGTCGTTGATTTCTCAGTAGCGGCTAAGGACATTTTCGCCCACGCGCCCGATCATGCGCCGCGTGGTCAACGGCTGACGCACCCGAGTTGCCTCAAAAGCCCGGCGGGTCCTTGGCGATGCGCGTCAGGTACTGGCCGTAGTCGATTTTCATGAACGGTTCGGCCAGGGCGAGCAGCTGCTCGCGGCGGATGAAGCCCATGCGATAGGCGACCTCTTCCGGGCAGCCGACCTTGAGGCCCTGGCGTTTTTCGATGGTGCGCACGAACAGGCCGGCATCGATAAGGCTGTCATGGGTGCCGGTGTCGAGCCAGGCATAGCCGCGGCCGAGGCGTTCGACCTGCAAGCTGCCCTCGTCCAGATAGCTTTGGATGACGCTGGTGATTTCCAGCTCGCCGCGTGCCGACGGCTTGACCTGATGGGCGCGCGCCGGGGCGCTGTCGTCGAAGAAATACAGACCGGTGACGGCATAGTCGGATTTGGGCGCTTTGGGCTTTTCCTCGACGCTGACGGCGCGGCCGTCGGCATCGAATTCGACCACGCCATAGCGCTGCGGATCGGCCACCTGATAGCCGAACACGGTGCCGCCCTGGGCGCGCGCGGCGGCGCTTTGCAGGGCTTCGTGCAGGTTGTGGCCGTAATAGATGTTGTCGCCGAGCACCATGACCGAGGCGCTGCCGGCGAGAAAGTCTTCGGCGAGGATGTAGGCCTGGGCCAGGCCTTCCGGGCGCGGCTGGGTGATATAGGTGAAGCTCAGGCCCCAATTGGCGCCGTCGCCGAGCAGGCGGATGAAGCTGTCCTGGTCTTGCGGCGTGGTGATCACCGCGATCTCGCGCACCCCGGCGAGCATGAGCACGCTCAAGGGGTAGTAGATCATCGGCTTGTCGTAGACCGGCAGCAGCTGCTTCGAGGTGGCAAACGTGATCGGGTGCAGCCTGGTGCCGGAGCCGCCGGCGAGGATGATGCCTTTGCGACTCATGAGCCTGGCTCCCCGTTAAAGAGCGTATCGAGCGTGCGCGCCAGGGCCCGGCGCCAGTCCGGCCGGGCGATGCCGTAGATCGCCTCGATCTTGCGGCAGTCCAGGCGGGTGTCCAGGGGCCGGGCGGCGGCCGTCGGGTAGTCCGATGTCGGGATGCGCTTGATCTCGGGGTGCTTGCCGGTGGTTGGTGCGGCGTGCTTGAAGATCGCTTCGGCGAAGCCGGCCCAGCTTACCGCCGGTGCGCTGGCGAAATGGAACACACCGCCTTGACCGTCACCGGCAATGCGCTGGCGGGCGATGCGCAAGACAGCATCGGCGATGTCGTCGGCGGCGGTCGGTCCGCCGACCTGGTCGTCGACGATGCTCAGAAAATCCCGCCGTGTAGACAATTGTAACATGGTGCGCACAAAATTCCCGCCATGCGGGGCAAACACCCAGGATGTGCGGATTGTCACGTTGTGCGGCGAACACGCAGCGAGTGCGATTTCGCCCGCGCGCTTGCTGGCGCCATAGACACTGAGCGGCGCCGGCGCGTCGTCCTCGGCATACGGGCTGCCCTTGGTGCCGTCGAAGACGTAGTCGGTCGAGAGATGGATCACCGGCACAGCGCGTTCGGCGGCGGCCGCAGCGATCGCCGCCGGGGCATCGGCGTTGATCGTCCAGGCCAGCGCGCGTTCCGTTTCTGCTTGATCCACCTTGGTGTAGGCGGCGGCGATGATCACCGCCTGGATGCTCTCGGCCTGGCGCACGGCCGCAGCACAGGCGCCAGGATCGGCCAGATCGGCGGCGTTGCGGTCCAAGACTGACAGGTCGATGGCGTGCGCCGGCGCCTGCTCGATCAAACAGCGTGCGACCTGGCCGGTGACGCCGAACTGCAGGACGCGCGCACTCATGCCAGCCTCTGCTTCAGGCCCAGACGCTCACCGGCAAAGCCGCGCGCGCGGATCGCCTGCCACCAGGGCTTGTTATCGAGATACCAGCGCACCGTGCGCTTGAGGCCCTCGTCGAGATCGAGCGCGGGCCGCCAGCCGAGCTCGGTCTTGATCTTGGAGGCATCGATGGCGTAGCGGAAATCATGGCCCGGCCGGTCGGTGACGAAGGAAATCAGCTCGGCATGCGGGCGATGCGGGCTGCCCGGCAGCGCCTCGTCCATCAGGGTGCACAAACGCTCGACCAGATCGATGTTCCGCGCCTCGGCATCGCCGCCAATATTGTAGGTCTCGCCCAGGCGTCCGGCCGCCAGGATGCGCAGCAAGGCATCGGCGTGGTCGTCGACAAAGAGCCAGTCGCGCACGTTCTCGCCGCGGCCGTAGACCGGGATCGGCTTGCCTTCGAGCGCGTTCAAGATGACCACCGGCAAGAGCTTTTCCGGGAACTGGTACGGCCCGTAATTGTTCGAGCAATGGCTGATCAGCACCGGCAGGCCATAGGTGCGATGCCAGGCGCGCGCCAGCATGTCTGAGCCGGCTTTCGAGGCGGAATAGGGCGAGTTTGGCGCAAAAGGTGTGTCTTCGGTGAACTCGCCCTCGGGTCCGAGCGCGCCGTAGACCTCGTCGGTCGAGACATGCAGCAGACGAAAGCGCCGAGCCGCGTCGCCCTCCAGGCGGCGCCACAGGCCCAGCGCTGCCTGCAGCAGATTGAAGGTGCCGACGACATTGGTCTCGATGAAATCGCCCGGTCCGTCGATCGAGCGATCGACGTGGCTTTCCGCCGCCAAATGAGCGATCCAGTCCGGCCGGTATTCGCTGATGGCGGCTTCGACCGCAGCACGGTCACGCAGATCGACGTGGATGAAGCTGTAGTTCGGATCGCGCTGGACCGCGGCGACATTGTCCAGATTGGCGGCATAGGTCAACGCATCGAGATTGACCACGCGATAGCCATCGGCGATCGCCCGGCGCACCACGGCCGAGCCGATGAAACCGGCGCCGCCGGTCACCAACAAGGTCAGCTGATCGCTCATATCTGTGCCGCTTGGAAGCTGAAGGGCGAGGTCCACGCGGCAAAGGCCGGTGCCTTGGCGTCTTTTTCGGAAACGGTCACGTCGTCGGCATCAATGCGCCAGTCGATGGCCAGGTCCGGATCGTTCCACGCGACCGCGCCGTCATGCGGCTTGGAATAGTGATTGTTGACCTTGTACAGAAACACGGTGTCCGGCTCGAGCGTCACGAAACCGTGCAAAAAGCCTTCCGGTACAAACAGTTGCCGGCCGTTGTCGGCGCTGAGGTCGACCGCCACCCACTGGCCGTAGCGCGGCGAACCTTGCCGCGCATCGACGGCGACATCGCGCACCGCGCCGTGGGCCACGCGCACCAGCTTGGCCTGGGCCATGGGCGGGGCCTGGTAATGCAGCCCGCGCAGGGTGCCGCGCTTGGCGGAATAGGAATGATTGTCCTGAACGAAATCGACGTCGATGCCGATGTCGGCGAACACGCGCCGGTTGTAGCTCTCCGTGAAGTAGCCGCGCTCGTCGCCGAAGCGCGCCGGCTCGACGAGCAAGACCTCCGGCAGCTCGGTCTGGGTCACGCGCATGCCGGGCGTCCTGAACTGCCTTGCGGCCGGGCGCCGGTGCGGGGCGTCCCCGGCTCAAGCACCTCGATCTTCACCGGCGCGAACATCAACTGGCCAAAGGCATAGGACAGCAGCACGCGCCCGCGCGCCGCCGCCACGACCAGCCGTTTCGGCGACAGGGTGACAATGCCCGACAGAGCGCGCAGGACGACGCGGCGCACTTCCTTGCCGGCATTGAAGGGCAGGCCGTACTTTTTCGAGATATAGATCTTGGATTTCAGCGTGTGGTAGCTTTTTAGCCATTGCGTGGCCAAGCTCATGCCCGACGAGCCGCCATGGGCATGGGCCATGACGACGTCATCGGCGATCGCCAGGCGCAGCCCCTTCTGGCACAGGCGATGGAACAGATCGTCCTCTTCGTAATAAAGGAAGAGGTTCGGATCGAAGCCGCCCAGCGCGGCAAAGGTGTCGCGTTCGATCAGGAAGACCGAGCCGGACAGACAGGTCGGTGCATCGTCCTGGCTGGCCGGTGCACAGCCATGGGCGATGTCGATGAAATTGGCGCATTTTGTCCACAGGCGGCCGTCGCCGTGATCGAGCAGCGGTGCCACGGCGCCGGCGTCTTCGAGGGCGGCGAAGCGGGCGCACAGACGCTCGATGGCGCCGTCGCCCAGGCGGACATCGGGATTGACGAACAGGAGCAGCCGGCTGCGTGCCCGCGCCGCACCGACATTGCAGGCAGCGCCGAAGCCGACATTGCGGGCCAGGCGGATGACGTCGGCGCCATTGGCCTGAGCGACCCGGGCACTGTCGTCCTCGCTGGCATTGTCGACGACGATCACCGGTACATCGCGTGGGCAGGTCTGCAGCAGACCACGCAGGGCCTGGGCACTGTTGTAGGCGATCGTGATGAGGCAAACGTCGTCGCGGCTGTAGCGCGAAGGTGCGCGGCTGACCGGATCGGCAGCCGATTGCACGCGCGACGTCGAACCCAAGGCATTCATGCGCCAGCCACCTTTCGCGTTTCTACGGGCGGGGCGTCGTTGTCGTCCTGATCCTGGAATTGTAACGCATAAATCTTAGCGTACACGCCATTTCTTGCGATCAGCTGGTCGTGGGTGCCACTTTCCGCCAAGTGCCCGTGATCGATCACGTGGATCTGATCGGCATGACGTACGGTGGAAAGTCGGTGCGCGATGACGATGGTTGTGCGGCCATGCATCAAGCGGCCGAGCGCTTCTTGCACCTTGGCCTCGGACACCGAATCCAGCGCCGAGGTCGCTTCGTCGAGCAACAGGATCGGCGTATCGCGCAGCAGCGCCCGGGCGATGGCGACACGCTGGCGCTGACCACCGGACAGCGAGCTGCCACCCTCGCCGACCTCCGTCTTGTAGCCGCGCGGCAGCGCCTGGATGAACTCATGCGCATTGGCCGCCTTGGCGGCGCTGGTGATCTCCCGGTTGGTTGCGCCGGGCTTGCCGAAGGCGATGTTCTCGCGCACCGAGCCCTCGAACAGGAAGCTGTCCTGACTGACATAGGAGATCGCCGAGCGCAGCGAGTCCATCTGCACCTTACCGATGTCCTGACCGTCGATCAGGATGCGGCCGCGTTGCGGATCATAAAAGCGTTCGATCAGCGCGAAGATCGTCGATTTGCCGGCACCTGAAGGGCCGACCAGCGCCGTGATCCGGCCGCCGCCCATGGTCAGCGACAGATCGCTCAAGGTCGGCACGTCGCTGTAGGCAAAGTCGACGTGATCGAAGCTGACCTCGCCCTTGGTCACCGCGAGCGCCGGGCCATCGTCGTTGGTCGCCTGGCTGGGCGGGGTATCCAGGAGCTCGTAGAGCATGCGCGTGCCGACCAGCTTGACCTGGAATTCGACATTGAACTTCGACAGCCGGCGCGCCGGCTCATAGGCCATCAGCACGGCGGTCATGAAAGAAAACACCGCGCCCGGCTCGGCCTGACCGCCGACCACCTGCAAGCCGCCATAGACGATCGCCGCCGCCACGGCGAGGCCGCCCAGGCTTTCCATCATCGGTACGGTCAGCGAGCCGGCCTTGGCGATCTCGTTGAGGCGGGTTTCGACGCTGTGCACGGCTTCGGTCATCTGTTCGGTCAGATGCGGTTCCATCTGGAACGACTTGACCACGCGGATACCCAGATAGCTCTCCTTGACGATGGTGATGATGCGCGAAATGCCGGCGAACTCGGCCTTGGCGATCGCCTTGACCCGCTTCATCAAGATCATCGTGCCGTAAATCGCGATCGGCGCGATGACCAGCGTGATGAACGACATCACCGGATCTTGGATGATCATCACCACGATCAGGCCGACCAGGGACAGCGTGTCGCGCGCAAAGGACAGCACGATCAGGTTGAGTGCATCGCGTGCGGCGGCGGCGTTATTGGTGAAGCGCGCGGTCAGCTCGCCCAGCGCGTGCTTGACGTAGAAGTCATTCCCCTGGCGCATGACATGGCGGAACATGCGCTTTTGGATGTTGGCGACGATATTGTTGCCGATGCGCGCCAGAATGATGGCGTTGCCGTACGCCGCGGCGCCTTTGAGGATGAAAATCGCCGCCACAATGCCCGAGACGGCCCAGATCATATCACGCTGGCGATCGACGAAGATCTCGTTGATCACGGATTCCATCATGTAGGCGCTGGCCGCTGTCGTCGCCGAGACAATAAACAGCAAGACAAACGAGGCGATATAGCCTGGCATGTGCTTGGATGCATTTTCGGAGACCAACCGCCAGAGTAAATGGCGGGTATCATCTTTTTTGACTTCAGTAAGAAACGACATTGCCAACGCCTAGGCTTCGACATGTGCGCTCAAGGGCCTTTGGCGCCACGCCTGAGCGACCGCGGCCTAGCTCGCACAAAACCGCGCCCACCGGTAGCGCCATTTTCGTGGCACGAGAGCAAGCCCCAAGCCGCAGGCGTGAGACATATGCCGATTTCTCTACCATGTGGTGTAGCCTCCGCGCCACGTTTGGCCAACCGGCGGTTGCCGCACAATTCGCCCGTTCATCTGTGAACGCAAAAACCTGGCCCTAGGCTGCAACGGCAGGCGATCTAACCGGCACGCCTTCGCGCTGGCGGCGTCGCCAATCGCGCGGTTGCCAGACGGGCACATCATGCGCGGGCGGCAAAGGCGGGCGGCCGCGTATGGCGTCGGCGAGCTTTTCTGCCAGCATGATGGTCGGCGCATTCAGATTGCCGTTGGGGATCATCGGCATGATCGCGCTGTCGACCACGCGCAGGCCTTCGATGCCATGCACCTTGCCGCTCGGATCGACCACGGCATCCGAGCCCATGCCCATCGTGCAGGTGCCGCTCGGGTGATAGGCGCTTTCCGCCTTGGCTCGCACGAACGCATCGATGTCGGCATCGCTTTGCACGTCTGCGCCCGGGGCCAGCTCGTCATCAGAATAGGGATCGAAGGCCGGTTGGGCGAAAATCTCGCGGGTCAGGCGAACGCAGGCGCGAAAGCCGGCGCGATCGGCCTCTTCGCTCAAGTAGTTGAATCGGATCAGCGGCTTGCTGTTCGGATCGCAGTTGCGCAAGCGCACGCTGCCGCGGCTTTGCGGCAGGTTGTGGCCGGCATGGACCTGAAAGCCGTGGCTTTTCGGCATGGTGCGGCCGTCATAGGAAATCGCCAGCGGCAGGAAGTGATACTGGATGTCGGGGTAGGGCACGCCCGCGCGCGAGCGGATAAAGCCGCCGGATTCGAACTGGTTGGAGGCACCGACACCGGCATGGGTCAGCAGCCAGCGGGCGCCGAGCAGGCCTTTGCTGATCGGATTCATGGCGCTGTACAGTGAGACCGGCTGGCGACAGCGCATCTGCACATAGATCTCGAGGTGATCCATGAGATTGCCGCCGACGCCCGGCAGGTGCACGCGCGTTTCGATGCCATGCTCTTGCAGATGTTCGCCCGGGCCGATGCCGGACAGCATCAGGAGCTGCGGATCGCCGATCGGCCCGGCGCACAAGATCAGCTCACGCGTGGCCTGCAGGCTGTAGGTCGTGCCGCCCAAACGGATCGTGACACCGCTCGCCCGATTGCCCTCGAACGCGATGCTCTCGACCTGAACACCGAGCTGCACGTGCAGGTTCTTGCGCTGGCGGACCGGCTCCAGATAGCAGCGCGCGGTGGACGCCCGCCGGCCCCCCTGAACGGTCATGTCCATCGGCCCGAAGCCTTCCTGGCGATGGCCGTTCATGTCGTCGGTCGCGCCATAGCCGGCCTGGACACCGGCGGCGATGAAGGCGCGATAGAGCGGGTTCCTCAGCGTGCCCCGGCTGGTGCCGAGCGGCCCGCCTGCGCCACGATAGGCATCGCCGCCCGCACTGAAGTTTTCCGCCTTGAGGAAATAGGGCAGGCAATCGGCGTATGACCAGCCTGCGCAGCCCATGGCCTGCCAGCCGTCAAAGTCGCCGGGATTGCCGCGCACATAAGCCATGCCGTTGATCGATGACGAGCCGCCGATGACCTTGCCGCGCGGGCAGTGCAGCCGGCGACCGTCCATGCCCGGCTCCGGCTCGCTCTCGTAGAACCAGTTGAAGCGCTTCATGTTCATGGGGATCGACAGCGCCGCCGGCATCTGCAGAAAGACATGGTGGTCCGAACCGCCGGCCTCGAGCAGCAGCACGCGCGTGTCGGCATCTTCGCTCAAGCGATTGGCCAGCACGCAGCCGGCCGAGCCGCCGCCGACAATGATGTAATCGAAGCGCTGTTCGCCGGCGGTGAGATCGAGCCCGGCCATCAGTACGGCGCCTCGATCGCGCTCAAGCCGACATAAACGCTCTTGCTCTGCGTGTAATGCTGGATCGCAGCACGGCCGTTCTCACGCCCCAGGCCGGACATCTTGGTGCCGCCAAACGGCATCTCGATCGGTGTCAGATTGTAGCTGTTGATCCAGACAACGCCGGCCTGGAGCGCGGCGGCGGTCCGGTGCGCGCGGGTCAAGTCCCTGGTCATGACGCCGGCAGCCAGACCGAAGGGCGTCGCATTCGCCCGGGCGATGGCTTCGTCGTCATCACTAAATGGCAACACGGTCATGACGGGGCCGAAGATCTCTTCTTGGACGATGCGGCAGCGGTCCTCGCGTGCCAGGAACACGGTCGGCTCAACGAAATGGCCCTTGGCCAGCTCGGCTGTCTCGGGCGCGCCGCCGCCGATCAACAGCTCGGCACCATCGGCACGGCCGGCCTCAATGTACTGCAGCACCTTGGCCTTGTGCTCGGCGGAGATCAGCGCGCCGATCTGGGTCGCCGGGTCCATCGGCAGGCCGATCTTGAGCCTGCCGGTCCGTGTCAGAAGCTGGCCCAGAAAGGCATCGAGCACGCGCTCATGCACGAACACGCGCGTACCATTGGTGCAGACCTCGCCCTGGGTATAGAAATTCGCCAGCAAGGCCGCAGAAACGGCGTCGGTCAGATCGGCGTCATCGAACACGATCAGCGGTGACTTGCCGCCGAGTTCGAGCGTGACCTGTTTGAGCGTGCTCGCGGCATCGGCCATGACCGCCTTGCCGGTGCCGACCTCGCCGGTAAGCGAGACCTTGGCGATGGCGGGGTGCCTGGACAGCATCTGGCCGGTGTCGCCATAGCCCTGGACGACATTGAACACGCCTGCTGGCAACCCGGCCTCCATGAAAATCTCGGCCAGGGCGAGCGCGCTCAACGGCGTCAGCTCGGCTGGCTTGTAGATCATGGCATTGCCGCAGGCGAGCGCCGGCGCCGCCTTCCAGCAGGCGATCTGCAGCGGATAGTTCCACGCCCCGATGCCGGCGCAGATGCCGAGTGGCTCCGCTCGCGTGTAAAAGAACGCATCTGAGCCGAGGCTTTGCTGTTCACCGCCGATGGTTGCCGCCAGTCCGGCGAAATACTCCAGGCAATCCGCGCCCGAGGTGACATCGACCTCGAGGGATTCCTGGATCGGCTTGCCGGCGTCGCGGGTTTCCATCTCGGCCAGCGCCGGCAAGCGTGCCCGCAGCAAATCGGCCGTGCGCCGCAAGATCCGGCCGCGTTCGGTGCCGCTCATGGCGGACCAAGCAGCAAACCCCTCGCTGGCGGCCGCGACGGCGGCATCGATATCGGCCTGGCCGGCCTGGTGGATGTCGGCCAGGTGTTCGCCGGTGGCCGGATCATGGCTGGGAAAGGTCGCGCCGCTGGCGGCAGCGACCTGCGCGCCGCCGATGAACAGCTTGCGTTCGCCATAACGTGCCATGGGCCATGTCCCTCCAACGATGCGCGCATCCTAGCGCTGATCGCCTAGCTGAGCAGCCAGCCCCTCGCAAGACTGCTGCGCGGCCAGCGCAAAGGTGACGGGGACGCGCCGGCAGATCAGCGAAATAGGCTTGCATTCCTATTCGCTCGCGCGGTATTGTTTTACGGGTCCGACGCCGCGCCGGTGCCGGGCGCAAAGGGAGATCAGGACAGTGCAGCCGAATTTCGATCGTCTCATCCCGCGCGATACCGCAAGCCCGTGCGTGTACGATCTTTATACCACCGATCGGCTCGATGCCGTCGAGGCCGACGGCTATTTCGACCGTTTCGCCCATCTTCTGAGGCCTTTCGACAAGATCTGGGCGCACATGGCCCTGGATGCGCCAACCGAAAAGGCCTGGGAGGCGGCTGGCCAGACCGGCGAGCGGCGCATCTACAAGCTCTACATCATCGAGGACGTGCGTGCGCCGGACCTGACGCCGCGCGTGCTGTTCGCCAAGCGCGACGTGCTCACCGGTTGAGGTTATGGCCTCGAACCAGAGACACGATTCCTAGAAATCCCCAGCCAGCGGTCCAGCCGACATGAACGCCAATCCGACCCTCGCATCGCTTGCCATCGGTGGTGAGCCGATCGTCACCCCGCGCTATGACCGCCTGCTCGAGGATTTCGACCGCCTGCCCGACGGCGCCTTTGGTGATGACCGCTGGCTGCAGCGCCGCACAATCTTGAGCGGCCACGAGTTGATCATCCGCACCGCTGATGCCGGCAAGCCGAACACCGCGCGCATCGACGGCGGTGCGCTGGTGGCCCCGCGCACGGTCTATCTGATGGGCGAAATCGAAGGTCAGGAGCTGTCGCTCAGCGCCGAGATTTCGATCACTGCGCTGCCGGCGACCTTCGCGTTCATCCTCAGCGCCGGCGACCCGGAGACCTGGGCCGGCAACAATGCCGAGAACAGCATCCATGCCGAGGTCACGGTCAGCGATGCCGCCGGCGTGGTGCGCGGCAGCTCGTCCGTGCATCTGATCGATGCCGGCAATGCCCAGAGTTGGTCGACGCAGTATCCGGCCGAGAACCACGGCGGCATCACCCATGTGTTCGCGCCGATGGCGACCGATGGCCGACGCTACAAGTTCCGCCTGTCGGTGCGTGGCGACATTTTAACCCTGCGCTACCCGGACGGTTCGGTGCGCTCAATGGTCAAGCCGGGGCTGGCCAACTATGTCGGCCGCTTTGTCGGCTACGAGCTGTACATCCCGTCCTCGGGCCCGGACATGCCCGGTCATGCGCGCATCCATCGGCTCGATGCCGAAACGATCAGCGGCTCGGTCGGCGCGGTCGAAGAGTATTTCACCGCCGGGCGCGTGTTCGAGCCGGCTGCACCGAGCTACGCCGCGCTGATCGATCTGTATCGCGCGTTCCCGACCAATCTGGCCGATCCGACCGTGAAGCCGACCGGCCTGTTGCCGGCACTGGTCGACGCCGAGGATGGCTGGTCGGCCTACCGCTATGTCGGCGGCAGCGTGGTCGACCATGCCGCCGGCCAGACGCCGGTCGCGGGCGGCGAGGACAGCGGCTACGAGGCCGTACGCGCCACCGATGGCAATGTCACCACGGCCTGGCTCGCCAGTGGCGGCAAGCCGCGCTGGCTGGAGGTGACCCTGAGCACACCGATACCGGTCGGCAAGATCGATATCTTCGCGCGCAACGGCGCTGACCATGACCGCGTCATGGGGGCGCTGATCACGCTTTATGACGTCGACGGCGATGTCATCTGCAAGCGGCGCGTCAGCGCCACCTACGGCGCCGGCTATGCCCGCGACGACCAGGGCGGCTGGATCGCGCTCGAAGCGTTCGCCGGCCGGCATGTTTGCGCCCGGGTGCGCATCGATATGAGCCATGCCGATATTGGCATCATCTCGCTCGTGCGCGTCTGGCCGGCTCTGGTGCGCCCGCAGCTCGGCAGCGGGCCGCGCTTCGAGGTCAGACGCCTTGGCGTCGAAGCCTTTTCGCCGCTGGCCGGGCAGGTCATGCTCGGTCGGCTCGCCAATATCGATGCCTGGCTGTTCAAGGCGAGCGGGGCCAGCACGATTACGACCAATCTGGTCGTGCCGGCCGGTGCCACGTCGTTGCGCAAGCTGGTCTTGCACTGGAGCAAAGACGGCGGCACGGGCATTGTCATGTGGCAGGTCATCTATGCCCCGCATCGCCAGGGCGAGTCGATTTCGCGCAGCCACACGACCGCGACGATCACGCCGTCACCGCTTGGCCAGTTCGAACTGGTCGCCAGCGATGTGCCCTTGCATCTCGACGTTGCCGAGGTGCCGTTCATCTCGCTGCGCCTGCAGCGCAATGCCAATGGCGACGCCTTGCCGACCGATGCGGCCCTCCATTGCGTCGATGCCGAATTCGTGGTCGGCGACTAGCCGCCGGCGCGCCGCGCTTCGGTGCGCTCAGCTTGGCAGGGGCACGGCGATGAGCATGATGCCATCGACGTTGCCCACGTCGTCGCGATAGGGCATCAGGTGGACATCAAATCGCCGTTCGCCTGAAGCCCCGTCCGTCGAAGGCAGCGCGATATCGCGCACCTGCTTCGCCGCACCGTCCGCCCGGGCGGCCTCGATGCTTTGTGCCAAAGCGCTACCGTTAAGGGCCGGGATGAGCTGCGTCAGCGGCTTGTCTGCCAGCGCTCTTGGTCCCCAGTCGGCATCGAACGCGTCATTGCTCGCGACCACCAGCAAATCGCCGCCCTCGAGCAGGGCCATGGCCAGCGGCACGTCTTTGAGCAAGGCGAACATGCGCGCCCGCTCGCGGCCGCGGGCGCGTTGCGCGACATCGAACAGTGCCCGCACCCGGTCTTCGGCCTCGCGCACACGGGTGACATCGATGCAGGTGAGCACGGCACCGTCGACCGAGCTGTCGCCGCGGCGATAGGGCGTGATACGCACGAGCAGGCGCTTGCCGGCCTGGTCCGTGGTCTCCTGCTCGAAGGGCTCGGTCGTGTCGATGACACGGCGCAAGATCGCCGGCAGGTCGTCGAGATGCAGTTCCTGGCGAAAATGCGTGATCGGCCGGCCGACATCGTGCGGCACGAGACGGAACGCCTGGCCGATGGCGGTGGTAAACCGGCGCACGGTCAATTCACGGTCGACGAAGATGACGCCAAGCTCCGTGCTGCGCAGCAGGTTGTCCATGTCATCGGTCAGCTCGGTGAGCTTTTCGATCTGCCGCTCGTATTCGGCATTGACCGTATAAAGTTCTTCGTTGACCGAATGCAGTTCTTCGTTGGTACTCTGTAATTCTTCATTGGCGGCCATGAGTTCTTCATTGGTCGCCTGCAATTCTTCGTTGCTGGTTTCAAGCTGCTCGATCGCCGATTGCAAATGCTGCTTGGTGTAACGCAGCTCGAGCTCGAGGTCGTTGATACGCTCGCGCGAGCTTTCACCCAACTCGAACTGCTCGACCACGCCGCCGCCACTGATCGTCGCCGGCTCGCCGAAGGAAACGCTGATGAAGCTGGTACCCGACTGGCGATCGACGATCGGCTCGACATGCACATCGACCCGGACATCCTGGCCTTCACGGGCGGCGGCGACGCCACGCAGCGTGATCGGCTCGGATTCGCGCACGGCGCGCTGCATGGCCGTGGTCAGGGCCATCTTCAGATCATGGCTGACCATGTTCGAGATGTGCAGCGTCGAACGGCCGGGCGGAAGACGCAGATAGCTCGAGGCGTCACCGATGATGTGCACCAGTTCGCCGAACGCACTGAGTAGCAGTGTCGGCGGCATGTAGCGCTCGAGCATGCGGTCATAGATACGCGTCAGCGCGCGCTCTTGCGCCGGGTTGATGTCCTTGGCGCCGTACAGCGATGCCGTGTTACGGCTGGTGTCGTCGCCCGGGGTCAGGGGCAGCAGGTTGGGCACGGTGAGACGTCCGTCGCGTTGTTTGCGGTACAGTCGCCAACGGCGATCGATGGTGTCGAACTCGTCCTCGAGGCCGCTGATGGTTTCGCTCGGGCCGAGGAACAAGACGCCGTCCTTGCGCAAGGCAAAATGGAACAGGGAGAGCACTTTGCGCTGCGCCGGCTGTTCCAGATAGATCATCAGGTTGCGACAGGTGATCAGGTGCAGCCGGGTGAACGGCGGGTCCTTGAGCAGGTCATGGCGCGAGAAGACGATGAGGCGGCGCAGGTCAGCAGCGATCTGGAACTCGCCGTCGATCTCCTGAAAGTAGCGCGCCAGGCGAATGGGACTGACATTGGCCACCTCGTCGCGGGTGTAGATCCCGCCAGACGCGCGCATCAGGCTGTCGCGGTGCACATCGGTGGCGAAAATCTTGAGGTTGAGCGGCTTGCCGGCCGCGCGTGCCTGCTCGTGGAACAGCATGGCCAGCGAATAGGCTTCCTCGCCCGAGGCGCAGCCGGCAACCCAGATGCGGATCGGCTCGGCATCACTCATCTCGGCCACGAGCGCCGGCACGATCTCACGTTCGATCTTGTCGAAGGCTTCCGGATCGCGGAAAAAGCGGGTGACGCCAATGAGCAGGTCCTTGAACAGCAGATCGACCTGCTTGGGATCCTGGTTGAGGAAGTCCAGATAGTCCTCGAGCGTTTCGAAATGGCCGATCGTGCGCCGGCGATCGATCCGGCGCAGGACCGTTGACGATTTGTAAAAGTGAAAGTCGACGCCGAAGCGCTCGCGCAAGACCGTGAACAGCCGGTCGCTGACGCTCGGGGCGGCGGGCAGGGGCGCCGGCTCGCTTGGCATCGTGTCGGTGCCTTCGGCCAGACGGGCGAGCAGGGCCGCGATGTCTTCCGGCGGCAGGACGTGATCCGGGGTGCCGCTGGCGATCACGCTGCGCGGCATGCCGGGGAACTGCGCCGAACTCTCGCTCTGGGCGATGACCATGCCGCCGGCCTGATGGATGGCATGCGCGCCGCGGGTGCCATCGCTGCCGGTGCCGGACAGAACCACGCCGATCGAGCGGTCGCCATATTCCTCGGCGAGCGAGCGCAGGAACTGGTCGACCGGCATGAACAAGCCCTTGTCGGCGCTGGCGTCGTCGAGCAGGAGCCGGCCGCCGCTGACGATCATGTCCTTCTTAGGCGGGATCAGATAGATCGTGTTCGGCTGTACCGGCTCGCGATCGCGCGCCTGCGCGACCTGCATCGTGGTGTGACGGCCAAGCAGTTCGCTCATCAGGCTCTTGAAATCGGGCGACAGATGCTGGACGACGACGAACGCCATATCGGTGTCGGCCGGGATGTGTGCGAACAGCAGTTCAAGCGCCTGCAACCCGCCGGCGGACGCGCCGATGCCGACAACATATTTCGGCCGCGCGCCCAAACTGGCCGCTGTGGCAGTCCGCGGCTCCAGTTCGTAGTCCTCGCTCATGGCGCTATCCTAAAAGTCTACCCCGCGCGACGGTCCGAACCCCAGGCACCCGATGCGGTGTGCCAACGCGCTTTCGTGCAGCGTTCATGGCGTCGATGCAACGCCGGAATGACCTTGCACGAACCGACTTATCCGCAAAAGCCCTGACGTTAAGCTTGCACCTGGCCCGCAGTGGACTAAACTGCAGATGAAGTCAATCTCGTGCTTATCCACTGATACGCGAGAGTTTTTACCGGTATTTGCCGGGAGTTTTGCATGCATCCTAGGGGTCGGTTTTGGCCACTAGTCGGTATCGTTTACACGCCCGCAAGCCATGACAGCTTGCGCGACTTGATCACGGCGGTCGATCCGAGTTGTGGCATCACCTTCTTCGTCATGCCGCCCGATGGCGCTCCCGAAGGCGCCGCGGCCGCGGCGTCTCTCCTGGCGGATCTCAACTGGCCCGTGCAGCAGGTCAGCAAGCGCACCTTGCTGCACGCCGGCACGATCTATGTCCTGCCGGCCCAGGCCAGCGCCAGGCTCGACGGCGCCCACATCGCGCTCGATACCGATGAAGCGAGCCGTGAACCGCGCATCGATGCACTGGCTGGGGATCTGAACCGCGTCGGCGGCCGGCGCTCGGTGTTTGTCCTTTTGGGACGCCAGCGTGCCTCGACGGTACGCGCGGCCGCCAAGGTCCGCGTCCGGGGCGGCATGCTGCTGGCTGATCGCGCTTTTGACCTGCACAAGACCGACGCCGGTACCAAGCCGGGGGCACCGTCGTTTGCGCCGGACCATGTCGGCTCGGCGCTCCTGCTCGGTCAGAGCCTGGCGGCGCTTGCGCGTGTCGGCTCGTGGGAGGCCGTGGCCCTGGAAGAGGGGACCATCGAGACGACGACCGACGGGGCTTTGCCGGAGCTGGCCTCGATGACCTCGTTTCGCCTAGCGAACGCCAGTATCCGGGCGCTCAGCAGCGCGCCCGGCGTATTCTATGCCCGCCAGGCCACGCCGACTTATGGTCTGGTCGATGTCGGCTCGACCATCGTTGAGCTCACCGGCCATGCGCCGCGCAAATTCCTGGCCGATGCCGAACTGTTCGATCGCATGATCGATCCCGAAGATCGGCCGCGCGTGTTCGATGCGCGCAGCACGCTGCAAGTGGGCCATTCAACCGCCATCGCGTATCGCGTGCGCTGCGCTGACGGCACCGTGCGCTGGTTGCGCGATGACATGCGCCTGGCCGAGGTCGGCCGGGACCGGCAACGCATCTTGGGTGTGCTCACCGATGTCACCGATCTGCGCCGGATCGAGCTGGCCCATGCCGAGAGTGAGCAGCGCTTTCGTGTGCTGGTCGAGACCGCGCCGCACGCGATGGTCATCCATGACGACGATTCCATCGTCATGGCCAATCGGCGCGCGGCTGATCTGCTCGGCATCGACGATCGTGCCGCGCTCATCGGGCGTGACCTGTCGCGCTTCATGGCACCGGATGTGCGCGGTGCGTTGCGCGGAGCGCTGACCCTGCGCCCGCCCGGCCGGCGGCCGATCGAGCCGCTCGAGACGAAGCTGATCCGTTTCGACGGTGCCGTGATCGATGTCGAGATCGCATCCGCCCGGATCGCCGACGGCCAGCGCATGCTCTGGCAATCCGTCTTGCGCAACGTCACCGAGCGCAAGCGCACCGAAGCCGAGATCCGTCATCGCGTGTCGCACGATGCCCTGACCGGTCTGCCCAATCGGGCATTGTTTGCCGAGCGCCTCGAAGCGGCTCTGGCGCAGAGCCGGCGCAATCAGGCCATGACCGCGGTCATGATGCTCGATCTGGACAACTTCAAGACGATCAACGATCGCCTCGGGCACGATGCCGGCGACGAGTTGCTCATTGCCGTCGCCGAGCGCTTGCGCAGCGTGCTGCGCGAGACCGACACGCTGGCCCGGCTCGGCGGTGATGAAATGGCCGTGGTGCAAACCGGTCTGGACCGGGTCGAAGGCGCGGCCACGCTGGCACGGCGCATGGTCGAAGCCATCACCAAGCCGGTGCGTCTGTCGGCCGGTGAAGTGATGATTTCGACCAGCATCGGCATCAGTCTGGCGCCGCAGGACGGCACGGTCGCGGAAATCCTTCTGAAGAATGCCGACCTGGCCCTTTATCGCGCCAAGGCCGACGGGCGCGGCCGCTACTGCTTCTTCACGCAGCAGATGAACCAGGCCCTGCAGGAACGCCAGGCCATGGCGCGCGCCCTGCGCCAGGCGATGGGCACGTCAGACCTTCAGGTGCTGTTTCAGTCCCAGGTCGAACTGGCCACCGGCAAGCGCATCGCCGCCGAGGCGTTAATGCGCTGGCGCCACAAGGAACAGGGCATGGTGCCGCCCGACAAGTTCATCCCGATCGCTGAGGATGAAGGCATCATTCCGCAGCTCGGCCAGTGGGTGCTGCACGAGGCCTGCGCTGCCCTGAAGCGCCTGGAGGATGCCAGCGGGGATGTGCGCGTGGCGGTGAACATCTCGTTGGGCGAGATCCGCCGGGGTGATCTGGTCGCAAGCGTCACCGGGGCGCTGCACAGCTGCCAGCTAGCGCCGGAATGCCTCGAGCTGGAAATCCAGGAAAAGCTGCTGTTCGGGCCGGACAGCGAGGCGATCGCGCCGACCATCGCCACCCTGGCGGACATGGGGGTGCGGATCGTGGTCGACGATTTCGGTACCGGAGCATCGGCGCTGAGTGCGCTCAAGCGTTCGCCGGCGCAAAAGGTCAAGATCGACCGTTCGCTCGTCGCCGGGATCGGCTGTTCGAGCGAGACCGAAGAGATCCTCTGCGCCGCTGTCAGCCTGGCCAAGGCGTTGGGCAAAACGGTCGTCGCCGAAGGGGTCGAAACGCGCACGCAGCTCGATGTCTTGCAAGAGCTCGGCTGCGACGCCGCCCAGGGCTACCTGTTCGGCCGGCCCGACGGCTTCGCCGGGTTGATGCGCACGCAGTTCGATACTGGTCGTGCGGCATCGACGCCGCGTATTGCTGCGAAACCGGCAACAGCGTTTCCTTCGACCGGCTGAGTGCCTACGCAAGAGACAGGCTGTCGCGAGGCGCATGGCGTGCTAGGTGTTGGGCTTGACCGGAGATCGGAGTCGCACCGGTCTCGGGTACGAGTGCGCCGTCTCATCGCTTTTGCGGAGGTTTACCGTGCGCAGCCTGCGTGGCGCCCTGTTGCCGCTGATGGCGGCCAGCGTGATCTTGTCGATCAGTTTCGGCATTCGCTCGAGCCTTGGCCTCGCGATACCGGAAATGCGCCTCGATCTGGCCTGGCCGACGTCGACCTTCGCGCTCGCTTTCGCCATCCAGAACCTGCTGTGGGGCTTCGCCTCGCCGTTTGCCGGCGCGCTGGCCGATCGCATCGGCACGTTTCGCACGCTGGCGCTTGGCGCCGTGATCTACACCCTGGGCCTGGTGTGCATGGCCTTGGCCAGTACGCCCTGGATGCTGCATGGCTCGGCCGGCCTGCTCGTCGGTCTCGGTTTCGGCACCACCGGTTTCCCGATCGTGCTCGGCGCCCTGGCGCGCGCCGTGCCCGAGGATCGCCGTTCGCTCGCCCTGGGCCTGGGTGCCGCCGGCGGTTCCTTCGGCCAGTTCCTCATGCCGCCGGTGTTTCAGGCCTTCATCGGCGGCTTCGGCTGGCAGGGCGCGCTGTTCATCACGGCGGCCATGGTCGTGTTGCTCGTGCCGTTCGGCTATCTACTCGGCCGGCGGGCGGCGGAGCCTGCGGAGACGAGCGACGTCGCCGGCAGCCTGCGCGAGGCGTTTCGCAACGCCAGGGGACATGGCGGCTATCGCCTGCTCAATGTCGGCTTTTTCGTCTGCGGCTTTCACGTCGCGTTCGTGTCCGTGCATCTGCCGGTGTTCGCCCAGGTCTGCGGCCTGGCACCGAGCGTTGCCGCGCAGTCCTTGGCGCTCATCGGCCTATTCAATATGATTGGCACATCGATTGCGGGCGCGCTGGGCGATCGGTTTCGCAAGAAATGGCTGTTGTCCGCGATCTATGCCCTGCGCGCCGTGGTCATCCTGGTGTTCTTCCTCGGCCCGAAAACGCCGACCAGCTTTCTGGTGTTTTCCTCGGTGCTCGGCATGCTCTGGCTGTCGACCGTGCCGTTGACCAGCGGTGTCGTCGCGCAGATCTTCGGCACGCGCTATCTGGCCAGCCTGTTCGGTGTCGTCATGTTCAGCCATCAGATCGGCGCCTTCATCGGTGCCTATGCCGGTGGTCTGGTGTTCGATCTGACCGGCACCTACGACCTCATGTGGCTGAGCGCTGCCGCACTGGGCGTGTTCGCCGCCATCGTGCACGCCCCGATCGATGATGTGCCCTTGGCCCGGCGCCTGACGAGCGCGCCCAACCCTGCTTGAGTTGCCGAAAGGAGCCGGTCATTTCGCCGAACATTCCCTATAGCCGCGAATGCATCCGTCAGGGCGCCTTTCAACGCATGCTCGAGGGCATGGACGGCAAGATCCGGTTTCTGAGCGAAGAGGAACTGCAGGCTTCGCGCCGGCGCTGGCTGGCCAGCCATCCCGAGGGCACCGATCTCTGGGTGTTCGGCTATGGTTCGCTCATCTGGCACCCAGCGATCCACTATGTCGAACGGCGCAGTGCCCGGCTCGACGGCTTCAGCAGGCGCTTTTGTCTGTGGACGCCGGTCGGGCGCGGCTCGCCCGAGTGCCCCGGCCTGGTGCTCGGCCTGATGCCCGGACCGGTTTGTGAGGGCATCGCCTATCGCATCGCCGGCGATCAGGTCGATGCCGAAAGCGACATTCTCTGGCGCCGGGAGATGCTCGGCGATGGCTACCAGCCCTGCTGGGTCAAGCTGGACACCGCCCGTGGTGTCGTGCACGCGCTGACCTTCGTCATCAATCCCGGCCATGAGCGCTTTGCCGGCGATCTGTCGCTCGAAGCCGTGGCGCAGGCGGTCGCCCATGCCGAGGGCGCGCTCGGCAGCAATCGCGACTATCTGTTCAACACGCTCAAGCATCTGCACGACGAGGGCTTGCGCGATCCGGCCCTGGAAGCCCTGGCCGAGCAGGTCGAGCAGTTGTCCTCACGGGACGAGCGGCCATAAGAAAACCCGGCACCGCGAACGGTCACCGGGTTTTCGGATCGAAACAGCTTTAAGCAGCCTGAGGGATCAGGCGGCCTGCTTGAGCTGGTTCTGGTAGTTGGCAGTCAGCGGCTTGACGGCCTCTTCGCTGGTCGTCTTGGCCATCTCGCTGATCTTCTTCAGCTCGTCCATGCAGGACTGAACGGTCTTGCGCATGTATGCGGTGTGCAGGTCCATGGCTTCTTTCATGGTCTTGGCATTGACCATGGCCTTGGTTGTCTCGATGGCCTCATGGATGTTGCCATGGGCAAACGTCAGCAGCTCGTTGTTGAGCTCGACGAAGCCGGCGAACGCCAGCTTGCTCGACTGGACCATGGCCATGCTGCTCTCGCCAGCCGCCTTCTGCGCGTCTTCGACGTGCTCGGCGAACTGCTCGACCTGCGCCTCGACCTGCTCGTAGGTCTGGTTCATCGCCGAGGTGACCTGCTCGGCAGCATTTTCCACGGTCGCTTCCACGGCCTTGGCGGTCTCTTCAGCATTCTGATTCACGGTTTCGGTAGCCTTCTGGTTCAAGTCAGTAACGGTTTCGGTGACGTCGCTAACTGTGTCGCTAACTGTGGTGTCGCTAACCTTCGCTGCACTGGTGCGAGGCTTACGGGTGCGCGTGGTGGTCGCCATGTCTCCGTTCCCTTCAACGAAACAGACCAAATCGGGCGGATAGGGCCGGCCGTCAGCGCGCCAACATCCATCTGTAAGGCGGAAAATGACCCAACAACTCAATCGGCGCACCAAGCGTCACTGCCCTTGCTGCGTTGCACAAAAAGTAATGGCGATACTCGGGTGTTGCAAGTGATATACGCGGCTCAAGCTGCCCATTTTTGGGGCAAAAAGATGAAAAAATAGACTATCAGCCATTCGCATGTAACGGACGTGTTCCGGCCGACACGCAGGTATGCCTTGCCGACACAACGTCGCGGTGGCGGAAGCGGGAGTCGTGCCGCCGCCAGCGGCCAGGGCGATGACTACCCATATTGCGCTCCAGAAAGTCACCCCCTGGGTCGTTGGGTCTGCCCGTATGAACGCGATGTCCGAAACCATGCCCGTCGAAACCGCGCGCTCTTTGTCCAGCGAGGCCATGGCGCTCGCGACGTTTTTTGCGCGCGCTTCTGTCGAGATCACGCCCAAGACGCTCAAGGGCCTCCTGAGCGCTGCCCAGCCCTTGCCGGCCGGCAGTGCCGTGTTCATCGCCTTCATGCCCGATCAGGACATCGAGGAAATGGCCACCGTCGCCGCCAAGGTGCGCGCTGCAGGCTGGCTGCCGATCGCGCACATCCCGGCGCGCTCAATGACCAGCGTCGCCATGCTGAACCGCTATCTCGACGTGCTCGCCGCCAATGACGCCATCGAGGAGCTGCTCCTGGTCGGTGGCGGTACCGACAGCGCACGCGGGCCGTTTGACAGCGTCATGGCCATGCTCGACAGCGGTGCCTTCGAGGGGCGCGCGATCCGTCGTCTGCATTTCGCCGGTCATCCGGAAGGCCATCCGAACGTGTCGGAACAGGTCATGATCGCGGCGCTGCAGGCCAAGCTGGCCTGGGCCGAGGCACGCGGCATCGACGGCGCCATTGCCACCCAGTTCTGCCTGGAAGGCGCGCCGATCTTCGCCTGGGAGCGCAAGCTGCGCGCGGCCGGCATCACCGCGCCGGTCCGTGTCGGTCTGCCTGGCCCGGCGACCCTCAAAAGCCTGCTGATGTTCGCCGGCCTGTGCGGTGTCGGCAATTCCATGCGTGTGCTCAAGCGCCAGGCGCTGAACATTGCCAAGCTGACGCGGGTGAATATTGCCGACAAGCTGATCGTCGAGCTGGCCAATCATGGTGTCCAGCACGAGGACAGCCTGCTGGCCGCGCCGCACATGTACCCGTTTGGCGGCGTCGCGCGGACGCTGGCGCTGACCGGCATGCTGCGCGACGGCGGCTTCCATCTGGACGGCAAGGGTGGCTTCAGCCTGGCCCGCGATCTCGAGGCTTCATGAGCGTTGCTGGCGAGCGCACGCTGACCGGGCGCTGTGCTTGCGGTGCCGTAGCGTTCGCGCTGCGGCCGCCGCTGCGCCCGGTGATCTTCTGTCACTGCGGCCAGTGCCGGCGTCACGGCACGCATTTCGCGGCCTTCAGTTCTGTGCCGGCGGATGCACTAAGCTGGCAGGACACGCGCGGTCTGCGCTGGTACCGTTCCTCGAGCTTCGCCGAGCGTGGTTTTTGCGCGGAATGCGGCTGCGCGCTGTTTTATCGACAGTTGGACAGCAGCGATATCAGCGTCAGTGCCGGTTGCCTTGAGCCTCAGGACGTGCTGCGGGCGCAATCGCATATCTTCCTCGTCGACAAGCCGGCCTGGTATGCCGTCGACGATGGCCTGCCGGGCTTTGAGGTCGATGATCCCGAGGACGTCTAGGCGGCTTCGGTGAGCGCCGTGCTCATGCGCTCGGCGCGCGGGGTTTTGCCGTACATCGTGCGATAGCAGGTCGAGAAATGCGACGGGCTGACGAAGCCGCAGGCGAGCGCCACGTCCATGATCGGCATTTCCGTCTGATAGAGCAGGTGACGCGCGCGCTCGAGCCGCAGTTCGAGATAGAATTGCGCCGGCGTGCGGCCGAGATGCTTGCGGAACAGGCGCTCGAGCTGGCGGCGTGACAGGCCGATATAGCCGGCGAGCTCTTCCTGACTGAGCGGCTCCTCGACATTGGCCTCCATCATTTCGATGGCGGCGATCAGCTTGGGGTGATGCACGCCGAGGCGCACGCGCAAGGGCAGGCGCTGCCGGTCGTTCGGCCCGCGCATGCGATCGAGCAGGCACATTTCCGACACCAGCGTCGCCAGGCGGTTGCCGTGCTTTTCCGCCACCCGGTGCAGCATCAGGTCGAGCGCGGCGGTGCCGCCCGATCCGGTGAAACGGTTGCGGTCGATCTCGAACAGATCGGCGCTGACATCGATATCCGGGAATTCTTCGCGAAAGGCGGCGATGTTCTCCCAGTGCACCGTGCACTTGTAGCCATCCAGCAGGCCGCTGCGTGCCAGGATGTACGAGCCGGTACAGATCGCACCGATAGTGGCGCCCAGCCGGTCCATCTTGCGCAGCCAGGTGGTCAGCCTGGCGTCGTGGTAGCGCTCGGAGCCGGCGCCGGCACAGATGACCACGGTAGGCGGATTGAGGCCGCCGCCATAGTCAAATTCGGTCAGCGACTGATCGCTCAAAACGGTCACACCATTGCTGGCGCTGACGGCACCACCGTCACGCGAGAGCAGAACGCGATTATAAAGTTGTTTCTCAGCGACACGATTGGTGATCCGCAGGATCTCTACGGCACTGCTGAAGGCGATCATTGAAAAGTTGGGCACAAGCACGAAAGCAATGGTTTCCGCGTCTTGCTGTCCTGCCATGAACGCTCTCCAACGCGCTGCATCGCGTCATACGGCTGACCTGAGACACACCGTCGTGCATCGCCGTCGCCGCAACAACTTTGCCGTATGCGACATCACCAAAGTGTCACACTCCCGGGCGGCCGCCAAGCCCCATGTCGCCGGCACGCAACAGGGCGTCGCGTGCGGCCCTGCGTTTACGCCGCCCTTGCGTTGGATTACCGCCAGTTCGGCGCGCGAGCGCCACCAACGACAAGCGATCAAGCCGTCAGCCGGCGGGTGCGCCCGATCCAGGCGCAGGGTGGAGTCTTCTGGACCATGGCCGACTTTAAGAGCGATATCGACATCGCACGCGAAGCCTCGTTGCAACCGATCGGCAAGATCGCGGACCGTCTGGGCCTGCCCGAAACGGCCCTGCATGCCTATGGCCGGCACATCGCCAAGCTCGATCTCGGCCATATCGAAACCCTGCAAGATCGCGCCGATGGCAAGCTTGTGCTGGTCACCGCGATCACGCCGACCCCGGCCGGCGAAGGCAAGACGACGACCACGGTCGGCTTGGGCGACGGTCTCAACCGGATCGGCAAGAACACCGCCATCTGCTTACGCGAGCCATCACTCGGCCCCTGCTTTGGCATGAAGGGGGGCGCGGCCGGCGGCGGCTATGCCCAGGTCGTGCCGATGGAGACGATCAACCTGCATTTCACCGGCGATTTCCATGCCATCGGCTCGGCGCACAACCTGCTCGCGGCCATGCTCGACAACCACATCTACTGGAGCAACGAGCTCGGCATCGATGCGCGCCGGATCACCTGGAAGCGGGTCGTCGACATGAATGATCGCGCCCTGCGCCAGATCACCGGTAGCCTCGGCGGGGTCGCCAACGGCTTTCCGCGCGAGGACGGCTTCGACATCACGGTCGCCTCGGAGGTCATGGCGATCTTGTGCCTGTCGCGCGATGTCGCCGATCTCGAACGCCGCCTCGGTCGGATCGTTGTCGCCTACACCCGCGACAAGCGCCCAATCACAGCGGCCGATCTGCAGGCGGCCGGCGCCATGGCCGTGCTCTTGAAAGACGCGCTGCAGCCCAATCTGGTGCAGACCCTGGAGGGCAATCCGGCCTTCGTCCATGGCGGCCCGTTCGCCAATATCGCCCATGGCTGCAATTCGGTCATGGCGACCACGACCGCCCTCAAACTGGCCGACTACGTCGTCACCGAGGCGGGCTTCGGCGCCGATCTGGGTGCCGAGAAGTTCTTTGACATCAAATGCCGCAAGGCCGAGCTGACGCCGTCGTGTGCGGTCATCGTCGCCACCGTGCGCGCGCTCAAGATGCACGGCGGCGTGGCCAAGGACGAGCTCAAGCACGAGAACCTCGAAGCCCTCGCCAAAGGCCTGGCCAATCTCGAGCGGCATGTGCTCAATGTGCGCAAGTTCGGCGTGCCGTCGGTCGTGGCGATCAACCATTTCGCCACCGACAGCGAGGCCGAGCACGCCCTTATCCGCGCGTATTGCCGCGATCAACTCGGCGTCGAGGCGATCACCTGCCGCCACTGGGCGGACGGGTCGGCCGGCATCGAGGAGCTGGCGCAGCATGTCGTCGCCGTGTGCGAGGGCGATCACCTGCTGGACGGCCTCGGTTTCCGCCATCTCTATCCGGACGGCATGTCGCTCTGGGACAAGGTCAAGACCATCGCCCAGGAGATCTATCACGCCGACGACATCATCGCCGACAAGACCGTGCGGGCACGCTTCAAGGAGCTGGACGAGGGCGACTACGGCCACTTCCCGGTGTGCATCGCCAAGACGCAGTACAGCTTTTCCACCGATGCCAACCTCAAGGGCGCGCCCAGCCATCACGTCGTGCCGATCCGCGAGGTGCGTCTCGCCGGAGGGGCGGAATTCGTTGTTGTGGTCTGCGGCGAGATCATGACCATGCCAGGCCTGCCGCGCACGCCGGCGGCGAACAGCATCCGGCTGGATGCGCAAGGTCGCGTACAGGGGCTGTTCTAGGCCCCCTTGGCCCTGGCATATCTGGCGGCAGCCTGGCGGCAATCGGAGCGGACGGAGATCATGACCAAGACGCGCTATTCGATCTTTTCCCTCGCGCGCAATGCGTTGACCGGTCATGTCAATTGGGAAGCCCAGTGGCGCAGCCCGGAGCCGAAGCCGGCCTATGATGCGGTCATCGTCGGCGCCGGCGGTCATGGGCTGGGCACGGCCTATTATATGGCCAAAGAACACGGCCTGACCAACATCGCCGTGGTCGAGAAAGGCTGGCTCGGCGGCGGCAATACCGGACGCAACACGACGATCATCCGCTCGAACTATTTGTGGGATGAAAGCGCGGCGCTTTATGACCATGCGGTCAAGCTCTGGGAAAACCTGTCCATCGAGCTGAACTACAACGTCATGTTCAGCCAGCGCGGCGTCATGCATTTGGCGCACTCGCTGCACGATTTGCAGGAAGTCCGAAGGCGCAGCCATGCCAACCGCTTGAACGGTGTCGACAGCGAGTTCCTGACGCCTGCACAGATCAAGAAGCGCGAGCCGCTGATCAACATTTCACCGACATCGCGCTACCCGATCCTCGGCGGCTCTTTGCAAAAACGCGGCGGCACCGCCCGGCATGACGCGGTCGCCTGGGGCTATGCACGTGCCGCCGACGAGCTCGGCGTCGACATCATCCAGAACTGTGAAGTCACCGGCATCGACATCAAGAATGGCGCCGTTGAGGCCCTGCGCACGACGCGCGGTACGATCCGCACCAAGAAGATCGGCGTGGTCGTCGCCGGGCATTCGTCCGTGCTCGCCGCCATGGCCGGCTTCCGCCTGCCGATCGAATCCGTGCCGCTGCAAGCACTGGTGTCCGAGCCAATCAAGCCGTGCATCAATGGCGTTATCATGAGCAATGGCGTGCACGGCTATATCAGCCAGTCCGACAAGGGCGAGCTGGTCATCGGCGCCGGCACGGATCAGTACAATTCCTATGCCCAGCGCGGCAGCTTCCACATTGTCGAGCACACCCTGCAAGCGATCGTCGAGCTGTTCCCGGCGACCTCCCGCTTGCGCATGTTGCGCCAGTGGGGTGGCATCGTCGACGTCACGCCGGATCGCTCGCCAATCATCGGCAGCACACCAATCGAAGGCATGTACATCAATTGCGGCTGGGGCACCGGGGGCTTCAAGGCGACGCCGGGCTCGGCGCATGTCTTCGCCCATCACATCGCCAAAGGCGAACCGCATCCGATCAACGCACCTTTCACGCTCGAGCGCTTCGTCTCCGGCGATCTGGTCGACGAGCACGGCGCTGCCGCCGTCTCGCACTGAAGGTCAACCCAACATGTTGCAGATCACGTGCCCGTGGTGCGGGCCGCGCTCGGAAGAAGAATTCACCTGCGGCGGCGAGGCGCACATCGTTCGCCCGCGCCAGCCGGCGAGCTTAAGCGATGACCAGTGGTCCGATTATTTGTTCATGCGCACCAACCCGAAGGGCTTTCACACCGAGCGCTGGATCCACAGCCATGGCTGCGGCCGCTGGTTCAATGTCGCGCGCAACACGGCGACCGATCGCATTCTGGCGGTCTACAAGATGGGCGAGGCCTGCCCGGTGAAGCCGGACGCGGCGCCGGCCGCTGAACCGCCGCGCGTGCCGTTTCGGGTGATTGAAGGCTCGGCTGGCAAGGAGCCTGTGGAATGAGCGCCGCAACCTGGCAGCCGTTTCGCCTCAAGGACGGCGGACGCATCAACCGTGACCAGCCGCTCACCGTACGCTTCAACGGCAAGCCGATGCCGGCCTTTGCTGGCGATACGCTGGCGTCGGCGCTGCTCGCCAACGGCGTGCACATGGTCGGCCGTTCGTTCAAGTATCACCGGCCGCGCGGCATTCTCGGGGCCTGGCACGACGAGCCGAACGCGCTCGCCACCATTGGCAAAGGCGCACGCCAGGACGTCAACACGCGCATGACGGTCGCCGAAGTCTATGACGGCCTTGAGGCGCGCTCGCAAAACCACTGGCCGTCGCTGGGCTTCGACATCGGCGCCATGAATGGCTGGCTCAGCCCGCTCTTCCCGGCCGGCTTCTACTACAAGACCTTCATGGGCCGTGGTCTGCCGTGGTGGATGTTTTTCGAGAAGTTCATCCGTCAGGCGGCCGGTCTCGGTCCGGCGCCTGCGGACATCGCCGATGCCGATGGTTATGAACATACGCATGCCCATTGCGATGTGCTCGTCGTTGGCGGCGGGCCGGCCGGCCTGAGCGCAGCGTTGACCGCCGGCCGCTCGGGCGCGCGGGTGATCTTGTGCGAGGATCAGGCCGAGCTGGGCGGCAGCCTGCTGCACGAGAGCGATCTGGCGAGCATCGACGGCCAGCCGGTCGGGGCCTGGCTGGCGCACATGCGTAGCGAACTGAGCGCGTGCGCCGACATGCGTGTCCTGACACGCACCCAGTGTGCCGGCTATTACGATCACAACTATCTGCGCCTGTGCGAGCGGGTGACCGATCATCTCGGCCCGGATGCGCCGGCGCATCTGCCGCGCCAGCGCTTGTGGAAGGTGCGCGCCGGTCAGGTCGTGCTGGCGACCGGAGCCCTCGAGCGGCCGCTGACCTTTGCCCACAACGATCGTCCCGGCATCATGCTGGCGGGCGCCGTGCGCAGCTATCTCAATCGCTATGCCGTGCGCAGCGGCGGCGCGTGCGTTGTCGCCACCAACAATGACAGCGCCTATGCAACCGCCCTCGATCTGCGCGCCCGCGGCCTGCACGTCGAGGCGATTGTCGATGCCCGTCCGGCGCCGACCGGCGGCCTGGTCGATCGTGCACGCGATGACGGCGTGCGTATCATCCATGGTGCGGTGATCACCTCGGCCACGGGCGGCAGCCGGGTCAACGGCGTGCATGTGCAGACCATCGACGCCGACGGCCGGCTGACGGGCAAGGAAGAGGAACTGCACTGCGATCACATCGCCATGTCCGGCGGCTGGAACCCGACCGTGCATCTGTTCTCGCAAAGCCGCGGCAAGCTCGGCTTCGATCAGGCTTATGGCATGTTCACCCCAGCCGATCCGTTCCAGGCAGCCCGATCGGCCGGTGCCTGCAACGGCGAGCTGAGCCTTTCAGGTGCGCTCAACCAGGGCGCCGAGGCGGGCAGGGCGGCGGCGGCCGATGCCGGCTTCGATGCCGCGCCGCTCGATCTGCCCAAGGTCGAGGAGGTCGGCCAGGGCGAACCGCGGCTGATCTGGCTGTGCCCGTCTCCGAAGCCGAAAGCGGCGCGCAAGGCGTTCGTCGATTTCCAGAACGACGTCACCGCCGGTGACATCCGGCTCGCGGTGCAGGAAGGCTTCCGTTCGGTCGAGCACGTCAAGCGGTACACGACCAATGGCATGGCGACTGATCAGGGCAAGCTGTCCAACGTCACGGCGCTTGGCCTGATGGCCGAAAAGCTGGACGCGCAGATCCCCGAGATCGGCACGACCACCTTCCGCCCGCCCTACACGCCGCTGACCTTCGGCGCGCTCGTTGGTGCCAACACGAAAGAACTGTTCGATCCCTTGCGCACCACGCCGATGCACAGCTGGCACGTTGCCCACGGCGCCGAGTGGGAGGATGTCGGCCAGTGGCGCCGCGCCCGCTATTACCCCAAGTCCGGCGAGGACTATCAGAGCGCACTCAACCGCGAGGTCGCAGCCGCACGCAATCAGATCGGCATTCTCGATGCCTCGACGCTCGGCAAGATTGACATCCAGGGGCGCGATGCCGGCGAGTTCCTCAATCGCATCTACACCAATGCCTGGTCCAAGCTCGAGATCGGCCGCTGCCGCTACGGCATCATGTGTAAGGACGACGGCATGATCTTCGATGACGGCGTCACAGCACGCATCGATGACCATCGCTACCTGATGTCGACCACCACCGGCGGCGCGGCACGCGTGCTCGCCTGGCTGGAGGAATGGCTGCAGACCGAATGGCCGGAGCTCAAGGTCTACTGCACATCCGTTACCGAGCAGTGGGCGACCGCGTCGATTTGCGGGCCGAAAGCGCGCGACCTGCTGGCCCGTTTGTGCACCGACATCGATCTGTCGCCGGAAGCGTTCCCGTTCATGACCTGGCGTGACGGCACGGTCGCCGGCATTCCGGCCAGGGTCATGCGCATTTCGTTCACCGGGGAGCTGTCGTTCGAAATCAACGTGCCGAGCGGCTACGGCCTGTCCTTGTGGGAAACGCTCATGGCCGAAGGCGAGGATTTTGGCATCACGCCCTATGGCACCGAGGCCATGCACGTTCTGCGCGCCGAGAAAGGCTTTATCATCGTCGGTCAGGATACGGATGGTACGGCCACGCCTTACGATATGGGCATGGACTGGATCGTCTCGAAGAAAAAGCCGGATTTCATCGGCAAGCGCTCCTTTGCCCGCGCCGACATGCAGCGTGCGGATCGCAAGCAGTTAGTCGGTATCGTCGCCAAGGATGCGAGCGAGAGCTTGGAAGAAGGCGCGCATCTGGTCGAGAAGGTCACCGAGCCGCCCATGGTCATGCTTGGCCACATCAGCTCGGCCTATTACAGCCCGTCACTCGGCAAGAGCTTTGGCCTCGCCATGATCCGCGGCGGTCGCGCACGCATGGGCCAGACGCTGCTCATGCCGCTGATCGACCGTGTGGTTGACGTCGAGGTCGTCGAGCCGGTGTTCCTCGATGCTGAAGGGGAGCGGATGCGTGCCTGAGATTTTCCAACCGATTCGCGCCGGTGCGCTTGGCGAGCCGGCGTCGCTGCGCGCCAATACCGGCGCGTTGCACCTGCGCGAGGTGCCGCATACCGGCAAGATTTTGCTGCGCGGCGATCCGGCCGACCGTGCGTTCATGGGTGCGGCCGGCCGCGCCCTCGATCTGGTCTTGCCGACCGAACCGTGCACGAGCAGCGCACGCAGTGGCGTGACCGCGCTCTGGCTGGGTCCCGACGAATGGCTGCTGGTGACCGAACCGGGCGAGGCCGGCGCCGTGCTTGCCAAGCTTGATGCCGCGCGCGATCCGGCGACCAGCCTGGCCGTCGACAAAAGTGACGAGCAGACCGTGATCGAGGTCAGCGGCAGCGTTACCCGTGATCTGCTCGCCAAGGGCACGCCCTTGGACATGCACCCGCGTGGCTTCGCCGTCGCTCAGGTGAAACGGACGCTGTTCGGCAGAATCGATGTCATCATGCACCTCAAGTCCGAGGATGAGGCGGGCGCGGTTGTCGATCTCTACTGCCGACGGTCGTTTGCCGCCTATCTTTGGGCGTTCCTGCGCCGTGCCGGGCGCGAGTACGGCATACCAGCGGCCGCCTGACGCGTCTGCTTGAGGGTGACGCCGGGACCGCCGGGCCGGTTTGTTGACCGGCTCAGTCCGAACGCGCTTGCTAGTAACGTCGCGGGGGCCTTGTCTCCGGCCGGCGCCTTCGGCATGACAGCACGCGGAGCGACGACATCGCGTCCCAACGTTCGCCCGGACCGCGAGAAAGTACAGGTGAGAACATGCCGTCAAACGAGCCAAGCAAGCCCAAAGGGCGCCTGCTGCAAGAGCGGCAGATCCTGGTTCGAAGTGAGAATTTCAATCGCTACCTGACCCTCACCGCTGCCGATCAGGTCAAATGGCTGGTGATCGGCCTGCTGCTCGTCGGCTGGCTGGGCTATGCCACGTACCACGTGTTCACGCCGGGCGGCGGCCGTGAACTCAACCGCGAGGCGCTGGCCGATCAGCCGGCGGTCGATGTCACGGCGCTGGAAAACCGCATCGCCAGTCTGGAGACACGCAATGCCACCTTGCAGGCCCGGCTGGATGAGGCGGTGGCCGCGCAAAGTGCGGTGGTTGAGAACGGCGGCGTCGATGCCGAGGAACTCGTCGCCTTGCGCGAGCAGGTCGCTGCCGAACAGGCACGCGTGAGCGAAGCGCAGGCGGAAACGTCCGGCCTGCGCGAGCGGCTGGCATCGCTGCAGTCCGATCGTGATGCGCTCGAAGCGCGCCTGAAGGCCGGCGAGGAACAGACCGCGGCGCTTGATGCGGCGCAGACGCGCATCGCCGAACTGGAACGCCGCCTGGCCGAACTCGCCGGCAGCGAAAGCGCCGATGAGGCGCTGGCCAGCGCCCAGACGCGCATCGCCGCCCTTGAGACCGAGCTGGACGAGGCCAAAGAGGCAGCCCGCGCGCAAGCCGATGCAGCCTACCAGGCGGAGGCCGACGCGCTGGCTGACGCCGAGGCACATGTTGCCCGTCTCGAGCAGGAAAACGCCGTCTTACAAGACCAGCTCGCGTCGCTGGAGGCACGGCTCGGTGACGTTCAGAGCGATCCGGCGGAAGAGACCGAGGCCGCCCAGCGCGGTGAACTGCCGGCCCTGCGCGAGCAGGTCACGGCGCTGACCGCTGACCTGGCGGCGGCCAATACCGAGCGCAGCGAGATCCGCGCGCACGCCGAGCGCCTCGAAAGCGAGCTGAAGGCGCTGACGGCAACGCCGCTGGCCGATCAGGTCGAAGCCTTGCAGCAGCAGCTCGCCCAAGAGGCCGAGGCGCAGGATTCTTTACGGGAGGCGCTGAACGCCGCGCTCGAGGCGGCCGATGATCTGGCCGTGCAACTGGCGCAAGAGGCGCCGCGCCCGCTTCTCAAGCCTGAGAGCTGACCGCCTGGCCCGATGCCCCCGTAACACGCTGGCCGCTTCGGGCTTTACCCGTTGCCGGCGTCACGCCATCTTTCAGGAAGATCTAAGGTGCTGGTGTATCTTGCGGTGCACCACTTCCTGCAGCAGGGGTGGCTGCTAGTCATGTTGGTTCGGCCCAATCCGGACGATCCCCATTTGACGCGCGTCGTCGCGGGGATCGATCACCATGGCCAGCCGGTGGAAACGCCGGTGGTCCACGAGCGGCCGCTGACGCTGTTTTTGAACAGCCAGGAAGTCGTTACGATGATGACCATCGGCGACCATCCCGACTATCTGGCGGTCGGCTATCTGCGCAACCAGCACATGCTGCGTGACGACGATGTCATCACCGGCATCGATGTCGACGATGACCTTGAAGTCGTCGTCGTGCGCACCCAGGGAGCAACGGTTTAGGAGACCAAGCTAAAGAAAAAGATCACGAGGTCCGGCTGCGCGCAAGGGACGGTGTTCGCCGATCTGATGGACAGCCTCGATGATATCGAGCTGCCAAAAAATGCCGTGATCAAAACGAGTTGGCTCTATGAGCTCACGCGCAGGATCAATACCGAGCCGAGCCTGTATCTGAAGGCCGGGGCGATCCACGGCTGTGTCTTGTGCGAGCGCGACCAGCCCTTGATCTACATGGAGGACGTCGGCCGGCACAACGCCATCGACAAGATCGCCGGCTACATGTTCCTCGAAGGCGTCACGGCGGACAACAAGCTGTTCTACACAACCGGCCGGCTGACCAGCGAAATGGTCATCAAGACGGTCGCCATGGGCATTCCGATCCTGATCTCGCGCTCGGGCTTCACCGCCTGGGGTGTCGATCTCGCCCGCCAGACCGGGCTGACCCTGATCGGCCGCGCGCGCGGCAAGCGCTTCGTCGCGCTGTCCGGGACTGAGCGGATCGTGTTCGATGCCGATCCCGATCACATCGGTGACGAAGACCGCAAGCACCGGCGCAAGGCGGCCGAGGTCGAATGAGCAGTGTCGGGGTGATTCTCGCCGGTGGCCTGGCGCGGCGCATGGGTGGCGGCGACAAGTCATTGAAAATGCTTGGTGACCGGCCGATCCTCGGACACGTCATCGCACGTGCGCGACCGCAGGTCGGCGCGCTGGTGCTCAATGCCAACGGCAATCCGGCGCGCTTCGCCGGGTTCGGTCTGCCGGTGCAGGCCGATCCGATTGCGGGCCATGCCGGACCGCTGGCGGGCGTGTTGGCCGGCCTGCTCTGGGCGCGTGCACATCAGCCGGCGGCGCAATGGCTGGCCAGTTTTGCAGGCGATACGCCGTTTTTTCCGACCGACCTGGTTGCCCGGCTGCGCGCCGCGCTCGAGGAAACCGGCGCCGATCTCGCCTGTGCCGCCAGCGCCGGCCGCAGCCATCCGGTGTTCGGTCTGTGGCCCACGCGCCTGACCGAGGATCTCCAGCGCGCGGTGGTTGACGACGGCGTGCGCAAGGTCGATGCCTTCACGGCGAATTATCGCCTGTGCACGGTCACGTTCGATATCGAGCCATTCGATCCGTTCTTCAATGCCAATCGCCCGGAAGACCTCGTCGAGGCCGAGCGATTACGCAAACAGCATGTCTGTGTCGCATGACCATGGCGTCCGCAACGCCCTCCAAGCCGACGCAACGCGTCATCGGCATTGTCGGTTGGAAGAACAACGGCAAGACCACCCTGGTCGTGCGTTTGGTCGAATGGCTGGTCGCGCGTGGTCTGCAGGTGTCCACCGTCAAGCATGCCCATCACAGCGTCGATCTCGATCAGCCGGGCAAGGACAGCTACCGCCATCGCGCGGCCGGCGCGCAGGAAGTCGTGCTCGCCACCAGTGCGCGCATCATGCTGGTGCACGAGTTGCGCGATCAGCCGGAGCCGACGCTCGACGAGCTTCTGGCGCGCATGCAGCCGGTCGATCTGGTCGTCGTCGAGGGCTTCAAGCGCTTCGAACACGCCAAGATCGAGGTCAATCTCGGTCCGCCGACCCAGCCGCTCGTGGCCGAACGGGACCCCAACGTCATTGCCGTGGCCTCCGATGTGCCCATGCCGGCGCTCGACCGTCCGGTGCTGGACCTGAACGACATCGAGGCGATCGGCGGCTTCGTGCTCACGCATTGCGGGTTGGACGATGAGCCAGCTGCGTGACGACTGCTTCGCCCTCGACGACGCGCGCATCCCGGTTGACCAGGCGCTTGCCGAGCTCAAGCAGCGTATGGCCTGCGTGGTCGGCCGCGAGTGCGTGCCGTTGCGCGCGGCGGCGGGTCGCCTTCTGGCGGACGATCTGATTGCCATGCATCGGGTGCCGGCATTCACCAACGCTGCCGTCGATGGCTATGCCCTGCGCCACGCCGATCTGGCGGCGGACCAGGCGACCGCATTGCCGCTCATGACTGGTCGCAGCGCCGCCGGCCATCCGAGCCAGGCGAGGCTGGCGGCAGGCCATGCCCTGCGCGTGCTCACCGGCGGCGAGATGCCGGACGGCGCCGACAGCGTGCTGATGCAAGAGGACGCCCGGCTGGACGGCGATCGTGTCATCGTTCCGCCGGGCCTCACGCTTGGTGCCAACCGTCGGCTCGCCGGCGAGGACATGCAGCCCGGTCAGGTCATCGTGCACGCCGGGCAGCGCCTCGGTGCGCGCGCGCTCGCGGCCGCCGCTGCCCTGGGGCACGACCAGCTGCGCGTTCATGAGCGCTTGCGCGTGGCGGTGGTCTCCACCGGCGATGAACTGATCGAGCCTGGCCGGGCGCTCGTCGACGGCGGCGTTTACGATTCCAACCGCTTTCTCTTGACCAGCCTGCTCGAGCGCATGGGCTGCGGGGTCAGCGATTACGGCATCGTGGCCGATGATGCGGTCGCCGTGGAACGGACGTTGCAGCAGGCGGCGCACAACAATCACGTCGTCTTGACCTCGGGCGGCGCCTCGCGCGGGGACGAAGATCACATCGTGCGTACGCTCGAGCGGCGCGGCAGCGTGCATTTCTGGCAGATCGCCATGAAGCCAGGCCGGCCACTGGCCTTCGGCACGCTCGATGGCGCCATGTTCCTGGCCTTGCCCGGCAATCCGGTCGCCGCGTTCGTGTGTTTCCTGTTGTTCGCACGGCCGCTGCTCAATGCCTTGAGCGGCGCCGGATTTCCCGTACCGGAACGCTTTCCGCTCGCCGCGGCATTCGACTGGCGCAAGAAGCCGGGACGCACGGAGTATCTGCGCGGCGTGCGCTGCGACCGGCCGCGTGCATCGGGTTCGGTGGACCGGCTCAAACGTGAGGGATCGGGCTTGATCACGGTGCTGCTCGCGGCCGATGGCTTGATCGAGGTCGGCCACGATGTCACCGAGGTGCATGTCGGCGACCCGCTGACTTTTCTACCCTTCGACGGCTTTGGCCTGGACGCATGACGCCCGGCCGGCCTGCCAGACAGGAGTGATCGATGCCGTTGCCTGCCTGTCTAGAGGGTCGATTGCGCCTGCCGGCGGTGGTCGCACCGATGTTTTTGACCTCAGGACCCGAGCTGGTCATCGAATCCTGCCGGGCCGGCCTGCTCGGCAGCTTCCCGGCGCTGAACCAGAAGACCGCCGCCGGCTTCGAAGCCTGGCTCAGTCAGATCGAGGCCGCGCTCGATGCCGATGCCGCAGCCAAGAGCGAACCAAGAGCGCCCTTTGCCGTCAACCTGATCGTGCACCGCTCGAATCCGCGCCTCGAGGAGGATCTGGCGATCTGCATCGCCCATGAGGTCCCGGTGATCATCACGTCACTCGGCGCCGTGCCGGAAGTGATCGCGCGTGTGCACGGTTATGGCGGCGTCGTCTTCCACGACGTGATCTCCAGACGCCACGTGGAAAAGGCGGCAGCGGCCGGCGTCGACGGGCTGGTGCTGGTCTGCGCCGGTGCCGGCGGCCACGGCGGCCAGCTCAATCCATTCGCCTTCATCGCCGAGGCACGTCGCCTGTTTTCCGGCACGATCCTGCTGGCGGGCGGGCTCAGCCGCGGGGAGGACATCCTGGCGGCGCAAATTGCCGGCGCCGATCTGGCCTATCTCGGCACGCGCTTCATCGCCACGCGCGAGGCCCTGGCCGCACCGGCCTACAAGGCTATGATCGTCGCTTCCGGCAGCGCCGATATCATCGGCACACCCGCGATATCCGGCATCTTCGGCAATTTCCTGACCGAGAGCCTGCGCGCCGTCGGCCTCGATCCGAACGATCTGCCCGAAGCCGAGGCAATGGACGTCGCCACCGAACTGCTCGGCGAACACAAAGCGTGGCGCGATATCTGGTCGGCGGGCCATGGCGTCGCCGCGATCGACGATGTGCCCGGTGTCGCCGAGTTGACCGCCCAGCTGATCGCGGCATACAACGCCGCGCGCAGCCGCCATCTGACGGCGACCGGCTAGCCGCGTACAGCCGATGCGCCGGCGTGCAAGAGGGGCTTGTCAGCGTCGCAGCGCTCGCCTATCAGAACCGGCCACGGGCGGTTAGCTCAGCGGGAGAGCACTACGTTGACATCGTAGGGGTCACTGGTTCGATCCCAGTACCGCCCACCATTCTTAGGTTGTGGGTAGACGCTACACCAACTCTACCCGCCCTGTTCCGGTTCGAGGTTTCACCGCTCACCTCGACCATCCGCCAAGCCCATCGTCGCCGTTATCGGCGAGTTATTGCGAGCTGCGCCGCAGAATTGGCGCGCGGCGTTAGGCGTTTCTTTACACTTTGCTGGCAGGCTCGAGGCACTTGGAACCGCAAGGGTTCGTCAACGCCTTCTGGAGTGCCCGCGTGGCCCAGCACCTGCCCAAGCTGAGTGATTGGCATCATTTTCTTGCCGACCTGACCAACCCGCAGGCGCGCAAGACCCCGCTCAGGGAAGAGGAGATTGCCAGACGCCAGCAGATTGTCGCCATGGCCAGGAAAGCCGTGCGCGAGCTCTGGCCCTTGTTGCCGGCACTGGGCCTGGTCGCCCTGGCCGGCCATGCGATCGATGCGGCCGCCGTGCTTGGTGGCTTCCTCGCGCTTGCTGGCCTGGCGATCGCCTGCTGCCCGTGGGATGAGGCGATCGATCAACGGACGCCACGACGCACGCTGATGATCGCCTCGGTACGGATCTGTGCCTGTGCCGCCAGCCTGGTCGCCTTGAGCGGCGCGAATGCTGCGCTCGTGATCCATGGCGGACTGCTGTGCCTGATCTGGGCCCTGATCCGGCACTATGGCGAGGCCGGTGCGATGACCGCACTGATGCGCCCGGTGCGGGCTGCCCTGCTCGTCGATGCCACCTACACCATGGCCGGCTGGGCGACCCCTGTGGCCACGCTGGCGCTCGTCATCGTCGTGGTCGTGCTGATCGATATGGGGCGCACGGCGGCTGGCTATCTGCCGGCCCTCGCCGCGCGTCTGCGGCAGGAGTGGCGCGGATCGCGCGCTTGGTGGGCCGATCGGGTGCGCGCCGTGCACCGCAAACACCTGTCGAAGGCGCATCTGACGGCGCCGGCATGAAAGGTAGCGGATCCGGCTGATCCGCCGGGCGCGCCGGGCAGCGTCACGTGACGCGGGCAGGGCTTCAGCGATAAGACGCGGCCACTTTCGACGCATTGATGGTCGCCGATCAATTGACGCGAGGGCCGGCTTGGGCTGTGTTGGCGCCGCTGGCGAACAGCGCCCGGCAACGCAGACGAACGCACTCACCTGGGGAAAGACCCTCATGGATCTCGATGCCCACATTCGGCGCGTGCCGGATTTCCCCAAGCCCGGCATCCTGTTCTACGACATCTCGACCCTGCTGGCCCATCCGCGGGCACGCGCCACGGCTTATGTGCGCATGAGCGAACTGGCGGCACGGTATGCGCCGGAATACATCGTCGGCATCGAGTCACGCGGCTTTATCGTTGGCATGGCGTTGGCTGAGCGGCTGGGCTGCGGCTTCGTCATGCTGCGCAAGCGCGGCAAGCTGCCTGGCGATACCATCGTGCACAGCTATGATCTCGAATACGGCAGCGACAGCATTGAGATCGTCAATGGCCTGGTGCCGTCGGGCGCGCGCTGTGTCATCGCCGATGATCTGATGGCGACCGGCGGCACGGCGGCGGCCGCTGTCAGCCTGTTGAGCAAGGTCGACGCGCTGCCTCTGGCCGCCGTGGGCCTGATTGAACTGGAGGGCCTCGGTGCGCGCGATCGCATCCAGGTGCCGCTGCACGCGATCTTGCGCTATCCGGCCTAGGGAAGCGGCCGGCCGCCTTAGGGGATGAACTGCTCTTTGAGAATGCGCTCTTCGAGATTGTGTTCGCGATCGAACAACAGATGCAGGCCGTGTTCACGGTCCTCCCAGACATCGACCTGCACCACGTCGCGCACTTCGGTGTAGTCGGCCGTTGCACTGACCGGCCGCTTTTTCGGATCGAGCACGCGGATGATGAAGCGTGCCGTATTCGGCAACAGGGCACCGCGCCAGCGCCTGGGCCGAAATGCACTGATCGGTGTCAGCGCCAGGAGGTCGGCGCCGATCGGGATGATTGGGCCCTGGGCCGACAGGTTGTACGCCGTGCTGCCGGCCGGCGTGGCGATCAGCAGGCCGTCGCAAATCAGGTGCGGCATGCGTTCGACACCGTCGATCTCGATCGACAGATTGGCCGCCTGGCGGGTTTCGCGAAACAGGGCGACCTCATTGATGCCGAGCCCGTCGATGCGGTTGCCATGCACATCGACCGCATGCATGTGCAAAGGATGCAAGGTCACCGAGTCCGCCGCCGCCAGGCGCTGGCGTAGACCATCGGGCCGATAGGTGTTCATCAGAAAGCCGACCGTGCCCAGGTTCATGCCATAGATCGGCACGCGCCGCGGCATGTATTTGTGCAGGGTTTCCAGCATGAAGCCGTCGCCGCCGAGCGCGACGATGATGTCGGCTTCCTCCGGCGGACTGGCCTCGTAGCGCGCGCACAGATGGGTGAGCGCGACTTGCGCGGCGTCGGTCTCGGCAGCGAGAAAGGCGAGGCGTGCGTTGTCCACGCGGGCTCCAGACAGGCGCAACGGGCAGCCCTTGCTTGTTGCGGCGCGACGCCCGCGGGGTCAAGCGTCGCGGCGCGCGGACATGCTGCGCGCTTGGTTGATCTTGCGCAAAAGGGCGATTGCGCCACATGCAAAGGGTGTTTGGTTGGCTGGCGCGCTGGCTGAGGAGCGAGAGTTGAATAAGGCACGTTCGGCAAAATACAGCCTCGGACAAATGGTCAAGCACCGCATTTTTCCGTTTCGCGGTGTGATTTTCGATGTCGACCCGGAGTTTGCCAATACGGAAGAATGGTATCAGGCGATTCCGGAAGAAATCCGCCCGCGCAAGGACCAGCCATTCTATCATCTGCTCGCCGAGAACGAGGACAGCTACTACGTCGCTTAGGTGTCCGAGCAGAACCTGTTGATCGATGACAGTTCCGAGCCGATCGCGCACCCGCAGATCTCGGACATTTTCCTGTCAATGGAAGAGGGCCGCTACACCGGTTACACCGGTACGGTGCACTGATCGCGTTCAGGGAACCGGATCGTAGCCGGAGCCGCCCCATGGGTGGCACCGGCCGATGCGTTTGGCCGCCAGCAGGCTGCCCCTGACGGCGCCATGGCGCTGTAGCGCCTCGATCGCATAGGCCGAACAGGTCGGCAGGAAACGGCACGAGCGGCCGACAAAGGGCGACAGGGTAAGCTGATACAGGCGAACCAGCGCGATCAGCAGATGTTTCATGGCCTTGCGCAAGCCTTGCGAGGGCGACAGTGTTGGCGGCACCGCTAGCACGCTGTTACCGTCGGGCGCAGCCTCCAACCTAGCGCAGTGATTGCGATCTCCAAAAGCCGAAAGCAAGTGAAGCATGGCGCGTACGGCCGCTTATCAATGCCAGAGCTGTGGTGCGCTCAGCGCCAAGTGGACCGGCCGCTGTGATGCCTGTGGCGCCTGGAATGCCCTGGTCGAAGAGCGCGTCGAAAGCGTGCCGCGTGGCCGCAGGCCGGCTCGACGCTCGAGCGATGCCGGTTTGCCGTTGGCGACCCTCGGCGGGGCCAGCGACCCGCCGCCGCGGCTGGCGAGCGGCAGCGCCGAGTTCGATCGGGTCCTCGGTGGCGGGATCGTGCCGGGCAGCGCGGTTCTCATCGGTGGCGATCCGGGCATCGGCAAATCGACCTTGATGCTGCAGACCGCCGCTTGCCTGGCCGCGGGCGAGCGTGCGTGCGTCTATGTCAGCGGCGAGGAATCGCTCGAGCAGATCCGCTTGCGGGCCAGGCGTCTGGGTCTGGCCGACGCACCGGTGCAGGTCGCCGCGGCGACCAATGTGCTCGACATCCTGCGCAGCTTTGACGCGGCCGAAACGGCGCCGGCGGCGCTGATCATCGATTCGGTGCAGACACTCTATCTGGAGAGCCTGGAATCGGCACCCGGCACGGTGGCGCAACTGCGCGCCAGCGCCGATGAGCTGATCCGCATGGCCAAGCGGCGCGGTATCGCCCTGTTCCTGATCGGGCATGTCACTAAGGACGGCCAGATCGCCGGCCCGCGCGTGCTCGAGCACATGGTCGATGCCGTGCTTTATTTCGAAGGTGAGCGCGGCCACGCATTCCGCCTGCTGCGCGCGGTCAAGAACCGCTTTGGCCCGGCCAACGAGATCGGTGTGTTCGAAATGGCCGAGGCCGGTCTGGTGGAAGTCGCCAATCCTTCCGCCCTGTTCCTCGCCGATCACGACGACGCGGTTGCCGGCAGCGCCGTGTTCGCCGGCATGGAAGGCTCGCGGCCGATCCTGCTCGAAGTGCAGGCGCTGATTGCCCCCTCGACATTGGCACAACCGAGACGCGCCGTTGTCGGCTGGGACACAGCCCGGCTGGCCATGTTGCTGGCGGTTCTGGAGGCGCGCTGCGGTCTTGTGATGGCCGGGCGGGACGTGTATCTGAACGTCGCCGGCGGGTTGCGGGTTCAGGAGCCGGCATGCGATCTTGCGGTAGCTGCGGCCTTGCTTTCTTCGTTGGCTGGCAAGCCCTTACCGCGCCGTTCTGTTTTTTGTGGTGAAGTTGGTTTGGCGGGCGAGGTCCGTCCGGTTGCGCAGCTCGAGACGCGTTTGCGCGAGGCGGCCAAGCTTGGCTTCGAGCGCGCCGTCGTGCCGCGTGCGGTGGCGGTCGACGGCTTGACGGTGCGCGCAATGCGCCGATTGGACGAACTGGTGGCGCGTTGTCTGCCGGCCGGCAGCCCTGACGCCGGCGATTGAGCGAGTACAACTGGATGCAGGATCTCGGTCTGACAGTTTTCGACATCGCCGCCTTCGGCATCGTCCTGCTGTCGATGCTGTTGTCGCTGGTGCGCGGCGCGGTACGAGAGGCGCTGCTGATCGCGTCATGGGTCGGCGCCTTTGTCGCCGCGTACTACCTGTTTCCGATCCTGCAGACCCCGATCCGCGAGGCGATCGGCAGCGATCTGATTGCCGATCTGATCGCGGCGGCGACCGGCTTCCTGGTACCGCTGGTGATCTTGAAGGTGCTTACCGGCATGATGGCCAAGGGCATCGAGGACAGCAGCTTCGGCGGTATCGACAAGCTGCTCGGTCTGGTGTTCGGTTTCCTGCGCGGTGTCGTCATCGTCTGCCTCGGCTTCATGCTGCTCGATGCCGTGTTCGGCGATGAGGGCAAGCCCGCCTGGGTTGCGCAAGCGCGCACTTTGCCTTACGCCCAGGTTGGCGCCGACTTCCTGCGCCAGTTCCTCCCCGAAGGCGCTGAAGAACAGGCGACCGAGGCCGCAGGGCGGCTCGGCGACGCCGTCGGCTCAGGCAATCTCGACGAACTGACCCGGCCGTTGCCGTCCGAGCAGGGCAGCGGCTACAGCGAAGAGCAGGCGCAAGATCTCGATCAGACGATTGAACAACTGCCACAATAGCCCATCTGCCGGAGCATGGGCCGATGATCGGGGATGCGGAGTTTGTGCAGCGCGCTAGACTGCGCACCGATTGCGTAATCACCCGCCGGCAGCATCGCTGGGTTCGATGGCCGGCCGGCGCGTGGCGGGAGACAGGCGTGGCCGACGGCACACCCTTCGACGACGACAAGCTGGGTGAAGAATGCGGCATCTTTGGCATTTTCGGCCATGGTGATGCTGCTGCACACACCGTTCTCGGCCTGCATGCCCTGCAGCATCGTGGCCAGGAAGCGGCCGGCGTCGTTACCCATGACGGCCGGAATTTCCACGCCCACCGGGCAGCCGGTCTGGTCGGCGACAGTTTCAGCGCGGAAAAGGTTATCCGCCAGCTGAGCGGCGCCTCGGCCATTGGCCATGTCCGCTATTCGACCACCGGCGCGACCTTGCTGCGCAACGTCCAGCCGCTGTTCGCCGATTTCGCCTTTGGCGGCCTCGCCATCGCGCACAACGGTAACCTGACCAATGCGCAAGCCCTGCGCCGCCGGCTGGTCAACAATGGCTGCATTTTCCAATCGACCACCGATACCGAGGTAATTGTCCACCTGATCGCGCGCTCGTTGCGTTCGAGCGTGGAAGAGCGCTTCATCGACGCGCTCGGCCAGGTCCAGGGCGCCTATTCGCTGCTGGCCCTGTCTCAAGACGGCCTGATCGGCGTGCGCGATCCGCTTGGCGTGCGCCCGCTCGTCCTGGGTGAACTCGATGGCGCCTATGTGCTCGCGTCGGAGACCTGTGCTCTCGACATCATGGGGGCGGACTACGTCCGCGACATCGAGCCAGGCGAGATGGTCATTATCAACGCCTCGGGCGTGCGCTCCCTGCGCCCGTTCCCGAGCGGTCACCACCGGTTTTGCATTTTCGAGTACATCTATTTCGCCCGTCCGGACAGCGAACTCGAGGGGCGCAGCGTCTACGAGTCACGCAAGCGCATTGGCATGGAGCTGGCGCGCGAGACGGCCGTACCGGCGGATGTCGTCGTGCCGGTGCCGGACAGCGGCGTGCCGGCGGCGATCGGCTTTGCCCAGGAAGCCGATTTGCCCTTCGAACTCGGCATCATCCGCAATCACTATGTCGGCCGCACCTTCATCGAACCGACCGACACGATCCGCCATCTGGGCGTCAAGCTGAAGCACAACGCCAATCGCGGCTCGCTGGCCGGCAAGCGGGTCATTCTGGTCGACGATTCCATCGTGCGCGGCACGACCTCGATGAAGATCGTCAACATGGTCCGTGGCGCCGGCGCACGCGAGGTGCACATGCGCATCGCCAGCCCGCCGACCAAGTTCTCCTGCTTTTATGGTGTCGATACGCCGGAGCGCAGCAAGCTGCTCGCTGCCAATCTCAATCTCGCGCAAATGTCGGAGACGATAGGCGTGGATAGCCTGGCCTTTCTCAGCATCGACGGCCTTTATCGTGCAGTTGGCGAAAAGAAACGCTCGAGCACCTGTCCGCAGTTTTGCGATGCCTGCTTTACCGGTGATTATCCGACGCCGCTGGAAGATCAGGACGATGGCGTGGATCAGGCACAGCTAACCTTCATGCTCGAAGATGCCTGAGCCTGGTTCTTTTGCCGATCGGCTGGTGCTCATCACTGGCGCCAGCCGCGGCCTCGGTGCGGCGCTGGCGACAAGCTTTGCTGCGCGAGGCGCACAGCTCATTCTCGTAGCGCGCACGGCCGGTGCGCTCGAGGAGGTCGATGACCGTGTGCGCGCGGCCGGCGGCTCAGCCACGCTGGTGCCAACCGATCTGACCAAAGGCGATGCCGTCGAGCAACTGGCTTCGGCGGTGGCGGAGCGTTTCGGCAAGCTCGATGTCCTGATCGGCAATGCCGGCACGCTGGGTGTCCTGTCGCCGGTGTCGCATATGGATCCGCAAGCGATCGCGCTGGCCTTTAAGCTCAATGTCGAGGTCAATGTCCGCCTGATCCGCGCTTTCGACGGGCTGTTGCGCGCGGCGCCGGCCGGTCGGGCGATCTTCGTCGGCGCCGCGCAGGCGCATGAGGGCCGGGCGTTCTGGGGCAATTACGGGGCGAGCAAGGCGGCGCTCGAGCAGTATGTGCTGTCCTACGCCGCCGAGGTCGCCAAGACGCCGTTGCGGGTCAATCTCGTCGCACCGTCCCGGTTTGCCAGCCGTCTGCGCGCCCAGGCCTACCCGGGCGAGGACCCGACCGCATCGCCGCCGCCTGAGCGAATGTGCGCAACGTTTCTCGAGCTGGCCGATGCCGCCTGCGCTCGCCACCGCGAGGTCATCGCGCTCTAGCCGGGTCGGTCAGGCATAGGGGTTGTCGCCCTGGCGCAGGCGCAGGCGTAAAGGGACGCCCGGCAGATCGAACGCCTCGCGCAGGCTGTTGGCCAGATAGCGCATGTAGGACTCGGGCAGCGCGCGCAAACGGGTGCCGAACAAGGCAATGGTCGGCGGCCGGGTCTTGATCTGGGTCACGTAGCGGATCTTGACCCGATGGCCCTGGACGGCCGGCGGCGGATGGCTTTCCAGGGCGGCGTGCAGCCAGCGATTGAGCTGGGCCGTGCTGATCCGCCGGTCCCAGCGATCAGCCGCCTCGATCACCGCCGGCAACAGCTTGTCCAGGCCGCGGCCGGTGAGCACCGAAAGCGGCAGGCAGGTGACGCCTTTGAGTTGCGGCAAGCGCGTGTCGATGCGGTAACGCGCTTCGTCCAGCGCCTTTTTCGGCTCGTCGATCAGATCCCATTTGTTGAGCGCGACGACCACGGCCCGGCCCTCGCGCGCGGCCAGGGCACCGATGGTGGCATCCTGCTTTTCCAGCGGATCGCGGGCATCGAGCAACAAGACGGCGACATGACAGCGGCGCAGCGCTTCGATCGACGCGCCGGCCGACATCTTGTCCAGCGCCGCGTCGATCCTGGCGCGCTTGCGCAGGCCGGCCGTGTCGGTCAATGCGATCTCGCGGCCCTGCCAGGTCCAGTTCAAGGTCACCGCATCGCGGGTCAGGCCCGGCTCGGGACCGGTCAGAAGGCGCTCGGTCTTGAGCAGACGATTGACCAGCGAGGACTTGCCGACATTGGGCCGGCCGACAATCGCCAGTTTGAGCGGTCCAGTGAACGGCGTATCCAGATCGCCGTCGGCTTCGACCTCACTGTCGTCGTCACGTGCATGCTGCGTATCCGTCGTGCCGCCTTGGCGCAGATGCGGCTCAAGCGCTTCGATGAGCAGGGCGAAACCTTCGGCATTCTTGGCCGAAATCGGGATCGGGTCGCCCAGGCCCAACGCGTAGGCCTCAGCTGCGAGCGCCTCAGCGGCGCGGCCCTCGCATTTGTTGGCAATCAACAAGATCGGCTTGTCGGCCCGGCGGAGCTGGGCGGCGATGTCCCGGTCGAGCGCGCCGATGCCGGTGCGGGCATCGATCAAGAACAGACCGAGATCGGCTTCGGCCAGGGCGGCCTCGCTCTGGGCGCGCAGACGGGCCTCGAGCGAGCCGGGCGCACCGGTGTCCAACCCGGCCGTGTCGACGACCTCGAACTGGAACGGGCCGAGCCGGCCCTGACCATGCAAGCGATCGCGCGTCACTCCTGGCTGGTCGTCGACCAGCGCCATTTTGCGCCCGACCAGGCGGTTGAAGAGGGTGGATTTGCCGACATTGGGCCGGCCCAGTATGGCGATTTTGGCCATCGCCAGCGCTCAGCGATAGGCCAGCAGCGTGGCGTTGTCATCGAGCAGATAGAGTGTTCCGTCGGCCGAAATCGGTGGCACGGCGACGCCGCCGGGCAGGCTGTAGTCACCGATGACGCTGCCGTCCCGGGGCGAGAGCATGAGCATCTGCTCGTGGTCGCTGACGAACACCAACTTGTTGCCGGCGAGTACCGGGCCGGTCCAGCGTACCGGATCGCTGTCGCTGTCATCCGGACGCTCGAAGCGCGGCAACTGGCTGACCCAGCGGATGCCGCCGCCGGATTTCAGCACGGCGAGAACTTCACCGCGCGTGGTCAAGACGAACAGGAAGTCGCCGGCACTGGCGGGCGTTTCCGTGCTCGCCAGGCTCTGATCCCACAAGCGTGCGCCATTGCGGATGTCGAACGAGGCCATTTCACCGCCATGACCGGCGACGAAGGCGGTCGTGCCGTCGAGCACCGGATGGCCTTCGATGTCGGCGATCTGGCCGATGGCGAGCGTGCGCCGCGTGCGCATCACCGTATCGGACCAGAGCGGCTGGCCATTGTCGAGACGCAGGGCATAGACCTCGCCGGAAGAGTAGGGCACCAGCACAATGTTGTTGTTCACGGCGGGGCTTGGGCTGCCGAGCAGGGCGGCGGTTTCGAAGAACCCGGCGTGCTGCCAGACGATGCTGCCATCGGTACCGTTCAGGGCGAACAGCTGGTTGTCGGCGCTGAGGACGAGCACACGATCGCCGGCGACCGTCGGCGCCGCACGCAAAGGCAGCTTGAGGTTGCGCCGCCAGATCTCCTCGCCGGTGCGGGCATCCAGGCCGAACACGGTGCCGGCACTTTCGGTGACGAACAGCCAGTTGTTGGCATAGGCCAGACCGCCGCTCAGACCGCCGCCGGCGCGTTCGACATCGTCGGGATCGAAGCGCCACACGCGATCGCCGCTGGCAGCATCAAAGGCACTGACCACGCCGCGGGCATCGATGGCGAACACCTTGCCGGCGGCCGCGACCGGTTGGCCGAGGACGCGCACATTGCCGCGGCCGCCTTGGCCGACATCAGCCCGCCAGGCCAAGGTCAGGGAATCGTTCAAGACCCCATGCGGCGGCGTTTTCGCCGCATTGCCGCCTGCTTGCGGCCATTCCGTCCCGTCCGTCGGCGTTGGCAGGACGACATCGATACGCTGCATGGCCGGATCGGCGCGAATGTCGTCCTCGAGCAGCATGACGGACACGCGTTCGCCCGGCAGGCGCGGGTCCTCGTTGTCGCCGATAAAGTTGAGATAGCCGCAACCGGATAGGAGGCCGAGCGCCAGCATGGTCGTCAGCGCGCGCCTGCTGAACCTCATGGCGCAGCCTCTGTAGCAGAACCGTCCGGCATGTCGCTCATGTCGGTACCGAGAGCCGCAAGGAGTTCGTTGGCACGGGCGCGCATGCTCGCCGGCGTGTTGGCATCATCGCTCAAGCTCTGCAGTGTCGCGATCGCGCTGGCGGTTTCGCCGGCACGGAGATCGGCAGCCGCCTGGGCTTCGAGCTTGGTGTAGCGCCAGGGGTCGTTGAGATCGCCGGCCGGCGGAATAACGCCGTGCGCCGCGCCCTGTGCGCGCACCAGCGCGAGATTGGCTTCCGCCGCCTGGCGCAGGGAGGCATGCACCCGGCTGTCCCGGCTCATTTCATCGAGGATCTGATCGGCGCGCGCCGTGTCGCCGGCCTCGATCCAGGCTGCGGCAGCGCGCAGGCGCGCCAAGGGTGCGTAGGCCTCGTTCAGCTCGGCGGCGGCTGTTTCCAAGGATTGCGCGCGTGCGCTGGCATCGTTCAGCGATTGCGCCTGGGTGAGCGCATCGGAGAAGGTGCTCGCGCGGGATTGATCGCGGCTGTGCTCATACCACTGCCAGCCTTCGACCGCTGCCACGGCCGCGACGATCAAGATCGCAGCCGCTACGATCAAGCGACCATAGCGCTGCCAGAAGGCGGAGAGACGGTCGCGCTGGACCGCTTCGTCCACCTCGCGGATGAAGCCATCGGATTCCGAATTCACGGCAATAACCTCCGCCGTCGCGGCAGTTTTCAACGCCTGGTTGCCAGCCCGCTTGGCGCGCTTTCGGCTTGGGCAGGCCTGGCGCGCTTGCTAAGGACGAGCGCCCGGCGGCCCTTGCGTGGTAGGCAAAGCCTGCCATTTTGGCAAGGACCGTGCTCGCCTCACAGCCGAAAGCGTGCAGCGGCCTATGCCACGATTATTCATTGCCCTCGATCTGCCCGACGACATCAAAGACAGCCTGCTCGATCTGGCCATGCCCTTGCCGGCGACGCGCTGGCAGGGCGGCGACCAGCTCCATCTGACCTTGCGCTTTCTGGGCGAGGTCGATCCGGGCCGTATCGCGCCGCTCACCCGCGCCCTCGAGACGGTCGATGTCGCGCCCTTTGCCATCCAGCTCAAAGGGCTCGGCCATTTTCCACCGCGTGGCGAGCCGCGCGTCCTTTGGGTCGGGGTCGAGGGGCGCGAGCCGCTCGAGCGTCTGCGTCGTGCGGTGAGCGCGGCGCTGGACGAGGTTGGTGTCGATTACGAGCGGCGCAAGTTCACGCCGCACGTCACCATTGCGCGCATCGCAGCGCCGCTGCCGACCAATCGACTCGCCAGCTTTCTCACCAAGCGCAGCCTGTTCCGCTCCGAGAGCTTCCTGCCGCCGAGCTTCTCGCTGTATCAGAGCTTCCTGCGCCCCGGCGGTGCCGAGTATCACGCCATCGCGACCTATCCGCTCGTGCCGGACTTCGACGGGCTGGATGACGACGGCGCCGATGACGTCGCGGAGGAGTAGCCGCGGCGATGCCGGCAACGCGCGAGCGACGGATGGGGTGTCTTCGTGCTGCAGCACGCCGCTGACGACCACGGCGACGGCTATTTGACGGCAAGCGCGTAAATCGATTCGAAGTCTCGTCTGGCCAGATCCAATGCGGGGTCGAACGCCCGCAGCTTGACGTTGCCAAAGCCGGCTTTGCGGATCGTATTAATCAGATTTTCTTCGTCGAACATATAGCGGTGCCGGCCGCACATATAGGCGATGTAGTTGACCTGATCGATATGCGATCCCGTTTTGATCAGGGCAGGCTGGTAGAGATGTTCCTGAGGAAAGAATTCTGTGCCTTGAGCATAGGCGCGGAGGTAATAGCCGGCGTTCGGGACACAGACCGACAAGGTACCGCCCGATTTCAGGACACGGTGACAATCCCGAAGGATGGCGATCACCTGATCGAAATAGAAATGCTCCAGCGCGTGCGATGTATAGATCGCATCAACACTTGACGGCGGCATCGGTATCCGCCGGCGCATGTCGTGCGTGATGTCGGCGCCGAACAGATCCACGGTCGTCCAGCCCTGCGCGCCACGCTTTCGACCGGCGCCCAGCTCCAGCTTGACCGCGTCGGCCGTTCTCAAACGGGCCCAGTCACGTCGGGCGGTCTGCACGCAGGCGATGATGCGCAGCTTGCGCCAGGCGCGGTGCCACACCTCGGCCATCGTTAGCGCTGTCGCCATCAGCCGCTTCCCGGCGAGACCGTGGCGCGCCACCGGCGTTGTACCGCAATCACTCCCACTCGATCGTGCCGGGCGGCTTGGAGGTCACGTCATAGGCGACGCGGTTGATGCCCTTGACCTCGTTGACGATGCGATTGGCGACCCGGCCGACGAAGGCCATGTCGAACGGGTAGAAATCGGCGGTCATGCCGTCGACCGACGTTACTGCGCGCAGGGCGCATACCGCCTCGTAGGTGCGGGCATCGCCCATGACGCCGACGGTGTTGACCGGTAACAGCACGGCGAAGGCCTGCCAGATCTCGTCATACAGCCCGGCCTTGCGGATCTCGTCGATGTAGATGGCGTCGGCTTCCTGCAGGATGCGGATCCGCTCAGGCGTGACCGCACCGAGAATGCGCACGGCCAGGCCCGGACCGGGGAACGGGTGGCGGCCGACGAAATCGCCCGGCAGGCCGAGTTCGCGCCCGAGTTCGCGCACTTCGTCCTTGAACAGCTCGCGCAGCGGCTCAACCAGCGCCATGTTCATGCGCTCGGGCAGGCCGCCGACATTGTGATGGCTCTTGATGGTCACGCTGGAGCCGTGGATCGAGACGCTTTCGATGACATCCGGATACAGCGTGCCCTGTGCCAGAAACGGCGCGCCGCCGATCTGCCCGGCTTCGCGCTCAAACACATCGATGAAGGCGCTGCCGATGATCTTGCGCTTGGCTTCCGGATCGACCTCGTCCTGCAGACGCTCGAGGAACAGCGCGCTGGCATCGGCGGCAATCAGCGGAATGTTGAAATGGCCGCGAAACAGATCGACGACCTCGTGCGCCTCGTTTTTGCGCAACAGGCCGGTGTCGACGAACACGCAAGTGAGCTGGTCGCCGATCGCCTCGTGCAGCAGCACGGCCGTGACCGCGCTGTCGACGCCGCCCGACAGGCCGCAGATCACCCGGCCGTCACCGACCTGCGCGCGCACGCGCGCAATCGCTTCGTCGCGAAAGGCCTGCATGGTCCAATCGCCGCGACAACCGCAGATGTCATGGGTGAAGCGCTGCAGCACAGCGCGACCAATCGTGGTGTGCACCACTTCTGGGTGAAACTGCACGCCGTAGAAGTGGCGGGTCTCGTCGGCGATGGCAGCGAACGGTGCGCCGTCGCTGCGCGCCACCGGTTCGAAGCCAGCGGGCAGGCCGGTGACCTTGTCGCCGTGGCTCATCCAGACCTGCGTGCGCTCGCCGTGTTGGAGAATGCCGCTGAACAGCGCGTTGTCCTTGATCAGCTCGATCTCGGCGCGGCCGAATTCGCGGTGATCCGAGCTGGCGACACTGCCGCCGAGCTGGGCGCACATGGTTTGTTCGCCATAGCAGATGCCGAGCACCGGCACGCCGAGCTGGAAGACGACGTCCGGCGCGCGCGGGCTGGCTTCGAGCGTGGTCGATGCCGGTCCGCCGGACAGGATGATGCCGCGGGCGGCGAAGGCTTCGAGGCGTGCGGGCTCGACCGTGCACGGCAGGATTTCGCAATAGACCTGGCTTTCGCGCACACGTCTGGCAATCAATTGCGTGTATTGCGAGCCGAAGTCGAGGATCAGGATACGATCGGTTGTCATCGAGCGAGGCGGTCCTTGGAACGCTGTCGCGGCTATCTAGCACCAGCCATGGCCTTGCGCCTAGGCCGATCGCCACCTTGCGGCGCCGTTGAGGATGCGGTTGGCAGCGGCGATGCTTGTGTTATGAGAGCTTCGTTCATGCCGACACGGCCGCCCGGCGCGGGCGATGCGGGCGTGGTGGAATTGGTAGACACGCGAGATTTAGGTTCTCGTGGGGAGACCCGTGGGGGTTCGAGTCCCTCCGCCCGCACCACGGCCTGCGCGGCTGTTCGCCACAGAAGGTACGGCGCGACGTGCGCGCCCCGCACGCGCGCCCGGTTCAGACAAGAAAGCGACAGGCGACGTATTCATGCAGGTCAACGAAGTTACCGCCGAAGGTCTCAAGCGCGAATACCGTGTGGTGATTGGCGCTGACGAAATCGCAAGCAAGGTCGACGCGAAGGTCGCCGAGATCAGCAAGACCATGCGCATGCCGGGCTTTCGTCCCGGCAAAGTGCCGGCCGCGCTGGTGAAAAAGCAGCACGGCCCGCGGGTTCTCGGTGAAGTGCTCGAGCAGGCGGTCAACGAGACCTCGCAGGCCACCTTGGAAGAGAAGGATCTGAAGCCGGCGCTGCGGCCGAAGATCGAGGTGGTCAGTTTCGAAGAAGGCAAGGATCTCGAATACAAGATGGAGTTCGAGGTGCTGCCCGACGTGCCGCCGCTGGCGCTTGATGCTATCGAGATCGAGCGCCCGACGGCGACCGCGCCCGATGAGCAGGTGGAAGAGAGCCTGAATCGCTTTGCCGATACGCAAAAGACCTTCGACAAGGTCGAGCGCCCGGCTGAAAGCGGCGACCAGGTGGTCCTCGATTTTATCGGCGAGATCGACGGCGTCGCCTTCGAGGGCGGGTCGGCCGAAGATTTCCCGCTCGAGCTGGACGGCGGCCGCTTCATTCCGGGCTTCGAAGACCAGCTCATCGGCGTCAGCGCCGGTGACGCGCGTGACGTCGAAGTCAGTTTCCCGGAGGACTACGGCAAGGCGGATCTCGCCGGCAAGCCGGCGGTGTTCAAGGTGACGGTCAAGGAGGTCCGCGCGGCCGTGCCGGTGGAAATCGACGATGCTCTGGCGGAAAAATTCGGCCTGGAAAATCTCGAAAAGCTGCGTCAGAGCTTTCGCGAGCGCATGCAGCAGGAATACGACAGTATTTCGCGCCTGCGTGCCAAGCGCGCACTGCTCGATCATTTTGCCGATACTTACAAGTTCGATGTCCCGGCCGGCATGGTCGATCTCGAATTTGAGACTATCTGGAAGCAACTCAACCAGGAACTTGAGCGCACCAACACCAGCTTCGAAGACGAAGGCAAAAGCGAGGACGAGGTGCGCAGCGAATATCGCGACATCGCCGAGCGCCGTGTCCGCTTGGGTCTGATCTTGAGCGAGATCGGCAACCGCAACGAGATCAAGGTCGAGGCGAACGAGCTCAACGCCGCGATCATGGAGCAGGCGCGCCGCTATCCCGGTCAGCAGAAGGAGGTCTTCGAGTTCTTCCAGAAGAACCCGGCGGCCGTCGAACAGCTGCGCGCACCGATCTTTGAGGACAAGGTGGTCGACTTCGTGCTGCAGCTTGCCAAAGTTACCAATAAGCCGATGACGCCGGAGGAGCTGATGCGCGATCCGGACGAAGCGGACAGTGACACCCCTGCCGATACCAGCAAGCCGTCGGCCGCCGCCGATGCCGCCGACGATGACGACGCCAGCGCCAAACAGGAGGCCTAAGCGTGCCCTTTAGCGACGAGATCTACGCCGGCAACGCCGCGCCGATCATGAGCAATCTCGTGCCCATGGTTGTCGAGCAGACCGCGCGCGGCGAGCGTGCCTATGACATCTATTCACGCCTGCTCAAGGAGCGCATCATCTTCCTGACCGGACCGGTCGACGACATGGTCGCCAGCCTGGTTACGGCGCAGCTTCTGTTTCTCGAGGCGGAAAACCCGGACAAGGACATCTCGTTCTACATCAACAGCCCCGGCGGCGTGGTCACGGCCGGTCTGGCGATCTACGATACCATGCAATACATCCGTCCGGACGTGTCGACCTTGTGCATCGGCCAGGCGGCCTCAATGGGCTCGCTGCTGGTCACCGCCGGTGCCGCCGGCAAGCGCTTCTGCCTGCCCAACGCGCGCATCATGACCCACCAGCCGTCCGGCGGCTTCCAGGGGCAGGCGGCCGACATCGAGATCCATGCGCGCGAAATCCTGAAGATCCGTGAGCGGCTCAACCAGATCTACGTGCATCACAGTGGCCGGACGGTTGATGAGATCGAGCGGCTCATGGACCGCGATACGTTCCTGTCGCCCGAGCAGGCCAAGGAACTCGGGTTGATCGACGACGTTGTCAGTGAACGCCCGCGACCGCCCAAGGATTGATGGGCGCTAGTCAATCAGCCCCATATCCCGTTATGGTTGCGACCCCTTGCAGCGCATTCGACGGTTGTCCGCACCGAAGGCGCTCGCTAAGGTTTGAGACCAGTCTGGTTCGAGGTACGATACGTCTATGAGCAAGTCCGGCGGCGACTCGAAAAACACCCTCTACTGCTCGTTTTGCGGTAAGTCCCAACACGAAGTCCGCAAGCTCATCGCCGGCCCGACGGTGTTTATTTGCGACGAATGCGTCGAGCTCTGCATGGACATCATCCGTGAAGAGCACAAGACGCAGATGGTCAAGAGCCGAGCCGGTGTGCCAACGCCGCAGGAGATCAACGGCGTCCTCGACGACTACGTGATCGGCCAGAGTAACGCTAAGCGCGTGCTCTCGGTCGCGGTGCACAACCATTACAAGCGGCTCGCCAATAGCGGCAAGACTGGCGACGTCGAGCTGGCCAAATCGAACATCCTGCTGATCGGTCCGACCGGCTGCGGCAAAACCCTGCTGGCGCAGACGCTGGCACGCACGCTGGATGTGCCATTCACCATGGCCGATGCCACGACGCTGACCGAAGCCGGCTATGTCGGTGAGGACGTCGAGAACATCATTCTCAAGCTGCAGCAGGCGGCCGACTATAATGTCGAGCGTGCCCAGCGTGGCATCGTCTATATCGACGAGGTCGACAAGATTTCGCGTAAATCGGAGAACCCGTCGATCACACGCGACGTCTCGGGTGAGGGCGTGCAGCAGGCGCTGTTGAAGATCATCGAGGGCACGGTCGCTTCGGTGCCGCCGCAGGGCGGTCGCAAGCATCCGCAGCAGGAGTTCCTGCAGGTCGACACGACCAATATCCTGTTCATCTGCGGCGGTGCCTTTGCCGGTCTGGACAAGATCATCGCCCAGCGCGGCCGCGGCTCGTCGATGGGCTTCGGTGCGGACGTCCAGGGCCCGGATGATCGGGAAACCGGCGATTTGCTGCTCGATGTCGAGCCGGATGATCTGCTGAAATTCGGTCTCATTCCCGAGTTCGTCGGTCGCTTGCCGGTGATCGCAACGCTCAGCGATCTTGATGAGGTCGCGCTGATGCGCATCCTGATCGAACCGAAGAATGCCCTGGTCAAACAATACCAGAAGCTGTTCGAGATGGAGGATGTCCGTCTTACCTTCACCGATGATGCGCTGCGGGCGATTTCCCAGCGCGGCATCGCTCGGCAAACCGGTGCGCGCGGTCTCCGCTCGATTATGGAGACTATCTTGCTCGAAACGATGTTCGATTTGCCCTCCATGGACGGCGTCGAAGAGGTCGTCATCAACAAAGAGGTCGTGCAGGGATCGGCACAGCCCTTGCTCATCTACGCCGATCGGCGTGGTGACGTCGGCTCAGCTTCCTGAGACCTGCACCTCTTGCACGGTGTGCGGCCAGGCTTGAACCCGGCCAGCCGCCACGCCACTTAAGCGACAACTTCGAGTCCCCTGGGGCGCGCCGACCGAGCGAGTCCCGCAGGTGAGGTCACATGATCGATACCCCGAACACCACGCTGTTTCCCGTTCTGCCCCTTCGCGACATTGTCGTCTTCCCGCATATGATCGTGCCGCTGTTCGTCGGCCGCGAGAAGTCGATCAAGGCGCTCGAAGAGGTCATGAAGGACGACAAGCAGATCTTGCTCGTGGCGCAGAAAAACGCCGGCCAGGATGATCCCGGACCGGATGACATTTACCGCACCGGCACGGTCAGCAGCGTCTTGCAATTGCTGAAATTGCCCGATGGCACGGTCAAGGTACTCGTCGAGGGCAGCCAGCGCGCCCAGATCACCGAGTTTATCGGCAACGAGGATTTCTTCCAGGTTCACGCCGAACTTCTGCCGGAGACCACGTCCGAGCCGCGCGAGCTCGAGGCCCTCGGTCGTTCGGTCATTGCCCAGTTCGAGCAGTATGTGAAGCTCAACAAGAAGGTGCCGCCGGAAGTCCTGGTGTCGCTCAGCCAGATCGATGATCCGGGCAAGCTGGCCGACACCGTGGCCGCGCATCTGTCGCTGAAGATCTCCGACAAACAGGAATTGCTGGAGACGCCCTCGCTCGCCGAGCGCCTGGAGCGCCTGTACAGCTTCATGGAGGGCGAAATCAGCGTTCTTCAAGTGGAGAAGCGCATCCGCTCGCGCGTGAAGCGGCAGATGGAGAAAACCCAGCGCGAATACTATTTGAATGAGCAGATGAAAGCCATTCAAAAAGAACTGGGTGAAATCGAGGACGGTAAAGACGAAGTATCCGAGCTCGAAGAGAAGGTCAAGAAGACGCGTTTGAGCAAGGAAGCGCGCGAGAAGTGCCTGGCCGAGCTGAAAAAGTTGCGCGGCATGAGCCCGATGTCAGCCGAAGCCACGGTCGTGCGCAACTATCTCGACTGGATGCTGTCGATTCCATGGAAAAACCGTAGCAAGGTTTCCAAGGATCTGAGCCGCGCGGAAAGCATCCTCGAGGCAGATCACTATGGCCTCGAGAAGGTGAAGGAGCGCATCGTCGAGTATCTCGCTGTGCAGCAGCGGGTTGCCAAAATCAAGGGCCCGATCCTGTGCTTGGTCGGCCCGCCCGGCGTGGGCAAGACCTCGCTTGGCAAGTCGCTTGCCCGCGCGACCGGCCGCGCCTTCGTGCGCATTTCGCTAGGCGGCGTGCGCGACGAGGCCGAGATCCGTGGCCACCGGCGCACCTATATTGGCTCGATGCCTGGCAAGATCATCCAGTCCATGAAGAAGGCCGACAAGAGCAACCCGTTGTTCATGCTCGACGAGGTCGACAAGATGGGTGCCGATTTCCGTGGTGATCCGTCCTCGGCCCTGCTCGAGGTGCTCGACCCGGAGCAGAACAAGGCGTTCAACGACCATTATCTTGAGGTCGACTACGATCTGTCGGACGTCATGTTCGTGTGCACGGCCAACACCTTGCGCATGCCGCAGCCGCTCCTGGATCGTATGGAGATCATCCGCATCGCCGGTTACACCGAGGATGAGAAGATCGAGATCGCCAAGCGCCATCTTATCCCCAAGCAGATGCGCGATCATGGTCTCGGCGAGGGCGAGTGGGCGATTTCCGACGAGGCCATGGTCGACCTTGTGCGCTATTACACGCGCGAGTCCGGCGTGCGCAATCTTGAGCGCGAGATCGCCAACCTGGCGCGAAAGGCGATCAAGGAAATCCTGGTCGAGAAGAAGACCAAGGTGCACGTTACCCGGCGCAATCTCGACAAGTATGCCGGCGTCCGCAAGTTCACCTTCGGCTTGGCCGAGAAGGACGATGCCGTCGGTGTCACCACCGGGCTGGCCTGGACCGAGGTCGGTGGCGAGCTGCTGTCGGTGGAGGCCGTCAATCTGCCCGGCAAGGGGCGCATGACCATCACCGGCAAACTCGGCGATGTCATGCAGGAGAGCGTGCAGGCGGCGAAGTCGTTCGTCCGCTCGCGCTCGCTCAAGCTGGGCATCATTCCGCCGACCTTCGAGAAGAACGACATCCACGTGCACGTGCCGGAAGGCGCCACCCCGAAGGACGGTCCGTCGGCCGGTGTCGCCATGGTGACCTCGATCGTCTCCGTGCTGACCAAGATTCCGGTGCGCGCTTCGGTTGCCATGACCGGCGAGATCACCCTGCGCGGGCGCGTTCTGGCCATCGGCGGTCTCAAGGAAAAGCTCCTCGCAGCGATGCGCTGTGGCATTAAGACCGTCTTGATTCCGAAAGAAAATGAGAAGGACCTCGCCGACATTCCAGACAATGTGAAGAAGGGTCTGGAGATCATCCCGGTCGAGAACATTGACGAGGTGCTCGAGCGCGCGCTGCAACGCGTGCCGGAGCCGGTCGACTGGGTAGACGTCGATGAACCGGTCGTGGCCGCGGCAAGTGGTGATGACGACACCGCCGGCAGCCGGCTTCCAAACTGAGGGTTGATACCGGCTGCGTGCATACGTGCACAAACGCCAAAAAAAGGCCGGTTTTCCCTAGTTTTCACACATCCATCGATTGACGGCCCGGCCTAGCCGGGCTTATTTTTTGGTGTCGAGCGGCGATCGCGCCGAAGAAACATCAGAGGACTTCGAATGAACAAGAACGATCTGGTTGCCGTCGTTGCCGAAAAGACCGGTCTATCCAAGACCGACGCTTCCAATGCCGTCGAAGCAACCCTGGACGCCATTACTGACGCGCTCAAGTCGACCACCGAAGTTCGTCTCGTCGGCTTTGGGACCTTCGCCGTGACCGAGCGTGCGGCGACCAAGGGCCGTAACCCGCGCACCGGCGAAGAAATCGACATTCCCGCCTCACGCCAGCCGAAGTTCAAGGCCGGCAAGCAGTTGCGCGACGCCGTCAACGCCTGAAGGTCCCCGACCACGCGTTAGGTGGTCAGGAGTAATCGATCAACTCGAGACAGGCGGCGCTGCAACGACGACCACCCAACCGTCGTGGTCAATGCCCGTTCGGTGCCGCCTTCGACGCTCTGCAAATGACCATGTCCTCAGCCAACCAGTCGCCGCGCGACGTATCGCGCGCGTACAGCTTTGCCCATCCCAACGGCTGTGACGTGGCAATGGGGCGAAAGCCGGCCTGGATCAGCGCGTGCGTGCGTGCATCGTAAATGTCTTCCGGGATCGACGGGATGTCGTCTTCCCGCCAGGCAATGACATAATCGACTTGGCCGGGCGTGCAGGCCTCATAGGCTGGCATGGCGCCCATCTGCGGCTGGCGCTCACCATACATGTCCACCTTGGCGTGGCCGTCATAGGCGGCCCGGTAGACGATTGGGAAATAGCCGTAGGCATGCGGCGATAGCAGGGCCTCGTTGACGACAATCAACCCGGTCTCGAGCGCAACGCGCGTACCGAAATGCAGAGGTGGGTTGACCCGCCAGGTCATTTCCCCCCAGGGCAGATGCATGGCCTGGTAATTGTATTCGATCGGCAGCAGGGTGCGCCCGCTTTCCAAAGAACTGGCGAGCGAGCGGTAGTCGTCGTACATCCGCTGATAGGCATGATAGACGGCCAAGCGGTAGCCGGTTGTGGCCAGGGTCGTTACGATGGCGACGACGACGATAGCCCGTCGGGCGACAAGGTGGGCCGCCAAGGGCGACAGGCTCAGTACAACGAGCGCGAAAATGAAGGGCAGCAGCCGCTCGGCCACGGGCACGCCGCGACTGGCGAGCGGTATGAACAGGTAGACGAGAACGAGCAGGGCCAGCGCCAGGATCAGGCGATCGCCGTTGTCGACGGCGCGCCGCACCAACCACTGGTACAGGCGAAAGGCCACGCCCCCGACAATCAGCAAGATGATCGGCGCGAACAGCAGCAACTCGTTCTTCGAAAACGAATAGAAGTGCGCAAAGCTGGCCAGATAGCCGAGCAGGCGCGCGATATCGTGCGGCTTCTCCAGGGGCTCACTGGTGCCGTAGCGCACAAGGAAACTGCCGACGATGATCAGGGCAGGCGCCCAGGCCAGGAGCAACAGCAGACCGCGGCGCACGGTGATGAGCAGGCTGGCCAGCGGCGGCCGCCGACGCTGGTACCAGTCGCCGATCAGGTCGGCCGCGAGTACGCCGGCGCAGGTGATCATCAGCACGAGCAGGCCGACCAGATGGGTGCAGACCAGCGCCAGCGACATCAAGCCGAAGGCGACATAGCCGCGCATCTGCAGCGTGCGCCGGTGGCGAAACCACCAGCCAAAGACAAATAAAAAGACAACGATGCTCAGGTTATAGTTGTAGAAACCCATGTGCAAGAGCTGGGTGAACATCGTCGGCACGATCAGCGCGCTGACAAAGGCGGTTGGCGCGTGCACGGCGCGTGCGGCATAGAGGGCGGCCAGTGCGTACAGGAACGCCCAAGCGCTAATGAAGACTTTCTCAGCGACCGGCAGGCTGAAAACCTCGCTCAGGCCATAAAACAGCAAATAGATCGCGCTGTTCGGCTCAATATTGGGATTCCAGGTGAAGTATTCCTGCAGCATCGGCGAGCTGGCGTAGCTACGCATGATGTGCACGATGTAGAGGTGCACCGAGCCATCGACCGTCGGCACGAATTCGATCCACCAGATCGGCACGAGCACGATCGAGACCAGGGCCAGCAGGTAGAGCAGCTGCTGGCCGAGCGCGGCGCCGATGAGCGCGCGCCCGGATCCCACAGGGGCGGAAGAATCGAGCGGTTGCGAGCTTACAGACATGGGCGCAGGCGTGATCGACCGAGACACAAGAGGAAAAGACCGACGCTCACTATAGCAGCGATTTCCTTAAGGAAAGGTTATCGGCCACAAGTGTGGCACAACGGTACTGCGCATTCGTCTATCGGCGTTCAGCTTCAGGGAGACGGGCAGGCTGGTGCGGGCGGAAGGGTTCGAACCTCCGACACCGGCGGTGTAAACGCCGTGCTCTTCCGCTGAGCTACGCCCGCTCGTCGCCCGATCGTTCATAACTACGGCCGCGGCTTCGGGCAAGCGCACCGGGATTAGCTGCGTTCCCGCGAGGATCGTCCTGAACGCGCTTGACACCTTCCGACACCGCCCTTAGAAGCCTCGCACGCTTCGAGCGGGTGTAGCTCAGTCGGTTAGAGCGCTGGCCTGTCACGCCAGAGGTCGCGGGTTCGAGCCCCGTCACTCGCGCCACTTTCAAGACATCGTCGGACATGAGTGCGCTGGCCTGCAGCTCAGCGGGCGCGAGCGCTTGCGTGCCGGCCAGAGACGGCCGGGTGCGCCGGTTGGGCGCGTCCCGCCGCTGTCGCAAATTATTGCAATTCCAGCTGATCTGTCGCATCGCTCTAGCGCGCGTATCGGCAGCCATGGCTTGATCGGCTCGCGCACAACCCCACTCTCAGGGCACGCGGTAAGAGGGGAGCCATTATGGACGCGCTGTTGGCGGCCTATTTCCCGATCCTGGTCTTTCTCGCGATCGCCATCGGCCTCGCGGTCATGATCGTGTTGGCATCGCTCGTGCTCGCACGGCAAAATCCCGATCAGGAAAAGCTGTCGGCCTATGAATGCGGCTTCGAGCCGTTTGAAGACGCCCGGCACCGTTTCGATGTGCGCTTCTATCTGGTCGCGATACTGTTCATCATCTTTGATCTGGAAGTGGCCTTCCTGTTTCCCTGGGCCGTGTCCTTGGGCCAGATCGGGCTGTTCGGCTTCTGGTCGATGATGATTTTCCTCGCCGTCCTCACCGTTGGGTTCATTTATGAGTGGCGCAAAGGAGCTCTGGAATGGGAGTAGCGACACCGGCGGAAACTGTGCCGGCGGTTGCCCGTGACACCGGTGGCCGCGATCCGAAGCTGTTCGAGAGCGTCGACAGTGCATTGAAGGATCAGGGCTTTTTCGTTTCCACCCTGAACGATCTGATGGGTTGGGCGCGATCCGGCTCGCTCTGGCCGATGACCTTCGGGCTGGCCTGTTGTGCCGTCGAGATGATGCAGGCGGCGGCAGCGCGTTATGACCTCGACCGGTACGGCGTGGTCTTCCGGCCGAGCCCAAGGCAGTCGGACGTGATGATCGTCGCCGGCACCTTGTGCAACAAGATGGCGCCCGCCTTGCGTAAGGTCTACGACCAGATGGCCGAGCCCCGCTACGTCATCTCTATGGGTTCGTGTGCCAACGGCGGCGGCTATTATCACTTCTCGTATTCGGTGACGCGCGGCTGCGACCGTATCGTGCCGGTCGATATCTATGTGCCCGGTTGCCCGCCGACGGCCGAGGCCCTGGTCTACGGCATCTTGCAGCTGCAAAAGAAGATCCAGCGTCAATCGACGATCGAGCGCTGACGATTTTGGGGATGGGGATGGCCAGCCTTGCCGCGCGCGAAGAAAGCCTGACCGATCTGCTGGAGACGATCCGGCCGGTCTTGAGCGATGTGCTTATCGACGCCAACCTTGTGCGCGGTGAGCTGACGCTGCGCGTTCATGCTAGCGCGATCCGCAAGGTGCTGACCTATCTGCGCGACGAGCCGAGCTGCCTGTTCAAGATCCTCATGGATGTCTGCGGCGTTGATTACCCGCACAAGGACGAGCGCTTCGAGGTCGTCTACCACCTGCTGAGCATGCGCCATAACCAGCGCGTGCGCGTGAAGATCCGCACCGATGAAATGACGCCGGTGCCATCCGTGGTCAGCGTGTTCAGCTCGGCCGGCTGGTTCGAGCGTGAGACCTATGATCTCTATGGCGTGTTCTTTGCCGACAACCCCGATCTGCGCCGCATTCTTACCGACTACGGCTTCGAGGGGCACCCGATGCGCAAGGATTTCCCGCTGACCGGCTTTGTCGAGCCGCGTTATGACGAGGCGCAAAAGCGCGTCGTCTACGAGCCGGTGCAATTGCGCCAGGATTTCCGAACGTTTGACTTCCTCAGCCCGTGGGAAGGGGCCCAGCCGCCTCTGCCGGGCGATGAAAAAGCCGACGCTAAGGCGTCTTGAGCCCGCGTGCCTTGAGGAGCGGAGTGCCGCATGCCTGAAATCCAGATGCGCAACTACACGATGAATTTCGGTCCGCAGCACCCGGCGGCCCACGGCGTGTTGCGCTTGGTCATGGAAATGGACGGCGAGGTCATCGAGCGCTGCGATCCGCATATCGGCCTGCTGCACCGTGGCACGGAAAAGCTCATCGAGTACCGGCCCTATCTGCAGAACACCGGCTACTTCGATCGCCTCGATTACGTCTCGATGATGTGCCAGGAGCATGCCTATATCCTGGCCATCGAAAACCTCATGCAGATCCAGGTGCCGGAACGGGCGCAATATATCCGTGTGCTATTTTCCGAGCTCACGCGGATCATGAATCATCTGCTCAACATCACGACGTTCGCGCTCGATTGCGGCGCGATGACGCCGCTGCTCTGGGGCTTCGAAGAGCGCGAAAAGCTCATGGAGTTCTATGAGGGCGTCTCGGGCGCGCGCATGCACGCCAATTATTTCCGCCCGGGCGGTGTCCATCGCGACATGCCGGCGGGCATGACCGACGATATCCGCGACTGGGCAAGGCGCTTTCCGGAATTCCTCGACGACGTCGACCGGCTGCTCACCGACAATCGCATCTTCCGCCAGCGCAGCGTCGACATCGGGGTGATCACGACCGAAGACGCCATGGACTGGGGCTTTTCCGGGCCGATGATCCGCGCCTGCGGCGTGCCCTGGGATCTGCGCAAGTCACAGCCCTATGAAGTCTATGACCGCATGGATTTCGATATCCCGGTCGGGACCAAAGGCGATGTGTTTGATCGCTACCTCGTGCGCTTCGAGGAGATGCGCCAGTCCCTGCGCATCATCGAACAATGCCTCGACCAGTTGCCGGAAGGGCCAGTGCGCATCAACGATCAGAAGGTGACGCCGCCGCGGCGCGCGGAAATGAAACGCTCGATGGAGGCGCTCATCCATCACTTCAAATTGTATACCGAAGGCATTCACGTGCCGGCCGGTGAGACCTACGCCGCCGTGGAAACGCCCAAGGGTGAGTTCGCGGTCTATCTGGTCTCGGATGGCACCAACATTCCCTACCGGTGCAAGATCAGGCCGACCGGCTTCTCCCACCTGCAGGCGTTGGATTTCCTCTCCAAGGGCCACCAGCTGGCCGACGTCGTTTCGATCATCGGCTCGTTGGACGTCGTGTTTGGCGAGATCGATCGATGACCCACAAGCATCCCCACGACGGCGACGTTCAGGACTTCGCGTTCACGCCCGAAAACGAGGCGGAAGCGCAAAAGCACATCGCCAAATACCCGGCGATCGGCAAGGCCAGTGCCGTCATGCCGCTCTTGACCATCGCGCAAAAGCAGTGCGGCGGCTGGCTGCCGCGCCCGGTCCTCGATTACGTCGCCGACTATCTCGAGATGCCGCGTATCCGGGTCTACGAGGTCGCGTCGTTCTACGACATGTACAACACCGAGCCGGTCGGCCGCATCCAGGTGCGCGCCTGCACGACGACGCCGTGCTGGCTGTGCGGCTCGGACGACGTCGTGCGGGCGTGCAAGGACGTGCTCGGCATCGGCATGGGTGAGTCGACGGCTGACGGCGGCTTTTTCCTGCGCGAGTTCGAATGCCTCGGCGCCTGTGCCAACGCGCCGATCTTGTGGGTCGATGATGTCTTTTACGAAGACCTCGACTATGACAGCACCAAAGCCATCCTCGAAGCGCTCAAGCGTGGCGAGCGGCCGGAGGCCGGCTCCGCCAAAGGGCGCAAGGCGTCCATGCCGATCGGCGGCAAGACGACTTTGATGACGCGCGCTGATGGGGCGGGGGAGCCGCATGCTTAACGACGCCGATCGCATCTTCCACAATCTTTATGGCGAGCAGGATTGGACGCTGGCCGGCGCGCGTCAGCGCGGTGATTGGGACAACACCAAGGCGCTGATCGACATGGGCCGCGAGGCGCTGGTCGAAGAGGTCAAGGCGTCCGGTTTGCGCGGTCGCGGCGGCGCCGGCTTTCCGACCGGTGTCAAGTGGTCGTTCATGCCCAAGCAGACCGACGGCGGGCCGGTGTACTTGGTCGTCAACGCCGATGAGTCCGAGCCGGGCACGTGCAAAGATCGCGAGATCATGCGCCATGAGCCGCACAAGCTGATCGAGGGCTGCCTGCTGGCCGGCGTCGCGATGGGGGCCACGGCCTGTTACATCTATATCCGCGGCGAGTACATCTTGGAGGCCGATCGCCTCGATGCTGCGATCGCCGAAGCCTATGACGCTGGCCTGATCGGCAAGAACGCCTGCAAGTCAGGCTATGACTACGAGATCTATCTGCACCGCGGTGCCGGCGCCTATATCTGCGGCGAAGAGACCGCCTTGCTGGAATCCCTGGAGGGCAAAAAGGGCCAGCCGCGCCTGAAGCCGCCGTTTCCGGCCGCGGTCGGTCTGTACGGCCGGCCATCGACGGTGAACAATGTCGAGACGATCGCGGTCGTGCCGACCATTCTCCGTCGCGGTGCCTCGTGGTTCGCGGGCTTCGGGCGCAAGGGCAATGCCGGCACGAAGGTGTTTTGCATCTCCGGTCACGTGAACCAGCCGTGCACGGTCGAAGAGGCCATGAGCATTCCGTTGCGCGAACTGCTCGACAAGCATTGCGGCGGCGTGCGCGGCGGCTGGGACAATCTGCTGGGCGTGATTCCGGGCGGCAGCTCGGTGCCGGTGATGCCCAAGAGCGTCTGTGACGACGTTCTTCTGGATTTCGACGCCTTGCGCGAGGTCGGCTCGGGCCTCGGCACCGCCGGCGTTATCGTCATGGACAAGGCGACCGACATCATCAAGGCCATCGGCCGGCTGTCGAAATTCTACATGCATGAGAGCTGCGGCCAGTGCACGCCGTGTCGCGAGGGCACCGGCTGGCTTTGGCGCGTTGTCACACGCATGGAGCGGGGCGATGCGACGATCGATGAGATCGACATGCTCTATGATGTCACCAAAGAGATCGAGGGCCACACGATCTGTGCGCTGGGCGATGCCGCGGCCTGGCCGGTGCAGGGCCTGATCCGGCATTTCCGCGATGAGATCGAGCGCCGGATCACCGAGCGTGCGGCCCAGCCGATCGCTGCCGAGTAGGGCAGCTTACGGCTTCGGACGGGAGAGACGATGAAAGTCACGGTCGACGGCATCGAGGTTGAGGTCGAGAAGGGTGCCACCGTCCTGCAGGCATGCGAGGCGGCCGGTGTCGAGGTGCCGGTGTTCTGCTACCACCCGCGGCTGAACATCGCCGGCAATTGCCGCATGTGCCTGGTCGAGGTCGAGCAGGGCGGCCGCCCGGCGCCCAAGCCGCAGGCGAGTTGCGCCTTGCCGGCAGCGGACGGCATGGTCGTTAAGACCACCACTGAGATGGTGCAAAAGGCCCGGAAGGGCGTGCTCGAGATGCTGTTGATCAACCACCCGCTGGATTGCCCGATCTGCGATCAGGGCGGCGAGTGTGATCTGCAGGACTTGACCCTGTTCTACGGACCCGACCAGTCGCGCTTCCAGGAAAACAAGCGGCCGGTAACCGACAAGTATATGGGGCCGCTGATCTCGACCCATATGACCCGCTGCATTCACTGCACGCGCTGCATCCGCTTCATCAATGAGGTCGCCGGCATCGAGGAACTCGGTGCGGTCAATCGCGGCGAAGACATGGAGATAAGCACCTGGGTCGAGCAGGCGATCACCTCGGAACTGTCCGGTAACATCGCCGATATCTGCCCGGTCGGCGCCCTGAACTCAAAACCGTTCGAGTACCGTGCGCGCACCTGGGAGCTGAAAAAGACCGAGAGCATCGATGTGCTCGATGCCGTCGGTACCAATATCCGCCTCGACACGCGCGGCTCTGAGGTCATGCGCGTCCTGCCCAGGCTGCATGAAGAGATCAACGAGGAGTGGCTGGCCGACAAGAGCCGTGCTGCCATCGACGGGCTGAAATTCGCCCGGCTGGACACGCCGTTCGTCAAGAAAGACGGCAAGCTGCAACAGGCCGGCTGGCCCGAGGCGTTCGCCGCCATCAAGGCCCGCATGGACGCCGTGCCGGCGAGCCGCACGGGCGTTATCGTCGGTGACCAGATCGATCTTGAGGCCATGACGGTGCTCAAGGACCTGACCCATGCGCTCGGCATCACGTCGGTCGATTGCCGCCAGGACGGTGCCAAGCTCGATGCCGGCAATCGCGCCAGCTATCTGTTCAACACGACCATCGCCGGCATCGAACGCGCCGATGCCTGCCTGCTCATCGGCACCAACCCGCGCTATGAGGCGCCGCTGGTCAATGCCCGTCTGCGCAAGCGCTATCGCATGGGCGGCGGTTTCAAGGTCGGCCGCATTGGCGCCGGCGGTGTGGACCTGACCTATCCGGTCAGCGATCTGGGCGCCGGCACGGCTACCTTGCGCGATGTCCTGCAGGGCAATCACGGTTTTTGCGATGTGCTGCGCAACGCCCAGCGGCCGATGCTGATCCTCGGTCAGGGAGCGCTGGCGCGTCGCGATGGCGCCGCCGTGCTGCACCTCGCCCAGCAGATCGCCGAGACCTACGGCATGATCGGCGCGGACTGGAACGGGTTCAGCGTGCTGCACACCGCCGCTGCCCGCGTCGGCGGCCTGGATCTCGGTCTGGTGCCGGGTGCCGGTGGCCGCGACGTCGCCGGCATCCTCGAGGGCGCCCAGGCCGGCGACATCGAAACGGTCTTTCTGCTCGGCGCCGATGAAATCGACACCAGCCAGCTCGGCGGCGCGTTCGTCATTTACCAGGGGCATCACGGCGATGTCGGCGCGCGTGCGGCGGATGTGATTCTGCCGGGCGCCGCCTACACCGAAAAGAACGCCACTTATGTCAACACCGAAGGCCGGCCGCAACGCACGCGGCTGGCCGCCTTTGCCCCGGGGCTGGCGCGTGAGGACTGGAAGATCCTGCGCGCGCTCTCCGAAGCACTGGGCCATACGGTGCCGGTGAACACGCTTGCTGACGTGCGCGCCCGCATGGTGGAAATCGCACCGCATCTGGCGGAGATCGACAGCATCACGCCGGCGCCCTGGTCGAGCTTCGGCCTCGATGGCCCGCTCGACGACGCGCCGTTCGAGTCAGCGGTCAAGGTCTACTACCAGACCTGCGCCATCTCGCGCGCGTCCAAGGTCATGCAGGCGTGTGTCGACGAAATTCTGCGCGCCGATCTGCCGGCGACCGGCACGGAGGGCTGATTGGTGTTCGCTGAAGGCTCGCCGCTGCTGACGCTGATCTGGACGGTGTTCCAGGTCCTGCTGGTCATCGTGCCGCTTCTGGTTGCGGTCGCCTACACGACCTATGCCGAGCGCAAGGTCATCGGCGCCATGCAGCTACGCCAGGGGCCGATGACGGTTGGTCCGTTCGGCCTGTTGCAGCCCCTGGCCGATGGCTTGAAGCTGTTCATCAAAGAAACCGTCATCCCGACCGGCGCCAACAAGATCCCCTACATCATGGCGCCGATGCTGACCTTCATCCTGGCGATGATCGGCTGGGCGGTGATCCCGTTCGATGACGGCATGGTCATCGCGGACATCAATGTCGGCGTGCTCTATCTGTTTGCGATCAGCTCGCTCGGAGTCTACGGCGTGATCATGGCCGGCTGGGCAAGCAATTCGCGCTACGCGTTTTTGGGTGCGCTGCGCAGCTCGGCGCAGATGATCAGTTACGAAATCGCCATTGGCCTGATCATCATCAACGTGCTGATCACCGCCGGTTCGCTGAATCTGTCGGACATTGTGCGCGCACAGAGCGAATGGGGCTGGTTCTGCCTGATCCACTTCCCGATGTTCATCATATTCGTCGTGTCAATTTTGGCCGAAACCAACCGGCATCCGTTCGATCTGCCGGAAGATGAAGCGACCCTGGTCACGGGCTACAATGTTGAATACAGCTCGATGACGTTCGCTCTGTTCTTTCTGGGCGAATACGCCAACATGATCTTGATGTCGGCGATCTGTGCCATCCTGTTTCTGGGCGGCTGGTTGCCACCGTTTGACATCGCGCCCTTCAACTGGATACCGGGGCCGATCTGGTTCTTCGGCAAGATCGCGCTCGTGCTGTTCGTGTTTTTCTGGGCGCGTGCGACCTTGCCGCGCTATCGCTACGACCAGCTCATGCGGCTGGGATGGAAAGTGTTTTTGCCGGCGGCGCTGCTCTGGGTGGTGGTGACGTCGGGTGTCTTGATCACGTTTGGCTGGTTGCCCGGTCAGACGGGCTGACGGCTTTGGCTTGAGAGGGGAGCGGGTATGGCTGCGCTAGAGCGCACGGCAAAGAGCCTCCTGTTGCAGGAACTCATCACCGGTTTCGGTCTGACCTTGCGCTACTTCTTCAAGAAGAAGGTCACGATCAACTATCCGTACGAAAAGGGGCCGCTCAGCCCGCGCTTTCGCGGCGAGCACGCCTTGCGCCGCTATCCCAACGGCGAAGAGCGCTGCATCGCCTGCAAGCTGTGCGAGGCGATCTGTCCGGCCCAGGCGATCACCATCCAAAGCCGCCCGCGCGCCGACGGCCAGCGGCGCACGACACGCTACGACATCGACATGACCAAATGCATCTATTGCGGCATGTGCGAGGAAAGCTGCCCGGTCGACGCCATCGTCCAGGGGCCGAACTTCGAGTTTGCCGCGGAGACACGCGAAGAGCTCTTCTATAACAAGGAAAAGCTGCTGGCGAATGGCGAGCGCTGGGAAGCTGAGATCGCCGCCAATCTTGCCGCGGATGCGCCCTACCGCTAAACCGGGCGCCAACATCGATACCGATCTGCGGCGGCGCGTGTTTGACCGTCGCCAACAATGTCTGACGCCCGGGTTGCCTGATGAGCTTGCCAGTCTTCGTCTTCTACCTGTTCGGCGCGATCACGGTGGCCTCTGCCGTGATGGTGATCAGCTCACGCAATCCGGTCCATTCGGTCCTGTTCCTGATCCTGGCGTTCTTCACCTCGGCAGGCCTGTTCGTGCTCATTGGCGCCGAGTTCATCGCCATGATCCTGGTGGTCGTCTATGTCGGCGCCGTTGCGGTGCTGTTCATGTTCGTCGTCATGATGCTCGACATCTATGCCGTGCGCATGCGCCAGGGCCTGTTGCACTACCTGCCCATCGGCGCGCTGGTCGGTGTCATCCTGTTGGTCGAACTCATCTTGGTGTTTGCCACCTGGGCGGTTGATCCGGGCAGCATGGCCGTGCCGGCCGATATCGCCCCGCCCATCGAGCAGCGCACCAACACGGCAGCGATCGGCGACATCCTGTACACCGACTACTTCTACCTGTTCCAGCTGGCCGGGCTGATCCTGCTTACCGCCATCATCGGCGCGATCACGCTGACCTTGCGCAAACGCGAGGGCGTGCGCCGGCAGGATATCGGCGAGCAGGTTGCCGTCACCCGTGAGCAGCGCCTGCAGGTTCGCAAGGTATCCACGGGGAGCGGTGTCTGATGGAGATGGTCGTTCCGCTCTCGCATTACCTGATTCTCGCCGGCATCATCTTTACGCTCGGCGTGTTCGGCATTTTTTTGAACCGAAAGAACGTGATCATCATTTTGATGTCGATCGAACTGATCCTGCTGTCCATCAACATCAATTTCGTCGCCTTCTCGGCCTCGCTCAATGATCTCGCCGGTCAGGTGTTTGCCTTGTTCATCTTGACCGTTGCCGCTGCCGAAGCGGCCATCGGCCTCGCCATCGTTGTCGCCTATTTCCGAAACCGCGGCAGCATCGAAGTCGAAGACATCAGCATGATGAAGGGCTGAGGCGATGCTCTATGCTGCGCCCGTCTTCCTGCCGCTTATCGGCGCCCTGATTGCCGGCTTTTTCGGCCGCCAGATTGGCGACCGTGGCGCGCAACTGGTGACCTGCACGCTGCTGGTCATCGCCGCGCTGCTTTCCTGGATCGTGCTGTTCCAGGCGGCCGGCCAGCCGGCCATGAAAATCGAGGTTTTGAGCTTCATCGCGGTTGGCAGCTTCGTCACCGATTGGGCAGTGCGCATCGATGCCTTGAGCGCGGTGATGATGGTCGTGGTCACCACGGTCAGCTCGCTCGTGCACATCTATTCGATCGGTTATATGAGCCATGACCCGGCCAAGGCTCGGTTCATGAGCTATCTGTCGCTGTTCACCTTCGCCATGATGATGCTGGTGACGGCGGACAACTTCATCCAGCTCTATTTCGGCTGGGAGGGCGTCGGTCTGGCATCCTACCTGCTGATCGGTTTTTGGTACCACAAGCCATCGGCCAACGCCGCGGCGATCAAGGCGTTCATCGTCAACCGCGTCGGTGACGTCGGGCTGGCACTCGGCATCGCCGGCGTGTTTTTGGTGTTCGACAGCGTGCAGTTCGACACCGTATTCGCCGCCGTGCCGGATATGGTCGACACAAAGTTGCAGGTGTTCGGCGCCCAGTTCGATACGCTGACCATTCTATGCATCCTGCTGTTCATCGGCGCCATGGGCAAGTCGGCCCAGCTCGGCCTGCACACCTGGCTGCCCGATGCCATGGAGGGCCCGACGCCGGTCTCCGCCCTGATCCATGCGGCGACCATGGTCACCGCCGGTGTGTTCCTGGTCGCGCGCATCTCGCCGATGATGGAATACGCGCCCGATGCGCTCGCCGTGGTAACCTTCGTCGGTGCCTCGACGGCGTTTTTCGCCGCCACCATCGGCATGACCCAGTTCGACATCAAGCGGGTCATCGCCTATTCGACCTGCTCGCAGCTCGGCTACATGTTTTTCGCCGCCGGCGTAGGCGCCTATTCGGCCGCGATCTTCCATTTGTTCACGCATGCCTTCTTCAAGGCCCTGCTGTTCCTCGGCGCCGGTTCGGTCATCCATGCCATGTCGAACGAGCAGGACATGCGCAAGATGGGCGGCATCTGGAAGAAGATCCGCTTCACCTATGCCATGATGTGGATCGGCTCGCTCGCTTTGGCCGGCCTACCGTTCTTCGCCGGCTACTACAGCAAAGACCTGATCATCGAAGCGGCGCACGCTGCGCACAGCCCGTTCGCGAACTACGCCTTCGTGCTGGGCGTGCTCGCTGCCTTCATGACCGCCTTCTATTCCTGGCGCCTGCTGTTCATGACCTTCCATGGCGCGCCGCGTGCCAGCGACGATGTCATGCACCACATCCATGAGAGCCCGCCGGTGATGACCGTGCCGCTGGCGCTCTTGGCCGTCGGCGCCGTGTTCGCCGGTATGTTCGGCACCGGCATGGTCGATCCGCACCATGATTTCTGGCATGGCGCGATCTTCACCCGGCCGGACAACCACATTCTCGAGGAAGCGCACCACACGCCGTTCCTGATCAAGATCTTGCCGGTGATCGTCAGTCTCGCCGGTATTGCGCTGGCCTATCAGTTCTATTTGCGCCAGCCGGAGCTGCCTGGCCAAGTCGCCGCCAAGATCAAGCCGCTCTACACGTTCGTGTACAACAAGTGGTATTTCGACGAGCTCTATCACGCCGTTTTCGTGACGCCGGCGCAATGGCTCGGCCGCCTGCTCTGGAAGGGCGGTGACGGCGCGATCATTGACGGCTTTGGGCCGAACGGTGTTGCCGCCACCGCGGGCGGCGTCGCCAAGCGCGTCGTCAAGCTGCAGACCGGCTACCTCTACCACTATGCCTTTGCCATGCTGATCGGGGTCGCCGGCCTGGTCACCTGGTACATGCTGGCCCCTTGAGCGGACGGAACGACGACAGATGAGCGATTGGCCGCTCCTTTCTCTGCTGATCTTTCTGCCGCTCATCGGCGCGGTGATGATCCTGCTGATCCGCGGCGATGAAGAGATCGTCGCGACCAATGCCCGCTGGGTTGCGCTGTGGACGTCGAGCCTAACCTTCCTCATGTCGCTGTTGGTGCTGGGCGGCTTTGATTCCAATGAGGCCGGCTTTCAATTCGTCGAAAAGGGCGCCTGGTTCGTCGGCCTGGATATCAACTACCATCTCGGCATCGACGGCATTTCCTTGTGGTTTGTGCTGCTCAGCGCCTTGCTGACACCGATCTGTGTGGTCGGCTCGTGGTATGCCGTGACCACGCGGGTCAAGGAGTACATGATCGCCTTTCTGGTCATGGACTCGCTGATGATCGGCGTGTTCTGCGCACTCGATTTCGTCCTCTTCTACCTGTTCTTCGAGGCGATCCTCATTCCGATGTATCTGATCATCGGCATCTGGGGCGGGCCGCGGCGCATTTACGCCAGCTTCAAGTTCTTCCTGTATACGCTTTTGGGCTCGGTGCTGTTCCTGATCGCCATGCTGGCGATCTTCCTCGAGACCGGCACGACCGACATCCCGACCCTGATCCAAACCGCCGAGTTCGGCCGGACCATGCAGCTCTGGTTGTGGCTGGCGATGTTCGCCTCGTTCGCTGTCAAGGTGCCGATGTGGCCGTTTCACACCTGGCTGCCGGATGCTCATGTCGAGGCGCCCACAGCCGGCTCGGTCCTGCTCGCTGGCATCCTTTTGAAGCTGGGCGGCTATGGCTTCTTGCGCTTCTCGTTGCCGATGCTGCCGGAAGCCTCAGAGTTCTTCACGCCGTTGATCTATGCCTTGAGCGTGATCGCGGTGATCTACACCTCGCTGGTCGCCCTGATGCAGGACGACATGAAGAAGCTGATCGCCTACAGCTCGGTCGCCCATATGGGCATCGTAACCATCGGCATTTTCGCCTTCAACGAGCAGGGCCTGACCGGTGGCATCTTCCAGATGCTCAGCCACGGCGTTGTCTCCGCGGCCCTCTTCATGTGCGTGGGCGTGATTTATGACCGGCTGCATACCCGCGAGATCGCGGCCTATGGCGGCCTGGCCAGCATCATGCCGAGCTATGCCCTGATCTTCATGCTGTTCACCATGGCCTCGGTCGGCCTGCCGGGGACGTCCGGCTTCGTTGGCGAAATCCTGGTGATCGTCGGCGTGTTCCAGTTCAACACCTGGGTCGCCCTGTTCGCCGCCTCGGGCATGATCTTGAGCGCCGGCTACATGCTCTGGCTGTACCGCCGGGTGATTTTCGGCACGCTCGAGAAAGAAAGCCTCAAGGCGATGCGCGATATGCGCGCGCATGAAATGATCGCCTTTGCGCCGCTGGTCCTGCTGGCGCTGTTTATGGGCATTTACCCCTCCTACTTCCTCGATCCGATGGCCGCTTCCGTGCAGGCGCTGCTGGCCGATGTGCAAGGCAGCCTCGGCACCGAGCTGGCGGCGCGATGAGCTTGGACGCCTGATCTCATGGTGATGCTTCCTGCCTTCCCGATGATCTTTCTGGCGACCGCCATCCTGGCCGTGCTGTTGCTGGGCGCCTTGCGCGACGAGGACGAGGGCTCACGCGTGGTCATGCCGGTGGCGATCGCCGCGCTGATCATCACCGGCCTGCTGATCATCGCCAGTGACAAAGGCCCTGTCGACGTCTTCGGCGGGCACCTGCTGATCGATGGCTTTTCCAGCTTTCTCAGCATATTGGTCATCATCGGCGCGGTCTTGTGTCTGGTCATGACACCGGGCCAGCTCCGCCGGCTCGATGCGGACCGCTTCGAAGTGCCGGTGATCGCCCTGGTCGCGACCCTCGGCATGCTGTTGATGATCTCGGCCAACAGCTTTCTCGCCCTGTACATGGCGCTCGAGCTGCAGAGCCTGCCGCTGTACGTCATGACCGCGATCCGGCGCGACGATGTCCGCTCGACCGAAGCCGGCCTGAAATACTTCGTCCTCGGTGCGCTGGCCTCGGGCATTTTGCTCTACGGCTGCTCGCTGGTGTACGGCTTCACCGGCACGCTGTCGTTCCCGGCGCTGGCGGGCACGTTCGGTGCCGACAACCCGCTGCCCAACGGCGCCATCACCGGCTTGGTGTTCATCGCCGCCGGCCTGGCCTTCAAGATCTCGGCCGTGCCGTTCCATATGTGGACGCCGGACGTCTATGAGGGCGCGCCGACGCCGGTCACCGCCTTTCTCGCCGCGGCACCGAAAGTGGCCGCCATGGGCCTCATCTTGCGCGTGTTCATGCAGCCCTTCGGCAGCTTCGTCGATCAGTGGCAGCAGGTCATCGTGTTCATCTCGATCGCCAGCATGCTGCTCGGTGCGTTCGCCGCCATCGGTCAGACCAGCATCAAGCGCCTGCTCGCCTACAGCTCGATCGGCCATGTCGGTTACGCGCTGGTCGGCCTGTCGGCCGGGACCGAGCGCGGTGTCTATGCCGTGATGATCTACATGGCCATCTATCTGTTCATGACCGTCGGCAGCTTCGCCTGCGTCATGGCGCTGCGCCGTCAGGATTATCAGATCAGCCGCATCGAGGAGTTCGCCGGTCTTGGCCGTACCCAGCCGATGATGGCCCTGGCGCTGGCGATCTTCATGTTCTCGCTGGCCGGCATTCCGCCGCTGGCCGGCTTTTTCGGCAAGCTGTATGTGTTCATGGCCGCCGTCGAGCAGGGCCTGATCGGTCTGGCGGTCATCGGCGTGCTCGCCAGCGTGGTCGGTGCCTATTACTACCTGCGCATCGTCAAGCTGATGTATTTCGATGAGCCCAAGGACGCCTTTGATCGCCCGGTCTCCGGTGAGCTCGGCTTCGTGGTCACGCTGACCGCGGCTTTCACCTTGTTGTTCTGCCTTTATCCGAGCCCGCTCTTGACCCGCGCCCAGGCCGCAGCGGCAACGCTTTTCATCCAGTGAGCGAGCAGGACGTTCGGCTGCCGGCAGGCTATCGGCTGCAGCGTTTCGATCATGTCGGCAGCACCAGCGATCTGGCGCGCGCCGCCGCGGAAGCCGGCTTGGCCGGGCCAGCGGTTTTTTGGGCCGTTTCGCAGGGGACAGGGCGTGGCCGGCATGGGCACCGCTGGGTCTCGCCGCGGGGCAATCTCTACGCCACGCTGTTGCTGCGTCCGGACGTGCCGGCCAAGCGCCTGGCCGAGCTGTCCTTGCTGACGGCCGTTGCGCTGGCCGAAGCGATCATGCCCTGGCTGCGCGGCGGCACGACCTTGTCACTGAAATGGCCGAACGATGTCCTGGTCAATGGCGCCAAGGTGTCGGGTCTGCTCCTCGAAACCGCGGATACCAAGGCCACGCGTCCGGCCGTGCTGGTTGGCACCGGCGTCAACGTCGCCAGTGCGCCTCAAGGGGTGCCTTACCCGGTCTGCGCCCTGAACGACCATGCCACGGCGCCGGTGCCGCTCGAACGGCTGTTGAGCGGTTATCTGGATGCCTTCGAGCGCTGGTGCGGTCGTTGGCAGAGCCAAGGTCTGGCACCGGTGCGGGCCGCCTGGCTGGCGCGCGCGCACGGTTTGGGCCAGCATTTGCATGCGAGGCTGGGCGAGCGCCGTGTATCGGGCGCGTTTCGCGATCTTGATCCGTCCGGGGCGCTCTTGCTCGAGACCGCGCCCGGGCGCGTCGAAGCGATCACGGCGGGCGAGGTGTTCTTCCCTGATGCACGCTCCGAACTGGAGGGCGGGCCATGTTGATGGCGATCGATGTCGGCAATACCAACACGGTGATCGGTTTGTACGAGGGCGAGGAGTCACGGGCGCAATGGCGACTGCAGACCATGCGCCAGCGTACCTCGGACGAGTATGCCGTTGCCGTCGTGCAGCTCATGCAGTTCAAGGGCTTTCAGCCGGAAGACGTCAAGGCCGTGGTCATGGCCACGGTCGTGCCGCAAGTCGTCTTTCCGATGCGCAAAATGTTCCGCGACCATTTCGGCGTGCAGGTTCTCGTGGTCGGCGAAGACCTCGACTACGGCATGCCGATCGCCCTGAACAATCCGTCGGAAGTGGGCGCCGACCGCGTGGTCAACGCCGTGGCCGCCTGGAAGCGCTATGCGCGCCCACTGATCATCGTCGATTTCGGCACGGCCACGACCTTCGACGTCGTCGACGGCGAGGGCGTCTATCGTGGCGGCGCCATTGCGCCCGGCATCAACCTGTCGATCGAGGCGCTGCACCAGGCCGCGGCACAGCTGCCGCGCATCGGTATCGAGCGGCCGGAGCACGTCATCGGTACCTCGACCGTGACCGCCATGCAGTCCGGTGTGTTCTACGGCTATGTCGCGCTGATCGAAGGTTTGATCACGCGCATACGGCAAGAATTCGGTGCGCCGATGAAAGTGGTCGCCACAGGGGGGCTGGCTGGCCTATTTTCCATGGCCGTGCCGATGATCGAGCAGGTTGATCGCGATTTGACGATGACCGGCTTGGTCGACATCTATCGGCGTAACCCTCCGCCATCTCAGGATTGATCATGGCAGATAAGGGCCTTGTTTTCGCCCCGCTGGGCGGTGCTGGCGAAATCGGTCTCAACAATTACGTCTACGGCCTCGATGGCCGCTGGCTGCAGGTGGATTTCGGCCTGACCTTTGCCGACGACACCCATCCGGGCGTCGATCTGGTCTTGCCGGATCTGAGCTGGCTGGAAGCGCGCCGGGAGGCCCTCGAGGGCATCGTCCTGCCCCATGCCCATGAGGACCACCTCGGTGCCGTGCCCTATTTGTGGCCGCGCTTGGGTGCGCCGATCTATTGCACGCGTTTCACCGCTGCCGTGTTGCGCAAGAAGCTTGCCGAAGCGCGCATGCTCGGCCAGGTGCCGATCCGCGAGGTCAAGCCCGGTGAACGCTTCACACTTGGGCCGTTCACCTGCTTTTTCGTCGGCGTCACCCACTCGATCCCCGATGCCAACGCGCTGGCGATCGAGACACGACACGGCCTGCTCGTGCACAGCGGCGACTGGAAGCTCGACCCGGAACCGCTGGTCGGGCCGGTGACCAATGTCGAGGGCTTCAGCGAGCTCGGCGCGCGCGGCGTGCTCGCACTGATCTGCGATTCCACCAATATCATGACGCCCGGCACCTCCGGGTCCGAAGCCGAAGTGCGCGACAGCCTGACCAAGCTGATCGCCGAGCAGCCCAACCGCGTTGCGCTGACCACGTTTGCTTCCAATATTGCCCGGATGGAATCCGCCATCGTTGCCGCCACTGCCGCCGGGCGCGACGTGGTCGTCGTCGGCCGCTCGATGCACCGGATGATCGAAGCGGCCAAGGAGTGCGGCTATCTGCGTGACATCCCGGAACTGCTGCCGGACAAGTACATCGACGCGCTGCCCAGATCGAAGACGCTGCTGCTTTGCACCGGTTGTCAGGGCGAGGCGCGCGCGGCCTTGGGCCGCATCGCCAGCGGCAACCATCCGACCGTCGAGCTCGAGCCGGGCGACACGGTGATCTTTTCCTCGAAGATCATCCCGGGTAACGAGCGCACGCTGTACAATCTGCACAATCGTCTGGTCCTGGCCGGCCTCGAGGTGATCACCGAGCAGGATCATTTCGTGCACGTCTCCGGCCATCCCAGCCGCGACGAGGTCGAGCAGATGTATCGCTGGCTGCGCCCGCAGATCGCCATTCCGGTGCACGGTGAGATCCGCCATCTGCACGAGCACCGCGCCTTTGCCGAGCGCATGGGCGTCCAGCACGCCATCCAGGTGGTCAACGGCGATATGGTGCGGCTCGCGCCCGGTGAACCGGAGAGACTCGATCGCGTCGGCGTTGGCCGGGCGGTGATCGAAAGCAGCGCATTCGTACCGGCCGAGGATGATCTCTATCGCGTGCGCCGGCGTCTGGCCAACCATGGCACCGTGCTGGTCTCGCTGGTCATGGATGATGCCGGCAGCCTGGTGGCCGATCCGAACCTGAGCGTGATCGGTGCCTCGGCGATCGAGGACGATGACGACGCCATGGCGGCGCTGGTCGAGGCCATCGGCGATGCCATCGACGGCCTGGATGACTGGCAGGCCGAGGACGACGAGCGCGTGCGCGATACCGTGCGCACCGTCGCCAGGCGCGGGTTGCAGCTCGCACGTGACAAGCGGCCGATCATCGAGGTGCAGATCACGCGGCTGAGCGCGGAAGTCCTGAACGGCTTGATCGAAGAAGCGGGAGTTATGGAATGATCGGACGGCTCAATCACGTTGCCATTGCGGTGCCCGACCTGGAGGTCGCCAGCGCGCAGTACCGCGACATGCTCGGGGCCAATGTCGGCGCGCCCCAGGACGAGCCGGATCACGGTGTGACGGTGGTATTCATCGAGCTGCCGAACACCAAGATCGAGCTGCTCTATCCGCTGGGCGAAAACAGCCCGATCCAGGGCTTTCTCGACAAGAACCCGTCGGGCGGCATCCACCATGTCTGTTACGAGGTCGACGACATCTACGCCGCGCGTGACCAGTTGCAGGAGAAGGGCGCGCGCGTGCTCGGCAATGGCGAGCCGAAGATCGGCGCGCACAAGAAGCCGGTGCTGTTTCTGCATCCCAAGCAGTTCAATGGCACGCTGATCGAGCTGGAACAGGCCTGATCGCGATGGACTGGCTCGGCGTCATCGTTCTGTTCGTCGTCGCCTGGTGGCTGATCCTGTTCATGGTCCTGCCGTTCGGCGCGCATCCGCCCGACGACGTCGAGCCGGGCATGGCGGAGAGTGCCCCGGCCAAGCCGCGCCTGGCGCTCAAGTTTGCCATCACCACCGGCATCGCGGTGGTGGTGACCGCTTTCATCGTCTGGGCCTTGCAAAGCGGCATGATCAGCCTGGTGCCGGCCGGCGCATAAGGCCATGGCCAAGAGCTATTGCGATCTGGCCGACGCCCATCCGGCGCATCGCTATCACCACGATGTCGAGCATGGCCGCATGCCGGCGGATGATGCCGGTTTGCTCGAGCGGCTGGCCTGGGAGATCAACCAGGCCGGTCTGTCCTGGTTGACGATCCTGAAAAAGCGCGACAGCCTGCACGTTGCGTATGCTGGCTTTGACCCGACCCGTGTCGCCGCTTTCGACGCGGGCGATATCGAGCGTCTCCTGGCCGATCCGGGTGTCATCCGCCATCGTGGCAAAATCGAAGCCCTGATCCACAATGCCGAGGTCTTTGTCGGCTTTGCGGCAACCCATGGCTCGGCCAAAGCTTGGTTTGATGCCCAAGCCGGGCGAGACTTGCCGTCCTGGGTGCGATTGTTTCGCAAGACCTTTCGCTTCACCGGCCCGGAGATCGTGCGCGAGTTTCTCGAGGGCGTCGGGTACTTGCCCGGTGCGCACGCCACATGGTGTCCCTTGCACGCCCAAATCATCGGCGACGAAGCACCCTGGCGGCAACTGCCGGATCAGGAATGATAGCTATTTACGCCTTATATGCACAAAGCCTTTTCGAGCGGCTCAGCGGTTGGCCGTCTTGCCGATTTCTGCGCCGCGACATGGAACGGTGAGTAAAATCCGCGTTAGCCGTGAGTTTTCTCTTGCATCCTCTTGGCGCTCGGTCGCATAGTGTTGGTGTGTTCATAGGCGGTTGTCTATGGCACCCGACTTGAGGCGTTTCCTCCCTTTGAGCGCCGCGTCGTAGCCGACGCGGCCTTTTCTTTGTTATCGACAAAATGCCCGCGCCATCGCGTTGCCAGGATTTGACGCAACGCCTAAGGTCCGCCCGCATTCTTGAGCTTCGATGACAAAGGCACGGCTTATGCGGCTGTCTCGGTACTTCCTGCCCTTGATGAAAGACACGCCTTCCGAGGCGCAGATCATGTCCCACCAGCTCATGCTGCGCGCTGGCATGATCCGGCAGGAGGCCGCCGGCCTGTATGTCTGGCTGCCGCTCGGTCTGGCCGTGTTGCAGCGGGTCGAGGCCATTGTGCGCGAGGAAATGGACCGCGCCGGTGCCATCGAGATGCTCATGCCGACCATCCAGCCGGCCGAGCTTTGGCAGGAGAGCGGTCGCTACAATGCCTATGGCAAGGAAATGCTGCGCATTCGCGATCGCCATGATCGCGCCTTGCTGTTCGGCCCGACCAATGAAGAGGTCGTCACCGACATCTTCCGCCGTTCGGTGAAGAGCTATCGCGATCTGCCACTCAATCTCTACCACATCCAATGGAAATTCCGCGACGAGGTCCGGCCGCGCTTCGGTGTCATGCGCGGGCGCGAATTCCTCATGAAGGATGCCTATACCTTCGACATCGATGTCGAGGCCGGGCGGCGGGCCTACAGCAATATGTTCGTCGCTTACTTGCGCACCTTCCATCGCATGGGCCTGACGGCGATCCCGATGCGCGCGGAAACCGGCGCGATCGGCGGTGATCTCAGCCATGAATTTCAGATCCTCGCCAATACCGGCGAGAGCGAGGTGTTTTTCGACAAGCGCTTCGAGGAGATCGATTTCAGCGATCCGAACCTCGATCCGGACGACTTGAAATCCTACTACGCCGCCACAGACGACATGCACATCCCGGCTGCCTGTCCGGTACCGGATCAGGACTTGCGCTCCGGTCGCGGCATCGAAGTCGGTCACATCTTCTTCTTCGGCACGAAATACTCCAAGGCGATGGGCGCTACCGTGACCAATGCCGAGGGCGTTGAGATACCGGTGGAAATGGGCTCGTACGGCATCGGTGTCTCGCGCCTGGTCGGCGCGCTGATCGAGGCCTTCCATGACGACAACGGCATCATCTGGCCAGAGAGCGTCGCGCCGTTCCGTGTCGGCCTGATCAATCTGCGCGCGGGTGACGACACCTGCAGCGCCATGTGCGACGATCTCTACGCCAAGCTGCGGAACGCCGGCGTCAGCGTGCTCTACGATGATCGCAACGAGAGCCCCGGCGTGAAATTCGGCTCGATGGACCTGATCGGGCTGCCCTGGCAGCTCGTCGTCGGCCCGCGCGGCGCCAAGAATGGCGTGGTCGAGGTCAAGCGTCGCGGCGCGGGCGCCGAAGCCGAAGAACTGACGCCCGATGCGGTGCTCAACCGGCTCGGCGCCTGATGTTCGCCCTGGCTGAGCGTATGGTCGCCGGCCGCTATTTGCGGCCGCGTCAGGGCGAGGGCTTCGTTATGGTCATCGCCGTGTTCTCTTTGCTCGGGATCATGCTGGGCGTCGGCACGCTGATCGTTGTGCTCGCGGTCATGAACGGTTTTCGCGCCGAACTGCTCGGGCGCATCCTCGGTCTGAACGGCCACGCCACCGTTCAGGCTGGCCCGCAGGGCATTGTTGGCTATGCCGACGTCACCACGCGTTTGCGCGCCGTCGATGGCGTCTTGAGTGCCGATCCCCTGGTCCAGGGACAGGTCATGGCCACCGCCAACAGCGTTGCCAGCGGCGTGCTCGTGCGTGGCTATCGTCCAGATGACCTGAGCGCGCGGGCAAGCGTCGCGGATAACATCGAAAGCGGTGATCTGCGTGCCGCATTGGACGATCCGGACGGCATTGTTATCGGAGCCCAGCTCGCCCGGCAATTCGGTGTCGGTCTGGGCGACACGCTCAATCTCATTTCACCGCAGGGCAATGCCACGGCCTTCGGGGTCATGCCGCGCATGCGCGCCTATCGCATCGAGGCGATCTTCAATGTCGGCATGTACGAATATGACAGCAGCTTTGTCTTCATGGGGCTGCAGACGGCGCAGACCTATTTCAAGTTTCCCGAACGGGCGAGCGCCATCGAGGTCATGGTCGAAGACCCGGAGCAGATCGCGCGCTTCACCGGGCCGCTGCAGGACGCCGCCGGACCGTCCGGGCGCGTGGTCGACTGGCAGCAGACCAATCGAAGTTTTTTCAATGCGCTGCAGGTCGAGCGCAATGTCATGTTCCTGATCTTGACCCTGATCATCCTGGTGGCGGCGTTCAACATCATTTCTGGCCTGATCATCCTAGTGCGCAGCAAGCAGCGTGACATCGCCATCTTGCGCACCATGGGGGCCACGCGCAGTGCCATCATGCGCATTTTCTTTCTGACCGGCGCGTCGATCGGGGTGACTGGCACGCTTTTGGGCTTCGTTCTCGGTACCGCCTTTGCCCTCAATATCGAAACCATCCGCCAGGCCCTGCAGAGCCTGACCGGCACGCAGCTGTTTGCGCCAGAGATCTATTTCTTGAGCCAGTTGCCGGCCAAAGTGGAACGCGGCGAAACGGCGGCCGTGGTCATCATGGGCCTGACCCTGTCCCTGCTGGCGACGCTCTATCCGTCCTGGCGGGCGGCGCGCCTCGATCCGGTTGAAGCGCTGCGTTATGAGTGAACCTGGCCATGGCTGAGGCCGAAGCGGCGCTGAGGCTGGAGGGCGTCTCCCGCTGGTTCTCGAAACCGGCCGGCCGGCTTGATGTCTTGCGCGATATCGAGCTCAGCCTGTGCCCCGGCGAACTGGTCGCCCTCGTCGGCGCGTCGGGATCCGGCAAGTCGACCTTGTTGCACATCGCCGGTCTGCTCGATCGACCCAGTGCAGGGCACGTGCTGGTTGGCGGGGCGGCGACAGGCATGATGAGCGATCGGCGGCGTACGCGACTGCGCGGCGAAGCGCTCGGCTTCGTCTATCAGTTCCATCACCTGCTGGCCGAGTTCACCGCGCTGGAAAACGTGGCGCTACCGGCATTGCTGGCTGGGGCGAACTTGCGCGAAGGCCGCGCGCGCGCCGGCGCCCTGCTCGAACGTGTCGGCCTCGCTGCACGCATGACGCATCGGCCGTCGCGTCTGTCCGGCGGCGAACAGCAGCGTGTCGCCATTGCAAGGGCCCTGATCAATGCGCCCAAGGTTCTGCTCGCCGACGAGCCGACCGGCAATCTCGATGAAGAGACCGCTGATCAGGTCTTCGAGCTGCTGCTCACAGCCGTACGCGAGCAGGGCGCCGCGGCCTTGATCGCCACCCACGACACAGCACTGGCGGCGCGCATGGACCGGATCTTGCGCCTGCGCACAGGTGCGCTCGAGCCTGCCGCACCCGGTGAGCTGAAGGCCTTGCCTGCCTGAGCCGGCGCGGTCATCCTGCCGGCGATCCAATACCAGAGCTGCCGGAGACCGGGTGCATGCCAAGCGAGCCGTTCGTCCATTTGCGTGTGCGCTCGGGCTATTCGCTGCTGACTGGTGCGCTGCGTCCGGATGAGCTGGTCAAGCTGGCGGCCGCCGATGGTCAACCGGCTGTGGCCATGACCGATCACGCCAACATGTTCGGCGCGTTGGAGTTCGCCCAGGTCGCGGCGAAAACCGGCGTGCAGCCGATCCATGGCTGCCTGCTGCCGCTCTTGATCGATGATGGGCAGCCGCGTCGCTCGTTGCCGGACGACGACCTGCCGCAGATCCTGCTACTGGCACAAAACGAGACCGGCTACGGCCACCTTCTGGCCCTGCAGACAGCGGCGTATCTGAGCGAGGGGCGCGAGCAGGTGGCGGTCACGCTCGACGATCTGGCAGCGCACAGCGACGGCGTCTTGGCACTGAGCGGTATGCTGGACGGCCCGCTGGCGCGGCCGCTGCAACGTGGTCAGGACGAGCAGGCCGAGGTAATCCTCGGCGCGCTCAAGGCGATCTTTGCCGAACGGCTTTACATCGAGATCCAGCGTCATGGTCTGGACGGCCAGGCCGCGCTGGAAGAGGCCATGATTGCGCTCGCCTTTGCCCATGATCTGCCGCTGGTCGCAACCAACGACGTCCGTTTTGCCGATGACAGCATGTTTGCGCCACATGATGCGCTCATGTGCATCGCCGAAAGCACCATCGTTACCCAGGATGAGAGGACGCGCGTCTCGCCCGAGCACCGCTTCAAGAGCGTGGAAGACATGCGCGCGCTGTTCGCAGATCTGCCCGAGGCGATCGCCAATACAGCCGTGATCGCCAGGCGCTGCGCCTATCTCTCGCCGGCGCGTGACCCGATCCTGCCACCGTTCGATACCGCCGGCGGGCGCAACGAGGCGCAAGAGCTGCGCGCCCAGGCCGAGGAGGGGCTGGAAGAACGCCTCGAGCAT
>JBHJHH010000034.1:0-33017 GCA_050331015.1 Geminicoccaceae bacterium
ATGTAATCGAAATCCCAGTCATGAAAGCCGAGCTTCTCGAGGATTTCGAAGCCGTGGATGATACCGCGTCCGCCGCAGCCGCGGCCGACTTCCGGCCCGCCGAGTTCCATGGCGAACACGCCATCGCGCACGAAGCAGACATCGCCGATGGCGACATCTTCGCCGGCGGCTTTCTTCTTTGAGCTGGTGTCGATGATGGTCGGGCAGCTTTTGCCGCCGAACAGCAGTGAGGTGGTATCGCTTTTCGGATCGCAGCCGATCAGCAGCACGCGTTTACCCTGCTGCGCCATCATGTAGGACAGGTTGGACAGCGTGAAGCTCTTGCCGATGCCGCCCTTGCCGTAGATCGCGATGATCTCGGTCTTTTTGCCGGTCTTGGCACGCAGCTCGTCGGCAGAACCAAGATCCTGGGTGGTCGGCGCATCGGCGGTGATGCAGGCACTCATGCGCAGCCTCTCCAATCGAGGATCATTTTCAGACAGGACGGGTCGTCGAAGGCGGTGCGGTAGGCGCCATCGGCCTGCGACGCCGGCAGGCAGTGACTGATCAGGCCATTCAGCGACAGACGGCCCAGCTCGATGAGCATCTTGACCGCGCGCATGTCGTCCTGTTGCCACTCGGCGGCGACGCGTAAGCGCGCCTCGCGCATGAAGGCCATCGGGAAGGCGAAGCTGAGCGGTTCGGCGTAGAACCCGGCCAGAGTGATCTCGCCGCCGAAGCCAAGCCGGCCGATCAGCGTATTCAGCAAAGTGCTGTCGCCGGAGACGTCATAGATCGCCTGGTAGTCGCGCCGCTCGTCCTCATCGGGATGGATGACGCTGTAGCCATCGGCGTCCGTGGAGCGCACCGGATTGGTCTCCCAGACCGTCGGCGCCGGCTCGTCATCGAGCAGCGCCAGCCTGGCGAGCAGGCGGCCGAGCACCCCATGACCGACGATCAGATCGGGGCGCCGCGCGCCATTGGCGGCCATGGCGTGATAGGCGGTGGCGGCAAGCGCGAGCAGGACCGCATCGCCCCCGAGATCGGCCTCGACCGGCACAAGCCGGTTGCCGGGGACAACCACACGCGACGCGCTACCGCCGAACAGGCCATGCGCTGCCTTGAAACACCGGGCACCCGGCACGAACACGGTCTCACCGACCTGATGACGCGCCTCGGGTCCAGCGTCGACGACGCGACCGATGGCTTCGTAGCCCGGCACGAGCGGGTAGCCCATCCCCGGAAAAGGCGGCATGCGGCCAGTGAACAGCAGGCGCTCGGTACCGGTGGAGATGCCGCTCCAGTCGATGTCGACCACGACGTCCATGGCGCCCGGATCGCACAGCTCGAGCTGTTCCAGATCTAAAGCTTGCGGCTCTTTGAACACGACGGCGGTCGTTTGCATCAGCTGCCTCCCGCTGCGGAGCCCGGGTGTAAAGGCTTTCTCAAGCGGCGAGTGTCAGCTTAACTTGACGGCCACGGACGTCAAGAATTAGTTACGCCTGAACTGTCAACTTCCGCTGACCGTTGCGGTCATGAGGCGGGTCAGGATCGGCCGGCGCGTGCGCCATTCGCGAACCGCATCGAAACCGGACCGCTGCAGCAATTGCCTGATTTCCTGAGGTGTACGCGCCCGCCCGCTGCCCATGGCGAGCAGGTAGAAACCGAAATAAGCCTCGGCCATGCCGCCGGCACCAGCGGTGCCAGCCATGGGCTCGGCAATCACCAGCGTGCCGCCCGGCGCCAGGGCGCGGCGGATGTTGCCCAGCAGCGCCAGAACCTTGACGTCGTCATGGTCGTGAACGATGCGCACCAGCGTGACGACATCGGCGCCGTCGGGTAGAGAATCGCACACGAAATCGCCGCCATGCACACGAACGCGATCGCCGGCGCCCGCAGCCGCCAGGCGCAACTCGGCGCGCGCAGCCACCGCCGGCAGATCGAACAGGTGAAGTGTCAGATTCGGATGGCGCCCGGCGACCGCTTCGACAAAAGCGCCCTCGCCGCCTCCAACATCGAGCAGACTGCGGTGCCGGCCGAACGGGTAAGCATCGAGGATGTCGTCAGCGAGCATGCCGAGGGACACGGCCATGAGCTGGCTGTAGCCGGCGACCTGTTGGTCATCGAAGGCGCGCGCGTCGCTGTCCTGGCCGTAGCCCCAATAGCGGGCCAGCGCACCGGGCGCGCCCTCGCCACGCAGCAGCGCCACCGGATCGCGGAGATCGTCGTAGAGCATGGCATGGTGGCGGATCATCGCCGCGATGCCCGGGTTGCCGCGGAGCGCTGCACCCAGTTCGCCGAGGCCGTAGCGCTCCTGGCCACGCCTGGCGGTGAGCCCAAGTGCGCATGCCGCATCGAGCAGGCGGCAGGTCGCTGCCGGCGTCAGGCCGAGCCTCGGCGCCAGTTCGGCTGCCGTATGCGGTCGTTCGGCGAGGATTTCGAAGACATCGAGCTGGATGCAGGCATACAACGTCTGGGCATAGACGAAGCCAGCGCACAGATCGAACAGCTCCCGCGCGCGCCGGTTGGCGATCGGCCGCGTGATCGGCAAGGTCGCTGCAAGGCGGTGGAAGCGGCGATCGGCGAGCAGGCGATCGCGCCAAGCCCAGAACCGGTCACGCCAGCCCGGGGTCTCGGTCTTGACGGGCGACCAAAACAACGCAGTTCGGGAGGGATGGCGTCCCAGGCTCACGCTGCACTTTGCGCAAGCTGGCGCGGCACCAAGCGTTTGGCTTCGCCGAGGATCAAGCGCTCGAGCCCCTGCGCCCCCGGGCAATCCGGGATCGACTCCACGGCTGCGCGCACCAGCTTTTCGAGATGACGCATGGCCCCCTCGACGCCGAGCTGGGCGACAGCATTCGGGCGATTGTGCACGGCGTCCTGGCCGCAGGGCTTGCCGAGCTCATCGGCATCCGAGACCGCATCGCGCAGGTCGTCAGCCACCTGATAGGCCTCGCCCAGGGTGGCACCCAGCGCCTGCCAGGGCGTGGCGTCGGCACCGGCCGCCGCAGCACCGGACACGGCGGCGGAGACGAACAGGGAGCCGGTCTTGGCGCGCTGATAGACGGCCAGATCCGGGTCCGGCTCGCTTTCCCAGGCCTGGCCGGCAATGATGCCGTTGGGCACACCGACCGAGCGCGCGATGACCATGCTCACCGAGGCCAGTCGATCGGGAGCAAGCGCCGCTGCCTGGGCCACTGTCTGGAAGGCCATGACGATCATGGCATCGCCGACCAGCACGGCCAGCGGCTCGCCGAAGCGGCGGTGCACCGATGGCTTGCCCCGGCGCAGGTCGGCGTCGTCGAAACAGGGCAGATCGTCATGCACGAGCGAGGCGCAGTGCAGCATTTCGATCGCCGCCGCCGCCGCATCGCTGACGCCCGGCTGATCGTCTCCGCACGCCTCGGCCACGGCGAGGCACAGGCGCGGCCGGACAAAGCTGCCATGCGGGAAGATGGCGTAGTCGATCGCCCGGGCCAGTTTCGGCGGACAGCCAGGGCCTTGCGCACGCATCACCGCGCTTTTCAGCGCCGTTTCGATTCGTGTCACCGCGTCCATACTTGGCCTCCCACAGCGATGTTGTCTGTGTACACTATCGTTGTCATACTTATCTGTCATCAATTATAGACACATCATGAATCGGCCGATCCGCACCCCGAAGAACAAAAGCACGCCGCGCGTGGCGGTGATCGGCGCCGGTGTCGGCGGGCTGGTGGCAGCACTCGTGCTGGCCGCGCGCGGCGCCGAGGTGCACGTGTTCGAACGGGCCCCCGCCGTCGGCGGCAAGATGCGCCGTCTCATGGTCGGCGAGGCCGCCATTGACGGCGGGCCGACGGTCTTCACCATGCGCTGGGTCTTCGAGGCGATCTTCGCCGAGGCCGGCACGGCGCTGGCAAGCGAGCTGCGGCTCGAGCCGCTCGATATTCTCGCCCGGCACGCCTGGCCGGACGGCACGCGGCTCGATCTGCATGCCGACATCAGGCAATCGGCCGACGCCATCGCAGCTTTTGCCGGCAGGCGCGAGGCGCGGGGCTATCTGGACTTCGTTGATCGGGCGAAACGGCTGTACGACACGCTCGACGGCCCGTTCATGCGCGCCCATGCGCCACGCATGGATCATCTGTTGCGTACTGCCGGCCCCAAGGGCCTGCTCACGCTGGCGCGCGCCGCACCGAGCGGCACCGTCTGGCAGGCGCTCGGCCGGCACTTTCGCGATCCCAGATTGCGCCAGCTGTTCGGTCGCTACGCCACCTATTGTGGAGGCTCACCGTTCGAGACCACGGCAACGCTGCTTCTGGTGGCCCATGTCGAGCAGGCCGGTGTCTGGAGCGTGCATGGCGGCATGCATGCGCTTGCGCAGGTTCTGGCCCGGCTGGCCGAGGCGCGCGGCGCATCGATCACGTGCCAGTGCGGTGTCGATCGCATCGCCGTCGACGGCAGCGGCATCTCTTGCGTAACGCTGAGCTCAGGCGAGACCGTCGAGGTCGATGCGGTAATCTGCAACAGCGATGTCTCGGCCCTGGGCGCCGGCCTGTTCGGCGCGGATGTTGCGCACGCGACCAAGCCCGTGCCGGCCGACAAGCGCTCGCTCTCAGCGTTGACCTACGCGCTGCACGCCAAAGCCGAAGGCTTTCCGCTGATCCGACACAACGTCTTTTTCAGCGGCGATTACGCCCGCGAGTTCAGTCAAATTCTTAAATCACGTCGGCTGCCGGACGACCCGACCGTCTACGTCTGCGCGCAAGATCGCAACGACAGCGGCGTCGCGCCTGAGGACGCGGCGGAGCGCCTGCTCGTTCTGGTCAACGCGCCGGCAGACGGTGATCGCGGGGCCTTTGCGCCGAAGGAGATAGCGGCATGTACCCGGACGACCTTCGCCCATCTGGCGCGTCTCGGCCTGCGGATCGAACCGAATCCGGCACGGATGGAAATCACCCAGCCGGCCGATTGGCATCGCCTCTACCCGGCGAGCGGCGGCGCGCTGTATGGCCGGGCACCGCATGGCACGATGGCGTCGTTTCAACGTCCGGGCATTCGCACGTCGATCCCGGGCCTGTATCTGGCGAGCGGCAGCGGCCACCCAGGTCCGGGCGTGCCGATGGCGGCGCTGTCCGGGCAAATGGCGGCGCACTGCCTGCTCGAGGACCTGGCTTCGACCTCGATATCCCCAAAGGCGGCTATGCCTGGTGGTATGTCGACGGGCTGAGCGACGACGGCCGTCACGGCCTGACCATCATCGCCATGCTCGGCAATGTCTTTTCGCCCTACTACGCGTGGTCGCGCGCCCGCGATCCGCTCGATCACAGCGCCCTGAATGTCGCCCTGTATGGCGATGGCGGCAAGCGCTGGGCCATGACCGAACGACGGCGCTCGGCCTTGACGCGCACGGTCGACCGCCTGCGCATCGGACCAAGTCACGTGTCATGGCAAGGCGACGAACTGGTCATCGAGATCGACGAGTGCGCCGCACCGGTCCCCTATCGATTGCGCGGCACGGTCCGGCTCAGTGCACCACACTGTCAGCCTCGCGCCTTCTGCCTGGACGAGACCGGCGGTCATTTCTGGTGGCCGATCGCGCCGAACGCGCGCCTTGAGGTCGATTTCAAGCAGCCGGCGCGCAAATGGCAGGGTGTCGGCTATCTGGACAGTAATTGGGGCGCCGAGCCGCTCAGCCGCGCGTTTCCGTCCTGGCAATGGTTGCGCACGTCTTCGCCGGATGGCGGCGCCGCGATCGTCTATGACGCCAAGCGGCATCGGCGCGAGCCCCTGCAGCTTGCCCTGGAGGTATCGGCCAGCGGCGAAGCGCGCGCGTTCAAGCCGCCGGCGACGGCACCGCTGCCGAAGACGGGCTGGCGCATCGGCCGCGACGCCCCGGTCGACCCCGGTGGCGAGGCGACGGTCTTGCGCACGCTGGAAGACACGCCGTTCTACGCCCGCTCCGAGCTCGAACTGGATCTGCTCGGGCAGCGCACCCGGGGCGTGCACGAAAGCCTGTCACTGGAGCGCTTCGATATGCCGATCGTGCGCCTGATGCTGCCGTTTCGCATGCCGCGCACTTGGCGCTAAGGCTTGTCGCGTTCGTCCGGCGGCGCCTTGGCTTTGCGCACGGCTTTCAGTTGCCACCAGCCGAAGGCCAACACGGCACCGAACACCAGAACGATCTCGATGAGCACCAGCCAACCGGACATAGCCGTCGGCTTCAGGTCCGCTGCATGGCACGTGCCATGTGTTCACGCTGCTCGAGGCGATGGAACATCTCGAGCATGAGCGCCACGCCGGCAAGCGGCGGCTCCTCCGGCACGCTCGGTACGCACAGATGGTGCGGCACGGGCTCGCCGGTGACGGCTTCGATGAGAAAGTGCGTTTCCGGCAGGGCCTGTACATCGAACGCGGTGCGTGGTGCAGCCAGCACGGCGGCCACAGCCGTCAGTAGCCCGGCGATCTTGCGCCTGCGGTTGACGACGGCGCGCTGGTCGATGGCATTGCAGGCGTTGCGCGCGACTTCGTGGCCGATCTCGGCATAGAGATAGCGCGCGGCATAGATGCCCGGGCGACAACCCAACGGGAGCGCGGCAATGCCGGGCGTGGCGCGACGGTAAAGCTGCGCAGCCTCAGCCAGCAGGCGCTCGACCAGCCGCGCCAGTGCGCGATCGTGCTGCGGCGCCTGCAAGAGGTGCTGGCGGCACACGCCGACCTCATCCAGCCAGACATCCGGCAGATAGACCCGGCCGTTGCGGGCATCCTCACCGATATCGCGCGCGATATTGGTCAACTGCATGGCGACACCGAGATCGCAGGCGCGCGCCACCGTCTCAGCGTCGCGCCGCCCCATGAGCACGGTCATCATGGCGCCAACTGCGCCGGCAACGCGCGCGCCGTAGGCGAGCAGATCGCTGAAGGTGCGATAGCGACGGCCCTGCGTGTCCCACTCCAGGCCTTCGAGCAGCGCCAGCGGCAGAGCTTTGGGAATGGCGTGGCGGGCGACGGTATCGGCGAAGGCGCGATCGATCGCCAGCGGCAAGGGCGCACCGGCATAGGCCCGCTCGAGTCGATCGCGCAGCCGGTTCAACCCGTCGATGCTCTGCGCTTCGATGTCGATGACATCATCGGCGTTGCGGCAGAACGCATAGAGCGCATAGGCCGGATCGCGCAGCGGTCCCGGCAGCAGCTTGGAAGCGGCGAAGAAGGTTTTCGAGCCGTGCCGGATGCTGGAACGGCACACGGCATACTCGCTGTCACTGGCCAGGGCGATCTCAGGCATAGGCACTGGCATGGGGTACGAGCGCATCGAGAGCGCGCGCCGAGGATAGCACGCCGGGTACACCTGCGCCGGGATGGGTGCCGGCACCGACGAGATACAGCCCGTCAATATCCTCGCTGCGATTGGTCGGCCGGAAGTAGGCGCTTTGCATCAAGATCGGCTCGAGGCCAAAGCCGGCGCCATGCAGCGACAGATAGCGCGTGGCGAAATCATCCGGTGTCAGCAGGTGCGAAGTGACGACGTGGCGGCTGAGGTTCGGCAGCAAGGTCGCCTCGAGGTGACGGACAATGCGCTGGCGGTAAGGCTCGGCCATGGCCGACCAGTCGATGCCGCTTTGCGTGTTCGGCACCGGTGAAAGAACGTAGAAGCTGTCGCAGCCGTCAGGCGCCAGCGCCGGATCGGTTACCGTCGGCCGGTGCAGATAGAGCGAAAAGTCATCCGCCAGGCGCTTGCGCGTGAAGATATCCTCGAGCAAGCCCCGATAGCGCGGCCCGAGCATGATCGTGTGTTGCGGCACGTGCTCGAAGCGACAATCGGTGCCGAAATACCAGACGAACAGGCCCATGGAATAGCGCGCGCGCTCGATACGCCGATCACGCCAGCGACGGCGCACGCGTTCGGTGACCATGTGGCGATAGGTGAACATCGAATCCGCATTGGTCACGACAACGTCGGCGCGCATGGTGTCGCCAGAAACCAGACGCACGCCGGTAGCGCGCTGGCCGTTGACGAGGATCTCTTTCACCTCGCTGTCGAGCATGACACGGTTGCCCTGGCCCTCGATCAGCTTAACCAGACCGCGCACCAGCGCGCCAGTGCCGCCGATCGGGAAGTGCACGCCGTGGGCACGCTCGAGATGGTTGATCAGACAATAGATCGCCGTGATCTTGAACGGATTGCCGCCGATCAGCAGGGGATGAAAGCTGAACACCTGACGCAGGCGCTCATTCTTGATGTAGCGTGCCACCAAGCCGTAGACCGTGCGGTAACCGCCGGTTCGCATCAGCCCCGGAAGCTGACGGACCATGTCCGCCGGCGAACTGAAGGCGACGTGGCCGAGTTCTTCGAAGCCGACGCGGTAGAACCGTTCGCAATGGGCCAGAAAGCGGCGATAGCCAGCGAGATCCTCAGGCGCATGACGGCCGATTTCCGCTTCCATGCGCGCCGGATCGCCGCTGTAGTCGAAGGTCTCGCCGTCATGGAAACGGATGCGATAAAACAGATCGAGGCGGCGCAGATCGATGTCGTCCGACATCGTCCGGCCGCACAGTTGCCATAGCTGTTCGAGCAGGAACGGCGCCGTGATCACGCTCGGCCCGGCATCGAAGACATAGCCGTCCTGGCGAAAGACCGAGGCCCGGCCGCCCGGCTGATCGAGCCGCTCCAACACCGACACACGGTAGCCTTTGGCGCCGAGGCGCACGGCTGCGGCCAAGCCGCCGAAGCCACTGCCGATGACGATCGCGTGCGGCGCGGTAGGTGCCGTTTCTGTTGGCGGCAGAGGTGCTTGGGTAACTGTCAACATTGCATGACAGTCTTAGATGCAAACTCAGGCCGACGCCAGCAAATGTTGTGTCGCGATACTGTTTTCTTCGCTGGCCAGCGCGCTCAGGCGGCGTGGCTCGGTGCCAGCAGACCGCCTTCGCGTGCGAAACGCAGGATCAGCTCGGCCACCCCGGCCGGCGCCTCCTCGTGCGCCAGATGGCCCAGCCCCGGCAGGTGAACGACCTGGGCACCCTTGACGAGCTTGGCGACGCGATCGGCCGTGTCCGGCTTGATCGCCTTGTCATTCGACCCGGCGATCAGGAGCAGACCGGCTTCGAGCTGGGGCAACTCGGGCTCGAGACGCTGCAGGTTCCAGCTGGCCATCATGCCAAGGGCAGCAGCCACGTGCGAGCTTTTGCTAGCAATTAGTCGATAATGCTTGACCATTTCCGGATCGGCCTTGGAGCCACTTTCGCTGATGAAGCGTTCGGCCAGATTGGTGTTGGCGATTCGCCAGGCCGTCACGCGTGGCGCGATCGGATTGAGAAACAGGACCCGCGCGAGCGATGAGGCGACGGCATGGCCCATGGCACCGCCAAGCGGCAATATCGCGCCGTTCAGGCTGACGATCTGCGCGAGCGGCGCGACGTCATTGAGGCTCATGCGTAGCAAGATCGGTGCGCCGGCCGAATGGCCGACACCGAGCACCGGCCGCTGACCTAGCGCCTGCGTGAGCTCGCCCAGGGCATGTGCCATGCCCGGCAAGGTCATCTGGCACACCAGCGGCGGCTGGGTGAAGCCATGGCCGGGCAGATCCGGTGCGATGACCGTGAAATGCTCGGCGAGCATCGGTGCCAGATCGCGCCAGGAATGGGTCGCCGCACCGGTGCCGTGCACCAGCAGGCACGCGGGACCGCTGCCCATGACCTGCACGTGCCAGGTCAGCCCAGCCGCGGTGACAAACCGGCTATGCGCCCGATTGGGCCAGTCGCGCCCGTCGCTCGCCCAGTCCGGGCGTTCACCGGCAAACAGCATCGCCCTCTCCTCATGTGGTCTTCCGCCACGATGTACATCGTTACGCGCGCGAACACAGCCTGTCAGGGCCGCAGGCGACGGTCGGTCAAGCGCTCTGCGCCCGCACCGCTGCCGAAAGATGCTCGGCATCGGCGTAGGGCATTGGCAGGTACCGGGCCGCCATGATCTCGGCGAGGGCCGCCGCGAATGCGTGCGGCCTCGGCGCGGTATCGATCAACAGACAGGCGAGCTGGTCATGACGGACACGCGCGGCGGCCGCCCGGGCATCGCTTTCCGCCTGGGCCCGCCCGGCTATGCCGTTGCGACCGATGTTCGCTCGGCCATCGGTCAGCAGCACGACCAGCGCGCTTTGCCCTTTGCGCTTCACGGCGTCGGCCAGATCCGCAGCCAGGTCCAGGCCGCGTGCCAATGGCGTGCCGCCACCGCCCGGCAGGGCAGCGAGCGCCCGCTTGGCGCGGACCAGCGAGCGCGTCGGCGGCAAGAGCAGATCGGCATCGCCGCCCCGAAATGCGATGAGTGCCACTTGCTCACGGCGGACATAGCAGTCGGCCAGCAGCAGCTCGACCGCGCCTTTGGCTTCGGCCAGGCGATGCAGCGCCGAGGAACCGGAGGCATCGACGGCAAAGATGACCACGCTTTCGCTGCGATGCTTGCAGCGGGTGATGCGCAGATCGCCCGGCTGGACAAGGACGCGCGTCGGGGCTTCCGCTGCGACGCTGCGGCGGCGCACGGGTTGCCAGGGTGCTGCCGCGCGCAAGGTTTCGATGACATTGACCCGATGACCGTCGCGCCGAGTCATGCGGCGCACGCCCGAAGGCCGGCCGCGTTTGGCGCCGGACTGCATGGCGCCCGCCTGACCGGTCTGCCGCTGGCGGCCACGCGTCGCCCCCGCCTTCAGGCTCTCGAGTACATGCGCCGGTATGGCTGCGGCGGCCGCGGCCAGAACGATATCCTCGAGCGCCCGATCGATGTCCTCCATCTTGAGAGGCTCTTGCAGATCATTGGCCGGCTCATCGTCCCGGGCCGGCGGCGGCGGGTCAGCCTGGTCGTCCATCGGCAAGCGCGTCGCCCGCGCTGCCAGGACCAGGCGCGCCGCCGCGCTCAAGTCGTCCTCGTCGACCATCGGACGCCCATGCAATGCCGCCAGCGTGCGCGCCGCCTTCGCGGCCAGTTGCACGGCGCGCAGCGAAGCCACACCGAGCGCTGCCGCGGTCAGGCACAGGGCACGGATATCTGCGTCATCGATCGCCACGGCCGGAAGCCGCGCGCGGGCGGCGGCGACTTGATCGGCCCGATAGGCAAACGGTCCGGCAGCGCGCAGGCCAATGGCGGTCAGATCCACGGCGAAGGCAAGACGATCGGCCAGCGCCGGTGCCAGGGCTTCATCCGGCGCACAGCCCTCATCCAGGGCGATGACGCCGAAGCGGGCCGGGCAGATCTGTGCCAGACCTTCGCGCTGCAGCGACAATCGCCCGTCATCGAGCGACGCCGACAGCCGCGAGACGGTCAGCGGTGCGAGACGTTCGGCCATGCTTGCCAGGATGATGCCGCCATGGGCCTCGGCGAGCACGCCATGGCTGGCGACCGGCCGCCCGGCCTTCAGCGTTGCACCGAGATCGAGCCCGCCGAGCAGGCGATCTTCGCCGATATGCACCGGCAGTTTGCGCAATGGCGCCCTGCGATCGCGCAGCTCCAGCGTCTGCTCGAGAAAGCGCGAGCGCACCGGTCCGACGCGGGCGCGCAAGGCAATGCCGCCCAGGGCATGCGGATTGACGGCGAACAGTGCGGCAGCCAGACCGGCATCATCCCAGGGAGAGGGCGGGCTTGCGCTCGCGCTCACGCTGCAAAAAGCTCCTGCACGGCGCGCTCGACACGCACGGTCGAGCCCGCCTCATCGAGCGGGTTGCGCCGCAAGCGATGGCGCAAGGCCGGTGCCGCCATGCGCTGGACGTGAGTGTCCGAAACGGCGCTGGCGCGTTCCAGAGCGGCCAGCGCGCGGGCACTGCGGATCAGCGTGAGCTCGCCGCGCAGCCCATCGGTGCCGAGCGCCAAGCAAAGCTCGGCCGCGCGCCTGAGCACGGCATCCGGCACGACGATGTCGCCAAGGGCCGCGCGCGCCGCCTGCAGACGCTGGCGAAGATCGGCCTCGTCTTCCTGCCAGGCGGCGATGAAGGCATCCGGCGCCCGCTCGAAGGCATCGCGACGTTTGACCACCTCGATACGCAGATCGAGGTCGTCCGGCGTGGTCACTTCGACCGAGAGGCCAAAGCGATCGAGCAGCTGCGGCCGCAGCTCACCCTCTTCCGGGTTGCCGCTACCGACCAGCACAAACCGGGCCGGATGGCGCACGCTCAACCCCTCGCGCTCGACGACATTCTCGCCCGAGGCGGCGACATCCAAGAGCAGATCGACCAGATGGTCTTCGAGCAGATTGACTTCATCGATATAGAGAAAGCCGCGATGCGCCTTGGCCAGCAAGCCGGGCTCGAAGGCTTTTTCGCCCTGCGTCAGGGCGCGTTCGAGATCGAGGGCCCCAACGACGCGGTCCTCGGTGGCACCGAGCGGCAGATCGACCACCGGCACCGGGATCTGCGCAACGTCCGGTGCACCGCCAGCCTGGGCACAGGCCGGACAGCCGGGTACACAACCCGCATCGAGCGCCGGGTCGCACCGGTAGGGACAGCCGGCGATGACGTCCATGGGCGGCAACAGACCGGCCAGCGCACGGATCGCCGTAGATTTGCCGGTGCCGCGATCACCAAACACCAACACGCCGCCCAGGCTGGGGTCGATCACCGCCGCCAGCAGGGCGAGCTTCATTTCTTCCTGGCCAACAATGGCGGAAAACGGAAAGGCCTTCGCCATCAAACCGCTCCATCCGAGAGTGGCGACGGCGGCAACCCGTCGGTTCGCAAGCTCATGTCAGACTATCGCGCCTTTACCTGCCCCTTTTGGCGCAGCTTGCACAAGCGGCCGGCCACGCGTCAAGACAAGTTGACAGCGCGGGCGCGAAGTCTTGAGCTGGCTCGGCTCAGGGCGTGTCGACCAAGCTGACAGCGCCCACCGCCAGCGCACCGATCAGCAGGCCGACCAGCACATCGGCCACCTGGTGTCCGACCCGTTCCTCGAGATAAAGGCTATCGGTCGATTTGCTGTGCTCGCGCGCGAGCATGGCGTTCAGCACGCGCGCCTGCTCGCCGACATATTTGCGCACGCCGGTGGCATCACGGATGATGATCGCCCCGAAAATGACGCAGATCGCAAACGAGTTGGAAAAGCCTTCGATGACATAGACCGACATCGCCGCAGCACCGACGAAGGCGCTGTGCGAACTCGGCATACCGCCCTGGTAGGTAAGCGCACGTTTAGGGTCGAAGTGCTTGGGATCGGTGCGAATGATGCGCACGCATTTGGCGCCTTGGGCGATCACCCAGGCCAGGGATGCGCACAGCATCATGTAAAGTGGCTCAGGCATGTGCGCTCATCGCCTTGCGCCAACGTCGCGCTTTGCCGGGCCAAGATCGGCCGAAGGCGACAGGATCGCTGGCTGCACGTCCAGCCGCGTGCCGTGAAAGGCGTGCATGAGTAGGGAGACCCGGGACGAGAAGAAAACGTGGTTCAAAACAGGTGATGCGCGTCGGAGCACTTGCAGGCATCATCCCGAAACGCGCACAATCGGCGCCCGTGTAGCGCAGGTTGCACGCCGGGGCTAGCTATCGAATTGTCCCGATCCAGGCATAGCCGCGGTAAAGTGACCGACTGCGCGCCTGTCGTCCCGGCTGCAGCGCCGCCGTCTGCGCCAGCGCCTCGGCGTGCTTCGGCCGCGACTCGACATTAAAGGCCGCCAGCCAACGGCGCATCAGTGCTGCGAATGGACGCGGCAGCCCCTCGTTCTGACCGAAGTCGACTGCATGCAGCGAGCCGGCCGGTGACAGCGCCTGCAGGCCCCTGCGCAGCGCCGCCTGCCAGTCCGGGATCATGGAAAGCGTGTAGGAATAGACGACACGATCGACAGTCGATCTGGCAAACAGGTCCGTGCACGCGAATGACGACGCATCGCCTTGCGAAAGATGCACCCGCCGGGTCAGCCCGGCCTTGTCAATCTGCGCCTGGGCCGTCGCCAGCATCTCGTTCGAGATGTCGAAGCCGTAAAGCTCGGTCTCGGGATAGCGCCGCGCGATTTGAATGAGGTTGCGGCCGGTGCCGCAGCCGACCTCGAGCACGGCATCGCCCGGTGTCGGCTGCAACTCCTCGATCAGCCGGTCCCGGCCAAGAAGATAGTACTTGCGGGTCAGATCGTAGACGTGGCGCTGGTGCCGATAGACGGCATCCATGAGCTTGCCATGGCTGTGCGCAACAGCGCTGTCCGTGCCGCTCACGGTCTCAGCCCTCGAAGACATAGAGGTGGAAACCGCCATAGATCGCCGAACGATCCTGCTCGGTAAACGTCTTCGAGGCGGCCTCCTCGTAGCGCCAGCGCTTGAGGATCGCGTCTTCCACACGTCCGGGCAACAGGCTGGGCAGGTCGGCGGTGCGGAAGATCACGCGGGCGCCCGGCCTGGCGGTACGCGTGATCTCCTGCCAGATGTCGTTAAGCTGGGCATCGGTCATCCAGTCCTGCGCATCGAGGAGGACATAGCCATCGAGCGCAGCGTCAGGCTCGCGCTTCAGGCGCTCGGTGAGCGAGATGTTCTCGACGCTCAAACGCTCGGCGCGCGCCTTGATCGTTTCGTAATGCGCACCGTCCAGATAGGGCGGCAGCGGTCCGTCGGTGCCGCGCGCGTAAGATCGCGCAAAAGCTTGCCAGGCGAAATAGTTGTCCTTGAACGGAAAATCGCACACCAGCTTTTCCAGCCGGCGCTTCAGCACGACCGCCATGTCGCCGTCGCCGGCCGCTGCCAGCGACTCATACTGTGCCGGCGGAATGCCCAGCCCGAACAGCGATGCCTTGTTGGCGGTGATCCAGCGCAGCAGGCCGCGATCGAACAGGGGCGCCAGCTCTTGTTCGAAGAAGGCGCGCTGTTCGGCCGTGTCACGGGCATCGAGCAGCGGTGCCAGTCGCACGCCGAAGAAGCGCGCCGCCCAATGGCTGAGCATGATGAAACGACCGAGCAGCCCATAGCGGTAGATGTTGCGCCGAAACAGGCTGATGCGCGGACGCAACAGGACATCGCGCCGGCCCCAGTAGGCTTGCGTCGCCGGGTCAACCCTATCTTTGAGAAACCGATGGTAAAGCCTTGGATTGTCGGGGTCATCCGCCGCACCGAAGAAGCGGAAATAGGCCTGGTAGTGCGGCAGGTGCAAAATGCCGGCGCGCTTCAGCTTCACGAGCGCAACATGGGCGGCATTGAGATCGACGGCGATGACCTCTTTCGGATCGTCGATCAAGTAGCTCATGGCATTGCAGCCGCCAGAGGCGATCGCGATCACCCGCTTCTCAGGCCCAAGTTGCAGCGCCGCCATATCAATGACCGGATCTTCCCAGATCTGCGCGTAAACCAGGCCATCGAACAGAAAGGTGAATAGGCGCTCTTGCATGCCCTCGCGCGTCCAGGGGCTCGCGCTTCGATGCACCGCCTTGGTCAAGGGCTTGGCGGCCCCGTCCCCACCGGCACGTGCACTGATCTGCCCGGCGGTCGAGGCGTTGGGAGCTGTGGCCATGATAGGAGATCCGTTGGTGTTCTGCGCAAGGCACGAGGTCTGGCGGCGACGGGATTAAACGATCGGGCATCTTCACCAGCATGGCCTGTCCGTCTAGCCGATCTTGGCGCCTGCGTCACCGCGCGCCAGGGTCGCGACGTGGGCGTTCCGCATGCGACCTTTATTGCCCTTGTTATGCGTAAATTGATAGTGTCTGTTCCCATGGCCTGCCGTTCTGCGTGCCATCGCCACCTCTAGCAAGAACTGCCCTGCCCCATGCTTCGACCCCTGCTTACCGCCTTCGCCCTGGGCGCTGCGCTGCTTTCGCCCGCAAAGGCGGACGATCGCCAAGCCAAACCACTGGTGACCATCGTCACCAGCCCGGAGCCGCAAACCCAGCTGATGGCCATGGTCTTGACCATGCAGGCCGTGCAGCAAGGTGCCTCGGCGCATATTCTCCTGTGCGGCCCCGGCGGCGATCTGGCGCTGAACGAGGCGCCGGAGGGTGCCACGGCCCCGCAAAAGCCGCGCAATGCCAGCCCGCAGGGCCTGTTGCGCAAAATTATGGAAACCGGCACGCCGGTCGAGGTCTGCGCGATCTACCTGCCCAACAAGGGAGCCGACCCGGATGTCCTGCTCGACGGCATCACCGTCGCCAAGCCGCCGGCCATGGCTGCCAAGCTCCTCGAAGACGATGCCCGCATTCTGAGCTTCTGAGTGGGTTCAGGCGAGGAGGTCGTCTTCGAAGGGAAACTGCGACAACAGCTCGATGCCGGTTTCTGTGACCAGCACCTGCTGCTCGAGCTTGACGCCCTCGTGACCGCCTTCCTCGCCAATGAAGCTCTCGACGCACAAGGTCATGCCCGGCCGGATCACCCCGTCATAGCCGGCGTCCGGGAAATCTGCACGGTGATACAGATACGGGTACTCGCCGGTCATGCCGACGCCATGGGCTGACAAATAGTACCGGTTGGCAAAAAAGCGCTCCGGGATCGGCCAGGCACGCTCGGCATACTCCCGGAAGGTCAGTCCCGGCGCGAGGATCGCCATATTGGCGTGCACCTGCTCGTGAGCCACCTGATAAAGCTCCCGCTGCTTCGCTGAGGGCTTGTCCGGGCCGGCATGAAACGTGCGCGAGAAGTCGGCATAATAGCCGTGGCAGCCGACAACATCGGTATCCAGGGCGATGAGCTCGTTAGCGCCGATCAGCTTGGCACCGCTTTCCTGGAACCACGGGTTTGTGCGGGCGCCGGAGTTCAGTAACCGCGTCTCGATGTAATCGCCGCCCTGCGCGATGATCGCCTGGTGCAACACCGACCACAGAGCGTTCTCGCTCATACCCGGCCGGATTGCCTCGCGCAGGCGGGCGACACCCCGCTCGGTTGCGCGCAGTGACGCGCGCACGCACTTCATCTCCTCAGCGGACTTGATCGCGCGCGCCATTTCCACGGGCGCTTGGGCATCGACCAATTGGAATCCATGCGCCTGCAGTGCCTGCGCCGCCCCGGCATTGATGCGCTCGATGCCGATGCGCATGCCCGGGCCGACCAGGGCACGCAGCGTGGCCGCCATCTCATCGGCCCAGGCGCGTTCACGTGCGCCAATAGCGTCACCGGCGGCGACAAAGCTTGCGGTGATCGCCGGACGCACGTTCTGGATCGTTTCGAGACCGTCAGCCAGGTGCATGCACCCGGTGAACTCGTACAGGATCACCGGCCCGTCCTGGGTGACCAGCAGGTAACGCGCCGGGTTGCGCGCACTGAAGATCTGCATGTTGCGCGCACCGCTGGCGTAGCGGATGTTGACCGGATCGAACAGAATGCACGCGGCAATGTCATACGCGCGCATCTGCTCACGCACACGCTTCAGCCGGTAGCCGCGCACGGCCGGCAGATCGATCGGCGCATCGAGTTCATCGCTGTCGAGCGTGACCAAGTCCTGCAGATCCGCGCGTTCTGCGTGCCAGTCGAGTTCCAAGGGCCAAATCCGCCGTTAACCGTTGCTACTGCCTGCGTCCTGCCGACGCGCCGGGATGATCTCCGGCGGCATCGATCCAAGTTCAAAGCATGACCTGTAGCGTAGCGCTGGCGGCACCACCCGCCGCACTGCGACATCGTTCTTCGCGGCGACGCCGCGTCGACCGGCAGCGGTCATCCGAACTAGACGACAACCAACGAGGATATCGATGCGTAGCTTCATCCTGGCCGCGGTCGCGACCGGCGTCACTCTTTTCGGCGCCGCTCAGGCTTCGGCCGAGACCTTCGAGGTCGAAATGCTCAACCAAGGGCCGGACGGTACGCGGAATGTGTTTGCACCGGCGCTTCTCGAGATCGAACCCGGTGACACCGTCCGCTTCGTCGCCGTCGACAAGGGCCACAACGCCGCCGCCATCGACGGCGCGATACCCGCGGGCGCGGAGGCCTTTGAGGGCAAGATCAACGAGACCTTCGAGGTCACCCTCACGGAGCCAGGTATCTACGCCTACAAATGCACGCCGCATCTCGGGCTCGGTATGGTCGGCGTCATCGTCGTCGGCGGCGATACCAGCAATTTGAGTGCAGTCGAGGACCAGCGCTACGTTGGTAAAGCGCGCCAGGTCATGGCTGATCTGCTGGCAAAAGTTGCAGACAGCTAAGTCCGGCAAACATTAACGAATCTTGATGAACGGGTGAAACCTTGGGGTTTTGCCCGTTTTGCTTGTCTCGGCACACAGACATGCTGCAACTTTAACGCGCACAAAACGCACGACCTGCGCCACGTGCATGGCGAGTAGGCAAAAAGCGCATATGGAAGATTGCGTACAATCGCTTGACACGCCAATCTCTCGCAAGTATCGGAAAAGTAAGGCGCAAGCAAAAATGCTGCGTCGCAAAAGGCTAGGGAGAAGCGCGCGCGGATACCATGCTGCACTAGCGAAAAAGACCGCACATGGAACGAATAATCGCTGGTGACGTCTCGGTTTCTTGCGCGCACGAACAATGGTCTGGGAGACCTTGATGTTCTACGTTCCACGTGGTGCACTTTACCGACGCGTGCCCAGGCGGCGCTTTCTTGAACTGGGCGGCGGTGTCGCCACGGCGCTGGGCGCCGGCTCGATCGCGGTGGGGTTGAACTCTACCATCACGCGCCGCCCGGCCTATGCGCAGTCATCCGACGCAGCCAAGTGGAAGCAATATGAAGGCTCCAAGCTGGTCTTCATGAGCGAGAACACGCCACCGAGCTTCGCCATCCGTGACAACTTGCAGGCCTTTTACGACCTCACCGGCATTGAGGTCGAAATTCTCACCGATGACTTACCTGTCGTGCAGCAGAAGGTTGGCATCGACCTTCGCGGTGGCAATGCCGACTTCCACTTGAACTACGTGCAAGACAAACCGATCGGCTCACCTTTTGCTGATTATTATGCCGATCTGACCCAATTTACCGAAGATGACACGCTCCCCCAGGACCCGGACGGTTACGGCCCGGATGCCTGGTTCGAAAACTTCCTCACCGCGTGCGGCGTCTATTACGAACCCGGCCGGATCGTTGCCTTCCCTTATGATTGCGCGGTTGCTTGCACCTTCTACCGTCAGGACCTGTTCGAGGAACTCAGCCCGGACTTTGAAGCCGAGTACGGCTACCGCATGGAGTTTACCAACGACACCACCTGGAAGAACGTTCACGACTTCGCGGCGTTCTTCAAGAAAGTCCGCGAAGGCGGCCGCGACGACATCCCTTACGGCTACGCCCAACATCAGGGATCTTTCGCGTGGACGACGCAGCTCGACATTCAGCGCATGTTGTTCGCCCATGGTCGCTGGACCGAGTTCGATATCGATGACAAACTCGGCGCGAAGGAACCGGGTCCGAGCAAATGGGGTGACGAGCAGTCAGTGCTCATCATGGAGAAGTTCAAAGAACAGGCTGACGTTTCGCATCCCGACAATTTGGCCAACGGCACGCTTGAACTGAATACCGTCTACCAAGCCGGCGACATCGCGATGCAGGTTCAGTATCATGAATTCGCGGCATCGATCGAAGACCCCAGCACGTCACGCGCAGCCGACGGCAAGACCGCGTATGCGGCGTGCCCAAAGGGTGAGCCGGCGTGGATTGTCAATGGCGGTGAAGCCGTCAATGGATGCAACTGCGGCATTGGCGGTATTCGCATAAACGGCTCAGCTTCCGAAGACTTGAAGCGCGCTGCCTACATTTTCGCGCAATGGGCCGTGTCGAAAGAAACCCAGCTCGGCGTGCTGAAAGAACTTGGCGGCACACCGACGCGTAAGTCCGTGCTCGACGTCCCTGAAGTGTCGGAGGCGCGCAAGCGGCCGACCGAAATGCCGAATGCTTTGACATTCGACGCTGTTTACGACTTCGGCATCCGCGATCCACACTTTGTCCTGGGCCCGAAAATCCCCGAGGCAAATGAATACCACAACATTATTTTGACCGAAGTCCAGCGGTGCCTCACCGGTGAAACGTCACCTGCCGAAGCCTGCGAAGAAATCCGCTGGCAGGTCGACGACATGCATAATTTGTGAGGTAACAAGAGGCAAGGAGTGCGCGCGAGTCTAGTGTCCGTATTGCCGAAGGTGGTGCAAGAGGCCTATGGCCGTATCAACAGTTGATCAAGCGATTGGCGCGGCCGGCAGGTCGGTCGATAGGGAAAGTCGGGCCACGACGATTACCTACCATCCGCCGCTGCTGAACACTAAGCCGAACAATCGCTACTACATTATGCTGTTGATGCCAGCGATCATCGTGCTGGCTTGCATCACCCTCTACCCTTTCTTTTGGCTCATCTATATGAGCCTGCACGAGGTCAATATCGGCCAACCCGACGTCTGGAACGATTTCCGCAACTGGACTCGCCTGGAGCGTGATCGGAAATTCATCCAGGGCTGGACACTGCTTCTGCAATACAGCGCTATGTGTCTGACGCTTGAAGTTCTTATTGGCGTCGCACTCGCCGTCATCTTAAACAATTCAAAATACGAAAAGGTTCTCGTCACCATCTTCTTGATGCCGATGATGATGGCGCCCGTCATCGCCGGCCTCGTGTGGTATTATCTCTATAACTCGACCTTCGGCTGGTATCACTGGATCCTGCAGAGCCTCGGCATTCTCGGCGAAAGGTCGATGCTCGGCGACCCGACAACGGCCATGATGGGCATTGTCCTTGTGGATGTCTGGCAATGGACACCGCTGATAACGTTAATCACTTTGGCAGGGCTGAAACGTGTTCCGCGCGACCAGCTCGAGGCCAACATGGTCGATGGCGCCGGCGATGTGCGCAACTTCTTCGAAATCACCCTGCCGAATCTCTACCCGTTCCTGTTGATCGCGATCTTGCTTCGCTTCATGGACAATTTCCGCTTCATTGACGCAATTTTAGTTCTAACTGGCGGCGGTCCGGCGAACGCGACGAAAATACTGCCGACATACCTGTTCGATGTCTCGTTCCAATTTTTCAAACTCGGCCGCGGCGCTGCCATCGCGCTGACACTGCTGGCCGTGACGATCATTCTCGGCCTGATCCTTGTGCGCGTGTTCGAAAGTCCCGCGAGCAAGTCCGGCCAGACGCAGGGAGGTGCCTAGGCATGGCGTCTGGTGACATCGTTCAATATCGTTCGCCGCTTCGCTCGTTTCTACAGGTGATCACCACGGCCTTCGTTGCGTTCTACTTGGTCTGGACGCTTTTGCCGCTGTTCATCATGTTTGTTTCAAGCTTCAAAGATCTACTTCAGGCGTTCGAGTTGCCTGAAGTCGGCGACTGGCTTGGAGTCACGATCTTTTTCAATTTCACGCCGACCTTTCAGCACTATTACCACCTGTTTGCCGACAATAATTTTTCTGAATATCTGGCGAACAGTATCATCGCTTCGCTTGGCTCGGCAGCTATTTCTGTCGTGCTCGGCTCAATGGCAGCCTACTCGCTGTCACGTACGGACTTCCGCGGCAAGAAGGATCTCTTCTTTTGGATCATCTCAACCCGAATGGCACCGGTGGTCGCCGTGATGGTGCCGCTCTACGCCATTTTCCGCAGCATGGGTCTAGTCGGCACGCTGCCCGGACTAATTTTGGCGTACACGACATTTAATTTGCCCTTCGCCATCTGGATCTTGAAAGGTTTCTTTGACAACGTGCCCTACGCCATCGAAGAGGCCGCTATGTGCGATGGCTGTTCCCGCTTCCAAGCGTTTCGTGAAATACTACCGCTGGTGGCACCTGGCATTGGCGCTTTTCTTGTCCTTTGTGTACTCTTTGCCTGGAACGATTTCCTTTTTGCGTCAATCATTGGCTCTGGCGGCGCCAAAACCTTGCCAGTGGCGACAAAGGAACTTGTTCAGCCGCAGAATATCCAGTGGGGCAAAATCATGGCGGCGGGCGTGGTCACCACGCTGCCGATGATGTTCCTCGGCCTGCTCATCCGCCGCTACCTGGTCACTGGCTTGACCATGGGCGCGGTGCGCGAATAGTTCGGAGGACGGGCGCGATATGGCGCAGGTGACCTTAAATCAAGTCTGGAAGTACTATGGCGACACGGTTGCCGTGCGCGACCTGAACATTGCCGTCGGCGATGGCGAATTCTTGTCGATCCTCGGACCATCTGGCTGCGGCAAAAGCTCGACACTTCGCATGCTTGCCGGTCTGGAGCACATCACCGCAGGCGATATCACGTTTGGCAATACACGGGTCAACGACTTGCCGCCCAAGGACCGTGATATTGCCATGGTGTTCGAGAATTACGCGCTCTATCCGCATAAAACCGTGCGCGAGAACATTGGCAATCCGCTCAGGCTTCGAGGCATCGACAGGGCGACAATCGAAGCCAAGGTAAAACGCGCGGCCGAGCTGCTGCAGATAGAGCATCTGCTTGATCGACGGCCGGTTGAACTTTCCGGCGGCCAGAAGCAACGCACGGCCATTGGCCGGGCCATTGTCCGTGAACCGCAACTGTTCCTTTTTGACGAACCGATTGCCCATCTCGACGCCAAGCTGCGGGCGCATATGCGCGGCGAATTGAAGATCATGCAGCGCGATCTTGGTACGACCATGGTTTATGTCACGCATGATCAATTAGAGGCCCTGTCCATGGCCGATCGCATTGCTGTCATGCATAATGGTGTTCTGCAGCAGCTCGGCACCCCTCAGGAAATCTATCATCACCCGGTTAATGAATGGGTGGCCGGTTTTGTCGGCGAGCCGCCGATGAACTTTATCGATTGTATGCTCGAGGAACATCACGGCCATTTGTCGGTGCGCCACGATCAATTCGTGTTACCGTTATTACCTGACCAGGCCGAAACGTTTCGCAATGGCCACGCCCACGAGGTGCGCATGGGCATACGACCCGATGATATCGCCATCAGTCACAGCACCAGCGACGACGCCTTCCCGGCGCGCGTTCTGGTCACCGAGCCGCTCGGCGGCAATACGCTGGTCGACGTGGAACTCGGTCAAAGTAAGGTCTTGGTCAAAACCGACTCGGACTATCAGGCGGACATGGGGGATCGCTGCTTCCTCACGTTCGATACCAGACGCTGGCACCTGTTCGACAAAGAAACCGGTGTCGCGTATTTCTAAGCACAAACAGTCAGGGAGCTTAGACAGGCCATGCAATTAAGTCGTGAAGATCTTCTCGCTGCCTATACGCGGATGTGTACCATCCGTGAATTTGAAGACGCCGTGCATGAAGAGTTCTCGGCCGGCAATATTCCCGGCTTCGTTCATCTTTATGCCGGTGAAGAAGCCTCGGGCGTCGGCGTCTGCATGCATCTCGAGGACCGCGATGCCATCGCGTCGACCCACCGCGGCCACGGTCACTGCATCGCCAAAGGCTGCGATCCCGAAGCCATGATGCTCGAAATTTTCGGGCGCAAGGAAGGCTTGTGCGGTGGCAAGGGCGGTTCGATGCACATCGCCGATCTGTCGCGCGGCATGATGGGCGCCAACGGCATCGTGGGCGGCGGTCCGCCGCTGATCTGCGGCGCCGCGCTGACTGCCAAGACGCTCAAGACCGGCGGCGTGGCCGTGGCCTTTGTCGGCGATGGCGGCTCGAATCAGGGCACGACCTTCGAGAGCTATAACCTCGCCAAGGTTTGGAACCTGCCGGCGGTCTTCATCGTCGAGGATAACGGCTATGCCGAGAGCACGGCCAGCGCCTGGTCGGTCGGCGGCTCGCAGGTCGAGCGCGCAAGGGGCTTCGGCATGCCTGGTGTCGAGGTCGATGGCCATGACTTCTTCGCCGTCTGGGAAGCCGCCCGCGAGGCCATCGAGCGCGCCCGCAATGGCGAGGGTCCGTCGCTGCTGCACGTCAAGCTGAACCGCTATTACGGCCATTTCGAAGGCGACGCGCAGACCTACAAGTCGCCGGGTGAGCCGGACAAGGTCAAAGCGGCGATGGACTGCCTCAAGCTGTTCCGTCAGCGCGTCACTGAGGCCGGTCTGCTTGAGGCCGAGCAGCTCGACGAGATCGAGAAGACCGCCAAAAAAGAGATCGAGCGTTGCCTCGCTGCCGCCAAGAGCGCCGCGCCGCCGAGCGAAGCCGATCTGCTCACCGATGTTTATGTGAACTACTGAGGGAGGCCGAACAATGCCGATGAAAAGCTACCGGCAAGCCGTGAACGAGGCGCTCCGCCAGGAAATGGAGCGCGATCACCGGGTCGTTCTCATGGGCGAGGACGTCGCCGGCGGCATGGGTGCACCTGGCGAGGACGACGCCTGGGGCGGTCCCCTGGGTGTCACCAAGGGACTCGAGCCGATCTTCGGTCGCGACCGGATCCTCGATACACCGATCAGCGAAAGCGCCTTCATCGGTGCGGCAGCGGGTGCCGCCGCCACCGGTCTGCGGCCGGTCGCCGAGCTGATGTTCGTCGACTTCATGGGGGTCTGCTTCGACCAAATCTTCAACCAGGCGGCCAAGTTCCGCTACATGTTCGGCGGCAAAGCGGTCACGCCCATGGTCGTGCGCACGATGTACGGCGCCGGCTTTCGCGCAGCCTCGCAGCACAGCCAGTGCCTCTACCCACTGTTCACCCACATCCCGGGCCTCAAGGTCGTGCTGCCGTCGAACGCCTATGAGGCCAAGGGGCTGCTCATCCAGTCGATCCGCGACGACGACCCGGTGATCTTCTTCGAGCACAAGGCGATGTACGACGAAGAGGCCGAGGTGCTGGACGAGCCGTATACCATCCCGTTCGGCGAGGCCAACGTCACCCGCGAGGGCGACGACGTCACCATCATCGCCTTCGGTCGCATGGTCAATCTGGCCAACCAGGCCGCCGATCAACTCGAGAAAGACGGCATCAGCTGCACGGTGGTCGATCCGCGCACGACCTCGCCGCTCGATCGCGACACGATCCTCGAAACCGTCGAGGAGACCGGTCGCCTGGTCGTGGTCGACGAGGCCCATCCGCGCTGCAACATGGCGACCGACATCACCGCCTTGGTCACCGAGAACATCTTCGGTGCGCTCAAGGCGGCGCCAAAGCAGGTCACCGGCTACCATGCGCCGGTGCCGTTCGCACCCGAGCTCGAGGATCTCTACATCCCGAGCGTCGAGAAGATCGTCGCAGCCGCGCGGTCGACCATGGGTCAGACAGGTGCGAAGGCAGCATGAGCGGAGAAATCCAGCCGATCGTGATGCCGAAATGGGGGCTGGCCATGCAGGAAGGCATGGTCGCCGCCTGGCATGTCGAAGCCGGCACGGAGCTCAAGTCCGGGCAGGAAATCTGTGACATCGAGACCTCGAAGATCGCCAATATCTTCGAGAGCCCGGTGGCCGGGCCGCTCCGTCGTGTGGTCGCACAACCAGGCGAAACGCTGCCCGTGGGTGCCTTGATCGCCGTCGTCGCCGACTCCTCGGTCGATGACGCGGCGATCGATGCCTTCGTCGAAGACTTCCAGGCCAATTTCGTCGTCGAGGATGCTGGCGACAGCGGCCCGGAGCCGGAAACGGTCGACACCCCGGCCGGCCGGGTGCGCTACCTCAAGGTCGGTGAGGGCGACGCTGTCCCGGTGCTGTTCGTCCACGGTTTCGGCGGTGACCTGAACAACTGGATGTTCAACCAGGAGGCTCTGGCCGAAGATCGTGCGACCTATGCCATCGATCTGCCGGGTCACGGCGGCTCGACCAAGCATGTCGGCGAGGGCAAGCTTGCCGTGCTGAGTGAAGCGGTACTCGCCTTCATGGGCGCGCTCAGCATCGAGAAAGCCCATCTGGTCGGCCATTCCATGGGCGGTGCTGTGGCCCTGGAGGTCGCCAGCAAGGCACCCGACAAAGCCGCCTCGGTGACGCTCCTGGCGCCCGCTGGCCTCGGTCCGGATGTCAACAAGGAGTTCATCAACGGCTTCATCAGCCAGAACCGAGCCAAGAAGCTGAAGCCGGTGCTGCAACACCTGGTGCACGACCCGAACGCGATTACCGACGAGATGGTCGAGGAGGTGATCAAGTTCAAACGCATCGACGGCGCGGTCATGGCGCTGGAACGGCTGCGCGATGGCTTCCTGTTCAACGAGCCGAATGTCAGCGAAGCGCACCAACGCCTGAGCGCTTTGAACTGCCCGGTTCAGGTCATCTGGGGTCAGGACGACCGCATCCTGGCCGCTGGCCATGTCCAGGGGTTACCTCACGGCATCAAGGTGGTGCATTTCGAGCATACCGGCCACATGCCGCACATGGAGCGGGCAGCCGAGGTCAATGAGCTGATCAAAGCGCAGTTCTCCTGAAGCGCGTCCGGCCTGGTTTTCGTCAGGCGGCGTGGCGCTCCGCGATGCTGGTCAGGCCGGGCCGGCATCCGGAGCCTTTTTCTGGCATCGCCCTTGCCTGAGGTAGCCGGCAAGCATCGGAGGGACCACGAGCTATGAGCTGGATCGACACGTCATACATGGCGACGAAGGGCGTTGCGCAGGGCCAGGCCGGCAGCACGCACGACCTGAGCGTCGAACGGCAGGGCCGCTACAACTACGTCTACGGCCCGTATGCCGAGCCGGTCTTGCGGATCAACCCCGGCGATGTCGTTGTCGCCGAAACGCAGGATGCCTTCGAGGGCAGCATCACCAGCGAAAGCGACGTCCCGTCGGAAAAGCTCAACTTCCCGTTTCTCAACCCGCAATGCGGGCCGATCGCGGTCGAAGGCGCCAAGAAGGGCGATGCGCTGGCGGTCTACATCCATGCCATCAAGCCGCGCGGGCCGCAGCCGGTCGGCACCACGGCGCTGATCACCGAATTCGGCGGCCTGGTCGCTACCGACAAGACCGCGCTGTTGAACCCGCCCTTGCCTGAGCGTGTGAAGAAGATGGAGGTCACCGAGCAGGGCATCCGCTTCAACGAGCACATCACCCTGCCCTACGAGCCATTCATCGGCACGCTTGGCGTCAGCCCGGAAATCGAGGCGGTGACGTCCCTGCAGCCGGATTATTGGGGCGGCAATATGGATCTGCCGGACGTCTGTCCCGGTGCCATCGTCTACTTTCCAGTATTACACGATGATGCCTATCTATATTTGGGCGACTGCCACGGCACGCAAGGAGACGGCGAGTTGTGCGGCGTCGCAGTGGAGATCCCGTCGACCACGACCGTGCAGGTCGATCTGATCAAAGACTGGCCGATCGCCTGGCCCAGGCTGGAGAATGAGACAGTGATCATGACCATCGGCAGCGCCCGGCCGATGGAGGACGCCGCACGCATCGCCTATCGCGAACTCACCCGATGGCTTGCCAGCGACTACGGCTTCGAAGAACTGGAAGCGTATTTCCTGCTCACCCAGGCCGGACGCGTGCGTCTGGGCAATATGGTCGATCCGAAATACACGCTCGGTGCCTCGATCTCGAAGAGCTATTTGACCAAGAGCTAAACAACGGGAGGCCCGAAACATGGATCTCGGCCTGGCTGGACTTCGAGCGCTCGTCACCGGTGGCAGTAAAGGCATCGGCCGGCGTTGCGTCGACTTGCTCGCTGACGAAGGTTGTCATGTCAGCCTGTGCGCCCGTGATGCGACACTGGTGACGTCGACCATCGAAGCGTGCAAGGCGAAGGGCGTCAATGCCTATGGCGAGGCGGTCGATGTCACCGACAAAGCTGCACTAGAAGCCTGGATCTCCAGTAGCGCCCAAGCACTCGGCGGCATCGATATTGTCATTGCCAATGTGTCTGCACTCGCGGTTGATGACAGCGAAGAAGCCTGGATCAAGGCATTTGACTGCGACATGCTGCATACCGTGCGCACCGTCAATGCGGCCCTGCCATACCTTGAGAAAAGCGCACACCCATCGATCACGATTGTTTCGTCTGTGTCGGGGCGCGAGATCGACTTCACCGGGCCGGCCTATGGTGGCTTCAAGGCGGCGCTGATCCACTATGCCCACGGCCTGGCGCACAAGCTGGCACCGCAGCACATCCGGGTGAACTCTGTGTCGCCGGGGAACGTCTATTTCAAGGATGGCATATGGGAGTGGATCGAAAACAATAACCAGGAACTCTTCCAAAAAGCTTTGTCACTGAATCCGACCGGCCGCATGGCCACGGCTGAAGAAATCGCTGCGGGTATTGTCTTTTTGGCAGCACCGGTTTCGAGTTTCACAAGCGGCACGAACCTGGTTATTGATGGTGCGCTGACCAAGGGCGTGCAATTGTAAGTCAAGCCCTAACGGCAGTGCTGCCGAGCGAAGCAAGTGAGCGAGGCGTACGATCTCGCCGCAACAGGTGCAGGGAGGCTGGGGAAGTGCGGGAACGCGTGATGCGTCGCTGCCATCCTAAAAACGCGTGAGTACGGCGACGCTGGTCGACGACGAAAGCGAGGCCGAGGCTACCGAGCACGAGGCCGAGCGCGTCTGGGGCACGGCGGCGCGGCCGATGCCGGACTGGTTTCAGACGCGCAAGCGCACCAACACGCGCCTGGTCGGCGCCTGGGTGCCGTTGCTGTTGGTCGGCATCCCGATCGCGGTGATCCTGGCGATTGTCATCTACCCCACGGTGTGGATGTTCTACCACGCGTTCCAGAATACCAACATGATGAGCCTGTTCAGCGGCAACTGGCAGAATGTTGGTTTCAGCAACTTCGCGTATGTCTTGGCGAGCGAGCGTTTTCAGGACAGCGTTGGCAATCTGGCTTTTTACTTGACTTTCGGCGCCACACTTCAGGTGATACTTGGTGCGGCGCTGGCCTTGATCATCTATGAGCTGATCCGTCCCCGCTGGTTGCAGACGGTCGTGCTGATTCTTCTTGTCTTGCCCATGATGATGCCACCCTCGATTGCCGGCACTTTGTGGAAATTTTTGCTCCAGGCGAATAACGGCGCGTTCAATCACCTGCTGATCAATCTCGGCCTCATGGCGCCGGATGTACGTATCGACTGGTTTTCGGTCGACCTGTCGCTCGTCTCGCTGGTGATTGCCGATACATGGCAATGGACGGCCCTTCCATTGCTGATCGTCTATTCCGGTCGGGTCTCGCTGCCACCGGCGATTTACGAAGCGGCACGCGTCGACGGTGCGTCGGGCTGGCAGGTGCTCACGCGCCTAACCTTGCCCATGCTGCGCGAGATCATCGCGATCGCCTTTATTTTGCGCTTCATGGATGCTTACAAGTTTGTCGACAAAGTCTATGTCATGACGTCAGGCGGGCCGGCGCAATCTAGCGAATTGCCGGTCTATATCGCATTTCAGAAAGGTATTCGCGAATTTCAGATCGGCGAGGCGGCGGCCTATGCAATATTGATCTTCATCTTCGCCGCGATGTTGATCACATTGTTTTTGCAATACCTGAAGCGCGTCATGCGCCATCAGGGCGTGACCAGCTAGGGGCGGATGATGGGCGATACCGGCGCACGCGTGATCCGCTTTGTCATTCTCGCCGCCTTCGCGGTCTGGCTGCTGTTCACACTGTTTCCGCTTTATTTCATGATCATAACGGCGCTCAAGCCGGTTGAGGAGATCAACCGGATGGTGCCGACGTTTTGGCCCGAGACCTTTCGCTTCGAGAATTTTCGCGGCATCTTCGCTGATCCAGGGAGCCTGAAGTCCCTGATCGACAGCATCATCGTTGCCTCGCTGAATACCTTGCTGTCACTCTTTCTCGGCACGCTGGCCGGCTATGCTCTGGCACGTTACTTGACCGGCGTTGTCGGCGAAAATCTGGCCTTCTTCATCCTCTCGAACAGGATGTTTCCGCCGGTCGCCATTCTAATCCCAATGTTCTTTCTGTTCGATGCCACGCCTTGGGGGACAGACAGTTACATTTCGCTCATTGTCCTCTACCTTGTCTTCAACATGCCGTTGGCGACCTGGCTGATGATGGTCTTTTTCCGCGACACGCCACGCGAGCTGGAAGAAGCGGCCTATCTTGACGGCTACACGCCGCTGCGGGCGTTCTTCAAGGTGACCCTGCCACTGGTCTTTCCAGGCATGGTCTCAGTTGCCATGCTTTGCTGGATCTTCGCCTGGAACGAGTATCTTTTCGCCAATCTGTTGACCGGAAGTTCGGTCAAGACTTTCCCGGTACACATTCCGACCTTTGCCGCCGGCAGCCAGACCTTGTGGAACTTCGTCATGGCCTTCTCGCTGGTCGCCATGCTGCCGCCGGTTCTTATCTTTATCAGTCTGCGGCGCTACATGGTGCGTGGCCTGTCGCTCGGCGTGGTCAAGGGCTAAGCCGATGGCACGGCTCGTCCTCGATCAGATCTGCAAGGGCTACGCCCATCCGGTGCTCGACCGCCTGTCGTTGACCGTCGACGAGGGCGAATTCTTCGTCATAGTCGGCCCCTCAGGCATCGGCAAGACAACGCTTTTGCGCTGCATCGCCGGTCTGGAACGTCTCGATGGCGGCCGCATCCTGTTCGGCGACGACGATGTCACCAACAGGCCGCCCTATCAGCGCGGCGCCGCCATGACCTTCGAGAGCTACGCGCTCTACCCGCACCTGAGCGTGGCCGAGAACGTAGCCAGCCCGCTGCGCGCGCGCGGCATGGCCAGGCGTGCTATCGACGCCCAGGTCCGCGCGACGACGAAGCTCCTGCGCATCGATCACCTGCTGGCGCGCAAGCCGCATGAAATCTCAGGCGGCCAAAAACAGCGCACTGCCCTGGCGCGCACGTTGGTCGCCAGGCCGAAGGTGTTCCTGCTCGATGAGCCGATCAGCCATCTCGACGCCAAGATCCGCCACGAATTGCGCCGGCAGTTCCACAGCCTGGAAGAACTGCGCAAGGTCGCGACCGTCTATGTCACCCATGACTATGCCGAAGCCCTGTCGCTCGGCGATCGCATCGGCGTCATGGGCCACGGCGGCCTGGAACAGATCGGCGGGCCGCGCGATGTCTTCCTGCGGCCGAGAAACCTGTTTGTCGCCGAGCATCTGGGCCAACCGACCATCAACACCGTGCCGGTCCATCTCGAGCATCGCCATGGCCGCCTGCAGGCCAGGCTCAAGGCTCTGCCGAACACCTTCCTGCCGGTCGCTGAGGTGCACCGCGCCGGTCTCGAGGACGGCGATACGCGCGACGTGACACTCGGCATCCGGCCACAGCACATCAAGGTGACCACGGCGGACGCGAGTTCGGACGGCGCCGCATTGTCGGCTTTGGTCGATGTCTACGAGGCGTTGGGCGCCCATGGCATTCTGCTCGGCAGCCATGAGGGCCTGAGCCTGACCGCGATGACGCCGCCGGAAGCCCATTTCGCGCACGGCCAAGCGGTGACCCTGCACCTGGATCCGGCTCGCTTCCACTATTTCGCGGCCGCTGATGGCCGCAATCTGGCGTTGTGAGGCCGATCCATGGCGCGGGTGAGCCTCGACAAGGTCAACAAGATCTACGGTCACGGTGGGCGCGCCGTGCATGCCGTCCAGGATCTGTCGCTCGACATTGCCGACGGTGAGTTCGTCGCCCTGCTCGGACCGTCCGGCTGCGGCAAGACCTCGACCTTGCGCATGATCGTCGGTCTGGAAGACATCAGCGGCGGCACCATTGCCTTCGACGGCGATGCGGTGAACGACAAAACACCGGAAGAGCGCAATGTCGCCATGGCCTTCGAAAGCTATGCGCTTTATCCGACCTTCACCATCGCGCAGAACCTCAGTTTCCCTTTGGAAGTCAAAGGCGTCAGTGCGGCCGAGCGCGAAAAACAGGTCAAGCGCATCGCCAGGTTGCTGCGCATCGACAACCTGCTCGAGCGCCGTCCGGGCGAGCTTTCCGGGGGTCAGCAACAACGCGTTTCGCTCGGCCGCGCGCTGATCCGCGATCCGGCGGTGTTCATCCTCGATGAAGTGCTCAGCCATCTGGATGCGCATCTCAAGCTGCAGATGCTCTTCGAGCTCAAGCGCATCCACCAAGAGCTCGGCCGCACGATGATCTATGTGACGCACGACCAGATGGAGGCGCTCGCGCTGGCCGACCGGGTGGCGGTCATGTCCAATGCCAGGCTGCAGCAATTCGGCAATCGCGATTTACTCTACGATCGTCCGGTCAATCGATTCGTGGCCGACTTCATCGGTGAGCCGCCGACCAATTTCCTCGATGCCGAGGTCGACTATCGCAGCGATGGCATGGCCTTGCGTGTCACCGGCAGCGAGCTTCGGCTCTTCCCGGACGAACCGCGCGCGCAAGCAATTGCCGCGCAGGGCCTCGATCACGTGACCGTCGGCATCCGACCGCAGAACCTGTTCTATGAAGATCGCCCGGAGCTCGGCGCCTTCACGGCGACCGTGGTTTTCAACGAGTATCTCGGTGAGCAATCGATTTTGACGGTGCGCGCCGGTGAGGCCGAGCTGCGCGCGATCGTGCCGCCTTACGTCGAAGACGGCGACGGCGCGCCGGTGCAACTGCATTACCGGGCCAAAGACGTCATGGTCTTCCACCCGGCAACCGAGGCCTTTCTCGGCTGAGACCGAAATGGCCGATGACGACAGGGAGAGCAGCTATGGGGATTTTCAGCGGACTGACCCGCAGGCGCATGCTCAAGGGATCGGCCACGAGCGCCGCACTCATGGCCGGCGGCGGTTTCCCGCTCTTAAGCAAGCGCGCGCGGGCCGAGCTGGCGCTTGAGCCGTTCAAGGCACCTGGCGGCAAGATGTTCAACAGTGACCTGACCTATTTCCAGGATGGTAACTGGCTGCACGCGCCGCTTTGGCTGTCGCCGCACTTCAAGGAAGCCGCCGGCGTCGGCATCGCCTCACGCGAGCTCTATTCCGGTGGTGATACGGTCGCGAAAGTGCTGCCGCAGCTGTTATCCAACCGGCCGCGCTTTGATTTCGTCCAGTTCCCAAGCCTGTTCTTCGGTTCCTTTGCCGAGACCGGCATGCTTGAGCCGCTGGATGACTATTTCGCCCAGTATGACGATGCCAATGACTATCTCTTTTTTTTTATTCCGGCCTATTGCGAGTTCTACACCAAGTGGAATGGCCAGCGTTACGGCGTCATGCTCGATGGCGATATCCATATCCTGCATTATCGCAAGCAATACTTCAATAACCCGGAGCTGCAGGCAAAATTCTCACAGCGCTTCCAGCGCGAGCTTGAAGAGCCCAAGACCTGGCCGCATTTCCTCGATGCCGTGCAGTTCTTCACCGAAGAACTCAGCGGCGACGGTATTTACGGCACCTCGATGGTCGTCAATCCGCCCAATTTCGGCTGGGGC
>JBHJHH010000035.1:0-6148 GCA_050331015.1 Geminicoccaceae bacterium
CGCAGCCCACGCCGCGATGCCGATCCGCGATCAGGCGCACGGCCGCCTCGCTCGGCGCGCGCAGGCCAGCACGGCGATCGACGATGACGAAGTCATTGCCCAGGCCATGCATTTTGCGGAAGGGCACGAAGCTCATGGCAAAAACCGATAGGCCGTGGCGACGATCGCTTCGGGGGCATCTTCTGGCACCAGATGGCCGCAATCGGGAATTTCGGTGAGCGCGCATTCCGGCAACATGGCTGCTAGTTCGCGCCCGCGCGCGATCGGGATCCAGGCATCGTCGACGCCCCAAAGCAGCGTCACCGGACAGCGCAGCGCACCGTAGCTGTCTTGCACTTCATCGGTGTAGCGCAGATCCATCTGGGCGATCTGGCGATAGAATGCCGGTTGACCGACCGGGCCGAGCCAAGGCGCCAGATAGGGCTCGAGCGCCGCCTCGCTCAAGGGATGGCATACGGCCGTTTGGATATACGCTTTCAACAGGGCGCGTTGCATGTAGTCCGGCACGCCGGCAAAGGCGGCTTCGTGCTGGCGGACATGCTGGACAAAGGGCGAGCCCCAAGGTCGGATCGCCACCGGATCGACCAGGATCAGCTTGCGGTAGTCCAGCGCGTTCAAGACGTGCGCGCGCAAGACCGTGGCACCGCCGAAATCATGGGCGATGACATCCGGCTTAACGAGGCCGAGATGAGCGAACAGCGCCGCCAGCATGCGGTTTTGCACAGCGAGCGAGACATCGCCGTCCGGCTTGGCCGATTGGCCGTAGCCCAAGAGATCGACGCCATAGACCCGGCGGATCGGCGCCAGAGCCGGCGCGACGCGGCGCCAGACTTGGGCCGAGAACGGCGTGCCATGCACGAGCACGAGCGGCGGCCCGTCGCCGATCGCATCGTAGGCGATGGCATGCCCGTCAAAGTTGAACTGTTGCGTCAGGTGCCAAGCACGCATCGCGGCCCCCCGGTTCCCTTTCCGTCTGGCACGCACGGCTCCCCCCGGAGGCCTTGGCCCCGACCACGTGCGCAACGTGTTTGCGGCTTGACGAAAAGCACCGCGCAGACCTACGTTCCGGCGCCCGTGCGTCAAGCCTTATCCACATCCGCGGCGCGCCCGATGTGGCCCGGCGGCGCTACGGGACAAGCGGCCAGAGCTGGCCTTTGTTCCCTGTTGGACCCGAACCCGAAAAGCGCCCTTCGCTGCCGATGGCGGCGCCGGCGCTCATCAAGTATCGTCGAGCCATGTTCGAGAGCCTGTCCGGCCGGCTGAATGAGGTGTTTGAGCGCCTCAAGCGACGCGGCATCCTGAAAGAGGAGGACGTCAGCGCCGCTTTGCGCGAGGTGCGCATCGCCCTGCTCGAGGCCGACGTCGCCTTGCCGGTGGTCAAGGACTTCGTGAAAGAGGTCAAGGAGCGCGCCATCGGCCAGGAGGTGCTGAAAAGCATCACGCCGGGCCAGCAGGTCATCAAGATCGTCAATGACCGTCTGGTCGAGCTGCTCGGCGGCGAGAACGCACCGTTGGCGATCGATGCCGGCCCGCCGGCGGTGATCATGATGGTCGGCCTGCAGGGCTCCGGCAAGACCACGACCTCGGGCAAGCTGGCCCTTCGCCTCAAGAGCAAGGAGCGCAAGAAGGTCCTGCTCGCCTCGCTGGATACCAGGCGACCGGCGGCGCAAGAACAGCTCGCCACTTTGGCCGAGCAGACCGGCGTCAGTGCCCTGCCGATCGTCAAGGGCCAGGATGCCCTGACCATCGCCAAGCGCGCGCTGAGCACGGCCAGGAACGAAGGCTTCGATGTCGTCGTGCTCGATACCGCCGGCCGCTTGCACATCGACGATGAGCTCATGGACGAGGCGGTCGCCGTGCGCGATGCCGCCCGCCCGCACGAGACGATTTTGGTGTGCGATGCCCTGACCGGTCAGGACGCGGTCAATGTCGCACGCGAGTTCTCCGCCAAGATCGGCATCACCGGCATCGCGCTGACGCGCATGGACGGCGATGCCCGCGGCGGTGCGGCGTTGTCGATGCGCGCGATCACCGGCCAGCCGATCAAGCTGGTCGGCATGGGCGAAAAGATGGATGCGCTCGAAGCCTTCCATCCCGATCGCATGGCCTCGCGCATTTTGGGCATGGGCGACGTCGTCTCGCTGGTCGAGAAGGTGCAGGAATCGGTCGACGCGCAGGAGGCCGAGAAGCTCGCCCGGAAGATGAAGAAGGGCAGCTTCGATCTGGACGATTACCGCAGCCAGCTGCGCCAGATGACGCGCATGGGCGGCATGGGCGGTGTCCTGTCGATGCTGCCCGGCATCGGCAAGATGAAAAAGCAGCTCGATCAGGCCAATGTCGATGAAGGCATGCTCAAGCGCCAGGAAGCGATCATCAATTCCATGACGCAAAAAGAGCGCGCCAACACGAAGCTCTTGAATGCATCGCGCAAACGGCGTATTGCGCGCGGCTCCGGCACATCGGTGCAAGACGTCAACAAGCTGCTCAAGCAGTTCTTGCAGATGCAGGACATGATGAAACGGATGCGCAAGATGGGCCCGAAGAAAATGATGGCCCAGCTGCCGCCCGGCATGATGCCGCCCCGCTAGTGGCGGGGCATCGACAGACGCCAGTGATCTAAGGAGACATCATGGCAGTGAAGATCCGGCTCGCCCGTGGCGGTGCCAAGAAAACCCCGTTCTACCGTATCGTCGCCGCCGATGTGCGCTCGCCGCGCGACGGCCGTTTTCTGGAAAAGCTCGGCACCTACAACCCGCTGTTGCCGAGCGATCATCCCGAGCGCGTCGTGCTGAAAGAAGAGCGCATCAAGGAATGGCTCAGCCGTGGCGCCCGGCCGACCGATCGCGTCACCCGCTTCCTCGATGCCGCCGGCATCCTGCCGGGCGCGGCCGCCAAGGTGCAGCGCGGCACCGGCAAGAAGGCCGCTGCCATCGCCGCCCAGAAGGCCAAGGAAGATGCCGAGAAGGCCGAAGCCCTGGCTGCCGCCGAGGCCGCTGCCGCCCCGGCTGAGGAAGCTGCCGGGGCCTGAGGCCTCCGGCGGGCCTGTTGGGTGCACATGCCATGCCGGCTGAGCGCGCAGGGGCCAGTGCCTGGGTCTGCCTCGGTGCCGTGGCGACCGCCCATGGCGTGCGCGGCGAGCTCAAGCTGAAATGCTTCACCGAGCGGCCGGAAGACGTCGCCGCCTACGGCCCGGTTTACGACCGGCACGGCGCGCGGCTGTTCACGCTCGAGGTGTTGCGCGTGGTGCCGGGCGGCGTGATCGCCCGTGCTGACGGCGTGCGCGATCGCAGCGCCGCCGAACGCTTGCGCAGCACCGCGCTGTATGTGCCGCGCGATGCCTTGCCGGCGGCCGACGAGGACGAGTTCTATCACGACGATCTGATCGGCCTGGACGCGCGCGATGGGCACGGCACGCCTTTGGGCGTGGTGCGCGCGGTGTTCGATTTCGGCGCCGGCGATCTGCTCGAGATCGTCACGCCCGGCGGCAAGTTCCTGCACGTGCCGTTCACCAAGGCGGCCGTGCCGGCGATCGATCTGGCCAACGGTGTGGTCACCGTCGAGCCGCCGGCCGAGCTGATCGCCCGGCCGGAACATGACGAGGACGGCGCGACGGACGAGGTTGGCCCATGAATGCCGCCGCACCCTGGTCGGCAACGGTCGTCACGATCTTTCCGGACATGTTCCCGGGACCTTTGGGCCACTCGCTGGCCGGCAAGGCGCTTCATGAGGGTGTCTGGTCGCTGGAAACGGTCAATCCGCGCGATTTCGCCACCAACAAGCATCGCAGCGTCGATGACACGCCGTTCGGCGGCGGTGCCGGCATGGTCATGCGCCCGGATGTGCTCGATGCCGCCTTGCACAGCGCCCTGCCGGCGCCCGATGACGGCCGCGCCAGGCTGATGCTCAGCCCGCGCGGTACGCGCTTTTGCCAGGCGCGCGCTATGGAGCTTGCGCGCGGCCCCGGTGTGGTTATGGTGTGCGGCCGTTTCGAGGGTGTCGATCAGCGGCTGATCGAGGCCTGGGAGCTCAGCGAGGTCTCGCTTGGCGATTTCGTTCTGTCCGGGGGTGAACCGGCGGCGATCGCCCTGCTCGATGCCTGCGTGCGGCTCCTGCCGGGGGTCATGGGTGCCCCGGCCTCGTTGGCGGAAGAGAGTTTCAACGACGATCTGCTGGAATACCCGCTCTATACCCGTCCGGCCGACTGGCAGGGCCGTACGGTGCCGGATGTGCTGTTGAGTGGCCATCATGAGCGGATTGCCACGTGGCGTCGTGACAAGGCGGAAGCCCTGACCCGGACGCGCCGGCCCGATCTGTGGGCGCGCGTGCAGGCCAGGCGACAGGAGCGGCGCGCCGGTGCGAGCCGCGCAGATGAGGACGAAAGAGGTCGGTCATGAACGTGATTGAAAAGATCGAGCAGGAGCAGATCGAGCAGCTTCTGCAGGCGCGCGGCGTGCCCGCCTTCCAGCCCGGCGACACCGTGCGCGTCAATGTCAAGGTGGTTGAAGGCAATCGCGAGCGCGTGCAGGCCTTCGAGGGCGTGTGCATCGCGCGCAAGAACCGCGGCATCCACAGCTCGTTCACCGTGCGCAAGCTGTCCTATGGCGAGGGCGTCGAGCGCGTCTTCCCGCTGTACAGCCCGATCATTTCCAGCATCGAGGTGGTCCGCCGGGGCCGCGTGCGCCGCGCCAAGCTGTACTATCTGCGCGGCCGTACCGGTAAGGCGGCGCGCATCGCCGAGCGCAGCGACAATCGGGGCAAGGACGGCAAGGCGGCCAAGGCGTAAAAGACGCAAGCACCACGCCGGCTAAGGGGATGGAGGCGCCTATGGCTGCGGCTAAGACGTTGTTCGACAAGATCTGGGAAAGCCACCTGGTCGACCAGCAGGATGACGGCACCTGCCTGCTCTATATCGACCGCCATCTGGTGCACGAGGTGACCAGCCCGCAGGCCTTCGAGGGCCTGCGCCAGGCCGGCCGCCAGGTGCACAAGCCCGGCCAGACCCTGGCGGTACCGGATCACAACGTGCCGACCACCTCGCGCGAAGGCGGCATCCAGAACGAGGACAGCCGTATCCAGGTCGAGGCCTTGCGCCAGAACTGCGCCGAATTCGGCATCGAGCTGTTCGATGCCACCGATATCCGCCAGGGCATCGTGCACATCATCGGTCCGGAACAGGGCTTTACCCTGCCCGGCGCGACCATCGTCTGCGGCGACAGCCACACCTCGACCCATGGCGCGTTCGGCGCGCTGGCGTTTGGCATCGGCACCAGCGAGGTCGAGCACGTCCTGGCCACCCAGACCCTGATCCAGCGCCGGCCCAAGACCATGCGCATCAGCGTCGAGGGCGAGCTCGGCTTCGGCGTCACCGCCAAGGACGTCATTTTGGCGATCATCGGCAAGATCGGCACCGCCGGCGGCACCGGCCATGTCATCGAATATGCCGGCTCGGTGGTGCGCGATCTCTCGGTCGAAGGCCGCATGACGATTTGCAACATGTCGATCGAGGCGGGCGCGCGTGCCGGCTTGATCGCGCCGGATGAGAAGACCCTCGCCTATCTCCAGGGCCGGCCAATGTCGCCGAAAGGCGCTACCTGGGAAGCGGCGGTCGCCTATTGGCGCACCCTGCCCTCCGATGCCGGTGCCACCTATGACGCCGAGGTCGAGCTCGAGGCCGAAGCGATCGAGCCGCAGGTCACCTGGGGCACCAGCCCGGAAATGGTCACCAATATCAATGGCCGTGTGCCCGATCCAGCGGCACTAGCCGATGCCAACAAACGCAAGGCCTATGAGCGCGCGCTCGATTACATGGCGCTGCAGCCCGGCACGCCCTTGAACGAGATCGCCGTCGATCGCGTCTTTTTGGGCTCGTGCACGAACGGCCGTATTGAGGATCTGCGCGCCGCGGCGGCTGTGGTCGAGGGCCGCAAGGTTGCCGGCACTGTCCAGGCCATGGTCGTGCCCGGCTCCGGTCTGGTCAAACATCAGGCCGAGGAAGAGGGTCTTGATCAGATCTTCTTGAACGCCGGCTTCGAGTGGCGCGAGCCTGGCTGCTCGATGTGTCTGGCGATGAACGATGACCGTCTGGAACCCGGCGAGCGCTGTGCCTCGACCAGCAACCGCAATTTCGAGGGCCGCCAGGGCCGCGGTG
>JBHJHH010000036.1:0-33236 GCA_050331015.1 Geminicoccaceae bacterium
GGCCATTGGCGTAAGCACGGCCGACGCGCTGCACGGCCTGGTCGACTCGGCCTGGCACTGGCTGCACTCGATTGCCACCGAAGCGAGCGCGCGGACGGTAGCCCGCCGCGGCGCCGATCTGCCCCGCCAGGGCGATGTCGCCGCCTTCGCCACACCGCCTGGCTAACCCCAAAGGCGTAGGCGCTTTGGCCTCGCCCACGCCCGCGTTGTCACAGCGCTTGTCCCACGCCACACTGCGCCACGGGTAGGGACGACACGGGCTGCGCGGCTTTGGACTTCAAGCCGACTTTGGACTGGACGCGGGCCAAGCTGATCGAATGGTCGCCAGACTGGATCGATCAGACCCTTTTGACGTGGCCCGACTGGGCGCTGTTCGCAGCGGCACCGGTAGCGCTCTTCTTGGTCATCGGCTGGTTTCTAAAGAGAATCATCGGGGGCGTTCAAGACGCCAAGTCGGGCTACAGCGACGCCTACAAGCTGGTGTCCGGCCAGCCGCTCAGCCCGCCGCCAACGGCGACGGAAGCCAAGCAGGACGTGCAAACGCAGAAGCTTGCGGCTCTGGCTGAGCAGAACGAGGAACTGCAAGCGAAGCTCGATGCCGTGCTCGCCGCGGTGTCGCCGGAGCGGGCGCTGGGGGCTGAGGAAGCCGCGGCCAAGCGGCGGGCGGTTGGCGACATCGTGGCCGACACCTCGCCGGCGGCGCAGGAAGCTGTGCGCGACTTCGTCGGCGGCGATCGCGCCGAAGGCTTCGCGGTTCTGGAACGCGAGGCCCAGGCCGCCGAGGCCGAGGCGTTCGAGAAGTGGCGGCGGTTGGGCGATCTGGCGTTCGGTGTCGATACCGCCCGCGCAGTCGAGGCTTACAGCCAAGCCCATCGCCTGCGCCCGGACGATTTCTGGACCTGCATCCATCTTGCCAATGCCATGAGAGACGCAGGGGACGTCGCCGCGGCGCTCGAAGCTGCGAAAGCAGCGGAACGTGCCGCGGCTGAAGATCGTGAAGTCTCGATCGCGGCGCACACGGTCGCCGACATGCTAGCTCTGAGAGGCGAACTCAACGAAGCAAAGCCGCGGTTCGAAACGGGCCTCGAAGCGCTTAAGCGTCTGGCCGCGGCCAATCCGAGCAGTGCTGAAGCCCAGCGGGATGTGTCGGTCTCTCTGAAAAAGCTCGAGAACGTGATGGTTACGCAAGGCGATATAGACGGCGGCAAAGCGCGCTTGGAAGCCAGCCTCGACTTGGCTGAGCGCCTGGCCGCGGCCAATCCGAGCAGCGCTGAAGCCCAGCGGGATGTGTCGGTCAGTCTGGAAAAGCTCGGCGAGGTGCTGGTTGAGCAAGGCGATCTGAACGGCGCTAAGGCGCGCTTCGAAGAGGACCTCGCCATCGCTGAGCGCCTGGCCGCGGCCGATCCGAGCAGCGCGCAAGCGCAGCGGGATGTGTCGGTCAGTCTGAACAAGCTCGGTGGCGTGCTGGTGCAGCAAGGCGAGCTGGATGGGGCCAGGGCGCGATTCGAAGCCAGCCTCGCCATCCGTGAGCGCCTGGCCGCGGCTAATCCGAGCAGCGCGCAAGCCCAGCGGGATGTGTCGGTCAGTCTGGAAAGGCTCGGCGACGTGCTGGTTGAGCAAGGCGATCTGGACGGCGCCAAGGCGCGCTTTGAAGCCAGCCTCGCCATCCGTGAGCGCCTGGCCGCGGCCAATCCGAGCAGTGCCGAAGCCCAGCGCGATGTGATCGTCAGCTATGCCAAGCTGGCCGAGGTCGATCCAACCGGCGGCTGGTGGGGCAAGGCGCTAGAAGTTGCCGAGCGGCTTCATGCCGAGGGGCGACTTGCGCCCGCCGATTTGGGCAGGCTGGAAATGACCCGTCAGAAGGCTGCTGAAGAGCGCGCAGCCATGGCGCCGGACAACTAGAAGAACGCCTGGAGACCGGTCTGGGCGCGGCCGAGGATCAGGGCGTGGATGTCGTGCGTGCCCTCATAGGTGTTGACGGTTTCCAGGTTCAGCATGTGGCGCATGATTTGGTAGTCCTCGGCGATGCCGTTGCCGCCGTGCATGTCGCGGGCGGTGCGGGCGATGTCGAGGGCCTTGCCGCAATTGTTGCGCTTCATGAGCGAGACCAGCTCGGGCGCGGCGTCGCCGTCATCGAACAGCCGGCCGAGGCGTAGCGCGCCTTGCAGGCCTAAGCCGATGTCGGTCTGCATGTCGGCGAGTTTCTTTTGGAAGAGCTGGGTCTGGGCGAGCGGGCGGCCGAATTGCTGGCGATCCAGGCCGTATTGGCGCGCGGCGTGCCAGCAGAACTCGGCCGCACCCATGGTGCCCCAGGCGATGCCGTAGCGCGCCCGGTTGAGGCAGCCGAACGGGCCTTTCAGGCCTTCGGTGTGCGGCAGCAGGGCGTCCTCGCCGACCTCGACGTCGTCCATGACGATCTGGCCGGTGATCGAGGCGCGTAAAGACAGTTTGCCGTCGATTTTGGGCGCGGTGAGGCCGGGTGTGCCCTTGTTGAGCACGAAGCCGCGGATCTTGCCGTCATGGGCCTCGGATTTGGCCCAGATGATGAAGACATCCGCGATCGGGCTGTTGGAAATCCAGGTTTTCGTGCCGCTCAGCCGGTAGCCGCTGGCGGTCTTGAGCGCGCGCGTGGTCATGCCGGCCGGATCGGAGCCGGCGTCGGGCTCGGTCAGGCCGAAGCAGCCGATCAACTCGCCCTTGGCCAGGCCGGGCAGGTAGCGCTGGCGTTGCTCTTCGCTGCCATAAGCGTGGATCGGGTGCATGACGAGCGAGGATTGCACCGACATCATCGAGCGGTAGCCGCTGTCGACGCGCTCGATCTCGCGGGCGATCAGGCCGTAGGCGACATAGTTGGCGCCGGCGCCGCCATAGGTTTCCGGGATGGTGGCCCCGAGCAGGCCGAGCGCGCCCATTGCCTGGAAGATCGCCGGGTCGGTGGTTTCCTCGCGATAGGCGGCGATGACGCGCGGCTGCAGCTGCTCCTGGGCAAACGCTTGGGCCGTGTCACGGATCAGGCGCTCGTCCTCGCTGAGCTGCTCGTCGAGCTTGAACGGGTCGTCCCAGGTGAAGGCGGCGGTCTTGGTCTTTGTCCGGCCGGTTTCGATGTTCATGAGCAACTCCCCACGCTTTGCCCGAGATATAGCACGGGCGGCGCGGGAAGCGCAGGCGCGATCAGCCAGCTTGCCGATCGCGCCCGAACATTGCGGATGTTTACGAGCGGTTGCCCTTGAACTGCGCGCGCATCTCGGCGCGAAAGGCGGCCGCCTCGTCACGGGTGACCTCGCCGTCACCGTCGGCATCGGCCTTGCTGAACGCTTCGTTCGGCTTGTGGCTGAACTCATCGCGCGAGATCATGCCGTCACCGTTGAGATCCATCTGGTTGAAGCGCTCGGTGCGGCGGGCGTTGACTTCGGCCTGGGTGATGACGCCGTCATCATTGCTATCCAGCAACGCGAACATGCGGCTGGCGGGGCCATCGCCACGCGAGCCATCACCCCGGCGCGCTTGCGCATCGGCATCCGCGGCGATCAAGGGCAGGGCGAGCAGGCTAAGCGCAAGCATGGCGAGCAGGCGGGTCATGGTCGTCTCCTTCATCGGTATCCGTGTGCGGCATCAACGAACATGACCCTTGTCGCAGACGCACATGGCCGCTGCCTGCGTCAGACATGAATTCCCGGCAATCTTTGTGGGGAATGCCCGCCGCGGCCGGTCAGTTCATGACCGGGATCGAGAACTGCGCGCCCTCCTTGACGCCCGAGGGCCAGCGCGAGGTCACCGTCTTGACCTTGGTCCAGAAACGGATGCTGTCCGTGCCGTGCTGGTTGAGATCGCCGAAGCTGGACGACTTCCAGCCGCCGAAGCTGTGATAGGCGAGCGGCACCGGGATCGGCACGTTGATGCCGACCATGCCGACATTGACCCGTGACGCGAATTCGCGCGCCGCATCGCCGTCGCGGGTGAAGATCGCCACGCCATTGCCGTACGGATTGTCGTTCGGCAGCTTCAGCGCTTCGTCATAGTCGCGTGCGCGCACGACCGAGAGCACTGGGCCGAAGATCTCTTCCTTGTAGATGTCCATGTCGGGTGTGACCCGGTCGAACAGGCAACCACCAACGAAAAAGCCGCTCTCGTAGCCCTGGCGGGTGGCGCCACGACCGTCGACCACAAGCTCAGCGCCCTGCGCAACGCCCTTGTCGATTAGGCCGAGCACGCGCTCTTTTGCCTGTGGAGTGACCAGCGGCCCGAAATCGGCGTTCTCGTCAGTGTAAGGACCGACATTGAGCGCCTCGACGCGCGGCTTGAGCGCTGCGACCAGCTTGTCGCCGGTTTCCTCGCCCACAGGCACGGCCACAGAGATCGCCATGCAGCGTTCGCCGGCCGAGCCGTAGCCGGCACCGATCAGGGCATCGACCGCCTGGTTCATATCGGCATCCGGCATGACGATCATGTGGTTCTTGGCGCCGCCAAAGCATTGCGCGCGTTTGCCGGCAGCGCAGGCGCGACCGTAGACATAGCGAGCGATCGGTGTCGAGCCGACGAAGCTGACGGCAGCGATCTCGTCATGATCAAGAATGGCATCGACGATCGCCTTGTCGCCGTGAACGACGTTGAAAATGCCATCGGGCAGGCCGGCGTCCCTGAACAGCTCGGCCAGACGATTGGGCACCGACGGATCGCGTTCCGATGGCTTGAGGATGAAGGCATTGCCGCAGGCGATGGCCGGTGCCGCCATCCAAAGCGGGATCATCGCCGGGAAATTGAACGGCGTGATGCCGGCACCGATGCCGACCGGCTGGCGCATTGAATACATGTCGATGCCCGGGCCGGCATTCTCGGTGAACTCGCTTTTGAGCAGATGCGGTGCGCCGATGACGAACTCGCAGACCTCGAGGCCGCGCTGCACGTCGCCCTTGCTGTCGGCGACCGTCTTGCCGTGCTCGCGCGAGAGCAGTTCGGCCAGTTCCTGCATGTGCTGGTTCAACAGATCGACAAAACGCATCAACACGCGTGCGCGCTATTGCGGGTTCTGCGCCGCCCAGCCCGGTTGTGCCGCCTTTGCTGCCTCGATTGCGGCATTGAGCTCATCAGCGCCGGCGAGTGGCACCTGCTTTTCCACGTCGCCCGTTGCTGGATTGAAGACGTCGGCGAAACGACCGGACGTGCCGGCATAGGCGGCGCCGGCGATCATATGCGTGAGTGGTGTTGTCATGGTTCTTGACCTCCCGAATGGAATGATCGGCGTCGTTGCGCCCCTATTGGCGGTGAATCGAGCAGCGATGTCGCCCCTTGGCAAGAGCGCGCTACGTGGCGCTTAATGACACAAAAGCGGGGAGGACAGCCAATGTGGCCGAAACGCGATCTGATCGATCTGCTCCAGATTGAACATCCCATCTTGCAGGCACCGATGGTGGGTGCCGCCACGCCAGCCATGGCCGCCGCAGTGAGCGCTGCCGGTGGCCTTGGCGGGCTGGGGTGCGGTTCGATCAACGCCGAGGCCATCCGCGCGGAGGTCGATGACTTAAGATCCATGACCAACCGCCCGTACAACCTGAACTTTTTTGTCCATCCTGAACCTGAGACCAAGCCTGAGATCGACGCGGCAACGGCCGCGCGCGTCCAGCCTTTCTATGACGCAAACGGGCTCGGTCAGGCGCCGACGACCAGCGTTGCCGCCTATCCGAGCTTTTCGGCAACGACACTCGATCTCCTCTTGGAACTCAGGCCGGCCGTGGTCAGCTTTCATTTCGGCGCGCCGGAACTGCATGTCACCAAAGCGCTGCATGATGCCGGTTGCATCGTGTTGAGCTCGGCGACGACCGTGGCTGAAGCGCGCGCGCTGGAAGCGGCCGGCATGGATGCGATCATCGCCCAGGGCTGGGAAGCCGGCGGCCATCGCGGCAGTTTCGATGTCAGCTTCGAGGATGCCGGCGTCGGTACGCTGGCACTGGTGCCGCAGATCGTCGACGCCGTGTCGGTGCCGGTGATTGCGGCCGGTGGCATCGCCGATGGCCGCGGCATTGCGGCGGCGTTCGCGCTCGGCGCCAGCGGCGTCCAGATCGGCACGGCGTTTTTGAGCGCACCGGAGTCCAAGATCAACGACAACCATCGAGCAGCCCTGCGCACCGCGAGCGACGACAGCACGCGCCTGACCCGCGCCTTTTCCGGTCGCGCGGCGCGTGCGCACAACACCGACTACATCGAGGCGATGAACCGCGAACGTGCAGCGTTGCCGGACTACCCGGCGATGTACAGTTTCAGCGATCCGTTGAGAAAAACCGGCAAGCCCGAGCTGCAATTCATGCTCTACGGCCAGGCGGCGGCCATGAACCGTGATCTGCCGGCGACAGAACTCATGGCCTGGCTGATCGAGGACACCGCAGCCGTGCTACGCCGCCTTAGCTGACGACGCTGACCAGCGCGGCTTCGAGGATATCCAGCGCCTGGTCGAGCTCGCGCTCGGCGATGGTGAGCGGCGGACACAAGCTGATGACGTTGCCGCCACCGACTTTGAAGCTCAGCCCGCGTTCCAGGCAAGCATAGAGCAGGGCATCGGCCTCGTCATTGGCGGGCGTGCCGTCCTCGCGGCGCAGCTCAAGGCCGTAGTAAAGGCCCAGCCCGCGAACCTCACAATTTAGTTGCGTGCGTGCCTGCAACGCATTCAATCGCTTGGCCATATGGGCGCCAAGTTCGCGCGAGCGCTCGCATAAGCCTTCGTCTTCGATGACATCGAGCACGGCATTGGCGGCGGCGCAGCCGAGCGTGCTCTTCTCGTGGGTGTAGTGGCCCAGGGCATAGTCGCCGGCGACATCGAGATCGGCCCGGCCGAGCATCGCCGCCATGGGCACAACACCGCCGCCCAAACCCTTGCCAATACACAAGATATCCGGGGCACAGCCAGCCTGTTCGCTCAAAAACACCGTCCCCGAGCGCGCCATGCAGGCCGGGATCTCGTCGAAGATCAAGAGCGTGCCCTGGCGATCGCAGCTCTGCCGTACGGCTGCCCAGAAAGACGGCACGGGCGGTTCAACGGTGGTCCAGCGCATCGGCTCGGCGACCAGCGCGGCGACATCGCCTTGCACCTCGAGGACATAATCGATGTAGTCAGCCAGTCGTGCCAACGATCGGTCATCGCCGCCAAAAAAGCGCTTGGCCAAGACAGGCGGCGGCACGTGCTCGGCGCCGGGAAGCAGCGGGCCGACATTTTGCCGGAAGATCGCTTCGCCGCCGACGGAAATGGCATCGAGATTGGCACCGTGAAAGGCATCCCACATGGACAGTGTCTTGTGCCGGCCGGTGGCGTAGCGCGCGAGCTTGAGTGCCATGCCGATCGCGGCCGCACCGCTTGGCGCGAACAAAACCTTGCCGAGCCGCGCTGGCGCATAATCGATCAGGCGACTGGCCAGGCGGATCGCGCCGTCATGGGTGAAGCGACGCGGGCAGAATGGCAGCTCGGCCAGTTGCTTGTGAATCGCCTGGACGACGTGCGGGTGGCCGTAGCCGACCTGGTGCACGGCATTGCCGTGAAAATCCAGCAGGCGACGACCATCGCGCGTGATCAGCCAGGCACCGTCGGCGGCCTCGACGACATCAAGGCACGGTGTTGACAACGCCTGGTGAAAGAACGCGGCGGCATCGGCGTCGAGCGCTTCTCGCGTCGCCTGGCTCAGTCCTGCACGCCAGTTCGAGCGCCTCGGTGAGCTGTTGACATCACCTTCGGCTTTGTCCGGGCCGGCCATGAGTGCCTCATGCTCAGAATGTGGCGGGGAGCTTGGCGCAGATGCATGGCAAAGGCGTGACAGGCGCATTTCGGCGCCAAGGGCTTGAGATAATTTGTCATAATCATGCTTATCACAACCTTATCCAAGTGAGGGTAATTACCCTCACGCTGCCGATGCCAAGGCGCATCGCGTGGAATCACCGCTTCAATCGCTACGGGAAACGTTACAGCTTAAGCGTCGCTTTCGACGAACATGGTGCGTGACGCGCTGATGCGCACGTACGAATGCTTGGCCACCAAGCATCTCGACCATCCTCACACCAGCGGGCATGCCTTGCGTCGCGGGCGGCCGTCTGGTGCGCAGCGCATCCACCACCAACGCCACAAGGTTTCGCGTTGGCCGTGAGCCGCCATCTGGCGGACCGCGTTCCTGCGCCTACCCGCGCGCTCGACCTCAGCGATCTGTGACCAAATCGCAGATCGCCATGGACGGCAGGCTGTGTCGCCGCGTGCCGGCATCTGCTTGTGCGTCAATTCAGAGGCTTAATCCCGACCAAGGACCGATCGACCGAAGGCCAAGGCACGCCGCCAAGCTGTGGCAGGCGCTCACGATTTTCTGGGACAGTTCTCCTAGAGGCGCGAATTACAATTGACACGCATTTGAGGAACATGCACGCTTAGGTAGTGAGTTCTAGAGCTTTTAATTGATCGCTTTAAAGTTGAGAACGCGCGTTTGGCCTGAGATGACTAGGAATGCACGCCGATCCCGGCGATTTTTGGCCTTGAGGGAAGGGTTTCGGTGGGTTTGTGCATGTGCGATCTCGGGAGGGGGATTGGAACATGTTGAAAACACTAGGCTTCGCCCTGGCCTTGACCGTCGGTGTGCCCGGCGTGTCGGCGTGGTGCGAGCCGGTTCTCTTGAAAGATAGCCAGCTCGACGCGGTCACGGCCGGCTGGGGCAACTGGGCATCGTCACCGCTGTTCAATCAGCACGCGGTCAGTCAGCGCACGCAATCGATCGCTGTTTCCAATGCGATCGCGATTGCCGTCACGATCTGTCCGTTCTGCACCCAGGCGACCACGATCGCGAACAGTCAGGCGTCGGCCGGCGCGAATGGCGGCGGCGGCGCCATCGCGATCACCAACAGCTTTGCGCAGGGCTTCACGAGTTTCACGCCCAAGTTCGGCCGTTCATTCGGCGGAGCCGGCCATGGCAGGCCGTAGACCCAAAGCCATTCGTCGCCCTGGCCTACGGGCCGCGGGCGCAGAGTTCCGCGCAGGCTGTGCGCCTGCCGGATACCACGTCCAGTCGGACGTGGCTGGTGTAACGACCTCACTGCGAGAGGGGGAAAGCATATGAAGACGCTTTTGCTGACGACTTCTGCCGCTGCTCTTGTTCTGGTTATCGGCGCGGCCCAGGCCGAGCCTGTCAAGTTGGGTACCGAGGCGTTGGACACCGTCACCGCCGGTTACGGTAACGGTGGCTATCATGCGCCGAATTTCGCCTACAAGGCGCATATCGACAAGAAGCTCGGCAGCTGGAAGACCTACGACAACGCCTACTTCTCGTACGGCTTCGCCGACATCTATGGCTATATCGCCAATGCCGAGGCGGTTGCCGATGCCTATGGCGATGGCGCTGCGGCTGACACCTTCAGCGGCACGTTCACGGCGCCGGGTGTGGCCTCGGCCTATTCGACCTCGTCGTCGTCGTCGTCGCCGTCCTACTTTGCGTACTGAGTAATCGCGGCAGATGCCTGTTTGGGTCAAACGCGCGACGGGGGTTTACCGGCCGCGGTCGCGCGTGCCCATTCTGTTGCTTTGATGGCTGAGCTTGGTGGTGGCTGCGCCCGCGTCACCGCATGCCCGCAGCGGCGTGACCTCGTTGTTCGAGCTGCGTACCGCACAAGTCACCATGCAGAACTACGATCTGAGCTGCGGCGCGGCGGCCCTGGCCAGCCTATTGAACTATCACCACGGCGATCCGGTGACTGAGCGGGAGATCGCCCTCGCCCTTATCGATCGCGACATCTATCTGGAGAACCCGGATATCGTGCGCCTTCGCCAGGGTTTTTCGCTGGCGGATCTGAAACGGTTTGCCGATGCCCGTGGCTATGTCGGCACAGGCTATGGCGAAATGGATCTGGACAGCGCCCTGCAGCGCGCGCCCCTGATCGTGCCGATCACCCTGAATGGCTACAAACACTTCGTCGTCGTGCGCGGGCGCATGGGCGATCGTATCCTCGTGGCCGATCCCTCGTTTGGCAATGTCACCATGACCGTCGCGGCCTTCGAACACGCCTGGATGGCGTATGAAGGCATGGGGCGGGTCGGCTTCACGGTCGAACGGCGCGACGGCTTGGCCCCCTTGAGTCGAATGCAACCGAAGGCTGATGAGTTTGTTTTCCTGCGTTAGACAACCGAGCCGCCTTGCCTTGATCGCTGCCGGCCTCGCCACGCTCGGCATGGTGCCCGTTGCAGTTGTGCAGGCGAGCCTGCCGCCGGTGGTCACGGTGCGCGCCGGTCAGCATGAGGACTATCGTCGGATCGTCTTCGACTGGCCCAGCGCGGTGGCTCACCAGGTGGCCGTGCAGGACGGCGCCTTGCTGGTGCGCTTCGATCGCCCTGCCCGGTTCGAGACCGATCCGGCGCGTGCGATCGTCCGCGATGCCGACGGCATGGACGGCGCGCTGGATAGCGGTGCGAGCGCAATCCGTCTGAGCGTTGGTGCACCGGCGGTGCTGCGCAGTTTCCAACTCAATGACCATCGGGTCGTCATCGATCTGGCACCGGACGCCGAGGCGGCCCACGCGGCCGCGCGCGCGACACCGCCGCCGGTGGCCATGGACGCGGCCGATCTGCGTGCCGAGCTGTACCGGCGCGATCAGATGATCGCCAGCCTGTTGCGGCGCGTCGAGCGGCTTGAGCGCGATGCTGTCGGTATCGAAGAGATTGCGGATTTGCCGCTGCAGGCTCAGCCTGTGCCGCAGGCGATGGCCTCGATTGAACCGAGTGCCGGCGCGGATACCGCGGCGCAGGCCAGTGATGCCGAGCGGCCGGCGGCGCGCGCGGCTCTGCCGGAAGAACTCGAGCGGGCCCTGGAACGCACGCTCAGTCGTGCCGGCGTGCTGCTTTTGCCGACAGGCTTCATTGAGATCGAGCCATCGCTGAGCTACACGCGGCGCGAGAACGATATCCCGATCCTGATCTCCGGCGGCGGCGGCCTGATCGCTGCCGGCGAGGAGCAGTTCACGCGCGATGAATTCGGTGCGGCTTTGGCTGCGCGGGTCGGCTTGCCGTTCGACAGCCAGTTCGAAATACGCCTGCCCTTCACGGCCGTGAGCGAAGAGTCCGAAACGCGCATGAACCAAGAGGCGTTGCGCGTCAGCGATGCCCAGGGCCAGGGCTTGGGCGACATTCGTCTTGGCCTGGCCAAGACCTTCCTGCGCGAAGGTGTCTGGCGGCCGGATCTGGTCGGCCGGGTCTACTGGGATACCGCCAGCGGCGAACGCTTCGACAACGACGTTGCCCTGGGCTCGGGCTTCGATGAAGTCGGTGTCAGCCTGTCGGCGGTGAAGCGCCAGGACCCGCTCGCCTTCGTTGGCGCTCTCGGCTACGAAACCGCGTTCGAGTCCGATGACATCCAGCCCGGCGACAGCCTGTTCTTTTCGCTCGCCACTGTGCTCGCTGCCACACCGCAGACCTCGCTGCGCGTCGCCTTCACCCAGCAGTTCGACCAGGAAACCGAAGTGAACGGGCAATCGATCGCCGGTTCGGATGCCTCACAAGCGACCTTGACGCTAGGCGGCGCGACCATTCTCGGCCGCGGGGCCCTGCTTGATCTGGCACTGGATATCGGTCTCAGCAACGACGCGCCGGCCTATGCCCTGCGCGCCTCGGTGCCGATCCGTTTTCAGGTGCCGCGCTACGCCAGCCTGCAGGCGGCGGACGAGGGCTGAGGATCAGAATACCGGCAGGCTGAAGCGGTGGTCCTCGCCGATCTCCTGCACCGTGATGTGTCCATCGCCGTTGGCATCCATGGCCTCGAACATGCTGCGCCGCGCGCGCTCGAATTCCTCGAGCGAGACCGCGCCATCACCATTGGTGTCGTAGGCCAGTGGCGGTCCGGCCATGCCGGCGAGTTCTTCGGCGTCGACCAGGCCGTCGCCATTGGCGTCGCCGCTTTCAACCACGAGCAGGCTTTCGTCGGAGGTGATGCTGCCGCTCTGATCACGATCGATGACATGAATGCCGTTCAGAACCTCGCGCCAGCGCGCGACATCGTCGCGGTTGTCGTCGATCGCGGCGAAGATCTCGGCGCCGGCGCTTTGCCACTCGGCATGGCTGATGACGCCATTGCCATCCAGATCGGCACTGGCCAGGGCCGGCGGTGGCCCGCCAGCCGCCGGAGGCTCCGGTGCGGCGACACAGCCGACGAGGCCTGCAGCGAGTGCACAGATCAGCGCGGTGGGCGAAATCGGGGGCGGGTTCATGTGGGGCTGTATCGAGGTTTGCGCTGCAGCGTATCCCGCGATCGCTGCTGAAGCCAGCCTTGAGCACATTGCGCTTCCTCGCCTGTGGCCGTAGGAACACAGGATACGGCTTCACGTCCTGACCGGCTGGAGTGTGGCATCCGGACCCATGCACGAACGCCCTCTCGATCTGCCGCCGGTGTTCCGCGCCCACGAGCTGGCGCCCACCCAGGACGCCCTGGCACTGGCCATAGAGCACGTCGTATCCCATGGTGAGCCAGCCGAGCTTTTCTGGGAACGCTGTGATGAGCGCATCAGTGCGGCCGTCACCCTGACGCCGGAACCGCCCCGCGACGTTCCCGCTGCTCTCGTCGCGGTGGGTCTTGTGGGGCTGGCCGATGCGCTCGCGGTTCTCGTGCCGCCGGGTCGCGCTGTGCACACGGTTTGGCCGGATCGCATCTATCTCAACGATGCCATGTTGGGCGGCGTCCGCTTGGCCATCACGCCTGCGGGACAAGAGCGGCGGGCGGCTCTGGCCATTCTCCTTCAGCGGGGAGCTCTTGCTGATGACAGGCACGCGCGCGATGGCATGACGTCCCTGGCTGATGAGGGCTGTACGGAGGTGAGCGCTGCTGCGGTCATCGGCGCGTTCGCGCGGGTCCTGCTGAACTGGAGCGATAGCTGGGAACATCAGGGCTTTGCGCCACTGCGCCAGCAATGGCTGGCGCGCGCCCGCGATTATCGCCAGACGGTTCACTGGCGCGCTGGTCAGCGGAGCGCAGCCGGCACCTTTGCCGGACTGACCGACACTGGCGACGCGATCCTGCGATCTGACGCCGGCGTGCAGGTCCTGCATGCTGAAGCCTGGCTCGGGCTGGATGATTGGCACGGCAGACTGCGCGCACGCCCATCAGACTAGCGTGGCCGGCCGCGCAGCCCTGCCGCGGCAACCGGCTGTCGCGGTGCGCGCGAGGCATGGGTCAGCAACAGCGCCAACACGAGGATGCCGCCAAGCAGCGCAGCACTGTGCTCGCTGATTGCATGAGAGAAGCCGGCATAGAGGTCGCCCGGCATGACAAACACTGAACCGGCCTCCCGGAGATGCCAGTGTATAAGGGTAAGTGCGAGCGGCATTGGCAGGCACAGCATCAGGCCGACGGCTCGCCATGGTGCCGCATTTGCCGCCGGAGCGCGCATGTGATCCCAGGCATGGCGACCGAGCAGCACAAAAAACACACCGCTCAGGCCGATCAGCGCCGTCCGCGCAACCTGATCGGGCGCGCTATCGCCGAGCGACGATCCCAGGAGCGCATGCGCGTTGTACCCACACAGGGCCGCCAGCACGGCCGCACCGAGAGCGCTCAGCAAGATCAGCATCGCGTCGGGCAGGCAGCGCACCGCAGGCCCGCGCGATCGGCCACGGACGCCGGCCGGCCGTGCGCGCATCGACAATGTCATCGAACAACCTCCAAGGACACGACCTGGACGTGGCCACACGCCACCATGGTCGAGTCGTCGGGGTTCTCCGCGACTGATATGCCAAGGCTACCACAGGCGCCTTAAAGGGCGGTTAACGCCGCAACAGTGTTTTCAAAGCCCGGCGCGCTAGGAATTCTCGTTGCTTTGTAACCGCCGGGCTACGTAAATCGCGTCGCACGAATGCCTGCCAGATCTCAAGGGGTGAGGTGCAGCGCCATGGCGCTTGCTGCAATGCTGGTTGCGGGTCTGCTGCTCCTGCTGATCGGTGGTGACTTGCTGGTGCGCGGTTCGGTGCGCACGGCCCTCGCCCTTGGCGTTTCGCCCTTGCTGATCGGGTTGACGCTGGTCGGTTTCGGCACGTCCGCGCCTGAACTCCTGACCAGCGTGCAGGCCGCGCTGCTGAACGCGCCGGGCATCGCCGTTGGCAATGTCGTCGGCAGCAACATCGCCAATGTTCTGCTCATCCTCGGTCTGGCGGCAAGCTTGCGCGCCATCCCGTGCGCGCGTGGCGCGTTTACCCGCGATGCCATCGCCATGGCCGTGGCCGCGGTGCTGTTCGTGGTTCTGGCCATGACCGGCAATCTCAGTCGCGTAGACGGAACGATCCTGCTTCTTGCGCTGGCGGCCTACCTTGTCGTGGCCTGGCGCACCGAGCAGGAACCGCCGGACGAGGTACGCGAGGCGACGACACAGACGGTGCACATGGGCCGCGCGCTCCTCATCGCTCTGGCCGGACTGGTCGGCATTCTGGTCGGCGCTCGCCTGCTGGTGACCGGCGCGATCGATCTGGCCGAGCTGGCGGGTGTCGACGAAGCCCTGATCGGCCTCACCGTCGTCGCCATCGGCACGTCATTGCCCGAGCTGGCGGCCTCGCTGGCGGCCGTACGCAAGAAGCAGGGCGACGTTGCCTTTGGCAATGTCATCGGTTCGACCATTTTCAACCTTCTGTCGATCCTGGGCATTACCGCCTTGGTCAAACCTCTGGCGATCCCGGCAAGTATTCTCGATTTCGATCTTTGGGTCATGCTTGCGGTGATCGCCATGATCATTCTCATGGGCTTCACCCAAGCACGGATCAGCCGATGGGAAGGCGCCCTCTGCCTGCTGCTTTACGCAGGCTACATCACGGCGCTGGCGCATGGGTACTGAGCCTGACGCCGCGCGCGCGTGTGCCGGCCTCGACGGCGTGCGCGCAAGGAGGCCGCAGGCATGATCCATCGCCGGCTGGCCACGGCGTTCGGTTGGAGCGTGGTCGTTTTCGGTATCCTGATCATACCGCTGCCGGGGCCCATGGGCACGCCGACGGCCTTTGCTGGCTTTCTCATCGTCTTGAGCAACTCCGCGCGCGCCCGCCGCCAATTCATCCGCTGGCAAAAGCGCCATCCGCGCACGTTCACCCCGATACGCGCGCTGATCCGGCGCAGCCGGCAATGGCGCCAACGTTTCGCCAGACAGGCGAGCTAGCAGCACCTGCGTCGGCAGATCGGACGGCAAAGGCCGCCTCAGCAGATCGGGTACGACAGGAAGCCGAGCACGGCGCCACCGGCATCGAGATCGATGACCTCGCGGCGCCAGCATTTGCCGTCAGGCGGCTGGTCCGGGTCACGCGTGAAGACAGGCCAGTTCTCGCCATCCAGGAACGTGTCTGCCGGCACCGGCGTGATCAGTTCGACCTTGCTCTTCTTGGCGCTGACACGGCAGTCGAAGCGATGGCCGTTGCGCCGACGCAATCGGATCAGGCTGTTGCCGACCTCGTCCTCGCTGGCGTGGACGACATCGATCGGTCTCAGGATTAAGACCGCCAAACAGGACTCCACGGCGGGCATCAGCGCCGGCAGCTGGCGCGACCAGTCGTCCGCCGATTTGTCGGCGAATTCCCACATCGGCCGCTGGCCGCGGAAGAGCGGCGTTGCCACCGGCGGCTGGCCACTTTCGCCGGTCTGCCGTTCAGCCAGGGGCGGATCCGGGATCATGCGCCGGCAACAGCCCTGGTCAAGCTGACCGCCCGGCAGCGACAGCCAGGCCGAATAGGCATCAGGGGACGGTCGTCCAGGCAATTGGCAGCGGTTTTCCTGCACGAGCAGGACGGCATCGTTTCGTGTAAACTCGCCGCGACCACGCCAAACATGCATGCTGCCATCGGCGCTGCCGTTCAAAATGCCCTTGTAGTGCGCACCGTCGATCAGTCCCTGGAACTCCAGCCAGGCATCGTGGCCGAGGACATTGGCCCGCCAGGGCGGATCGATGCCCTCGCAGACGAATTCCGGTACCGGATCCAGCACACCCGCCTGGGCAGCCCCAAACATCAGGCTGAACCACCCGACACTTGCCATTTTGTAAGCTAGTCTAACCGCCGCGACCAATGCCATCGCCTCTATGCGTTCGAGCGAACGGCGTCACTGTACGGCCAATTCCTTCACACTCCGTTAACGCGGCGAAAAAAGCACCTGTGTCCTGGCACACTATCTGCTGAAATCATCGGCAAACAGCGTAGCGCGCAACGCTCGGATGGGATCATGGCGCTCGAACTGGCTGGGCACCGACGGCTGATACTGAACGGCATCGACAAACGCTATCCCGGCGGTGTGCATGCCAATCGCTGCGTCGATCTCGAGGTCAAGGCCGGCGAAATCCACGCGCTCTTGGGCGAAAACGGCGCCGGCAAGAGCACGCTGGTCAAGATCATCTACGGTCTCCTGCAGCCGGATGCCGGCGACATCGTCTGGCAGGACCAGCATGTCACCATCGACAGTCCGAAAAGCGCCCGCGCTTTGGGCATCGGCATGGTTTTTCAGCACTTCTCCCTGTTCGAAGCCATGAGCGTGCAGGAGAACATCGCGCTGGGCCTGGACGAGCCGGCCAAGCGGCGCGGCCTCACCGGCCGGATCAAGGAGATCTCGCGCGCCTACGGCCTGCCGCTGGATCCGTTTGCGCGCATCGCTGATCTGTCTGTCGGCGAGCGTCAGCGCGTCGAGATCGTCCGCTGCCTGCTGCAGGACCCGCGCTTGCTGATCATGGATGAGCCGACTTCGGTGCTGACGCCGCAGGAGGTCGAGCTGCTGTTCGCGACCTTGCGCACGTTGGCCGCCGAAGGCGTCTCGATCCTCTACATCAGTCACAAGCTGTACGAGATCGTCGCCTTGTGCGATCGGGCAACCATCCTGCGCCAGGGTGCCGTGATTGCCACGTGCGATCCCAAGCTGGAAACACCACGCAGCATGGCGGCCAAGATGATCGGCAGCGAGCTGAAGTCGCCCGGTGGCCAGCGGCACGCGGCGAAAGGTGACGTCGTGTTCGCCGTCAGAGACTTGGGCCTGGCTGCTGCCAATCCGCTGGCGACCGCCCTGCGCGGCATTTCCTTCGAGGTGCGCGCCGGCGAGGTCTTCGGCATCGCCGGGGTCGCCGGCAACGGCCAGAGCGAGCTGTTTGCAGCGCTGTCCGGCGAGCGCCTGACCGGACATGAGACGATCGCCATGGACGGCAGGGCCATCGGCTCGCTCATGCCGCAACAGCGCCGCCTGCGCGGGCTGGCGGCCGTCCCGGAGGAGCGCAACGGCCATGCCGCCGTCGGTGACATGAGCCTGATCGAGAATGCCGCCCTGTCCGGCTACGGGCCGCTTGGCCTGGTCAGGCACGGCCTGATGTCCTTTGCCGGCGCGCGCGCGTTCGCCCATCGCGTGGTCGAGGCGTTCGATGTGCGGACCGCCGGGGTCGAGCACGCCGCCAAGTCGCTGTCCGGCGGCAATCTGCAAAAATTCGTTGTCGGCCGCGAGCTTCTGCTCGAACCGGGCGTGCTCATCGCCGAGCAGCCGACCTGGGGCGTCGATGCCGGCGCCGCGCAACGCATTCACGAAGCGCTTTTGGCCATGGCCGATCGCGGTGCCGCGATCGTGGTGATCTCCCAGGATCTGGACGAGTTGTTCCTGCTCGCCGATCGGCTGGCAGTGATCAATGGCGGCCGTCTGTCCGAGGCCATGGATATCGGCGAGGCGGATGCCGAACGCCTGGGTCTGCTGATGGGCGGTGTGCATGGCGTCGAGCCAGAGCAACGGGGCTGGGCGGTCCATGCTTAGACTGGAGCCGCGCGCCGAAACGTCCCGGCCGAAGCTCTGGGCGACGCCACCGCTGGCTGTGCTGGCGACCATGGCATCCGGTTTCCTGCTATTTGCTGCCTTGGGCTTTGATCCCTTAGAGGTGCTCTATCAACTGTTCGTCTCACCGATCACCACGACCTACGGTCTGGCCGAGCTGGCGATCAAGGCGTCGCCGCTGATCTTGTGCGCCACAGGACTGGCTTTCGGCTTTCGCGCCGGTGTCTGGAACATCGGTGCCGAGGGCCAGCTCATTGTCGGCGCCATTTGCGGCGGCGCCCTGGGGCTCGCGTTGTGGCCGGCCGCCGGCGTTCACGTGCTGCCGCTCATGGCGCTGGCCGGGATTGTCGGTGGCATGGCCTGGGCGGCGATTCCGGCGTTCTTGCGCACACGCTTTGGCGTCAACGAAATCCTCGTCAGCTTGATGCTGACCTATGTCGCGAGCCTGCTGCTCAGCTATCTCGTTTACGGCCCGCTGCGCGATCCGGATGGCTTCAACTTCCCGGAATCGCGTCTGTTTTCCGACAGCATGACCCTACCGATCCTGCTTGCCGGCACACGCCTGCATGTCGGTGTCCTGGTCGCGTTGCTGGTCGCCCTGCTCGCTTGGCTGGTGCTGGCGCGCGGGCTGATCGGCTTTCAGATCCGCGTGCTCGGCCAGGCACCCCAGGCGGCACGCTTTGCCGGCTTTTCCGAACGGCGCATCGTCTGGTTCTGCCTGTTGACCTCGGGCGGGCTCGCCGGCCTGGCCGGACTGTTCGAGATCGCCGGGCCGGTCGGCCAGCTCGTGCCGGTGATCTCGCCGGGCTACGGCTTTACCGCGATCATCGTCGCCTTTGTCGGCCGCCTGCATCCGCTCGGCATCATCGCCGCCGGGCTCTTGTTGGCCCTGTCCTATCTGGGCGGCGAGAACGCCCAGATCGCCGTCGGCCTGCCCCAGGCCGTGGCCGGTGTCTTCCAGGCCATGTTGCTGTTCTTTCTGCTCGCGAGCGATGTGCTCGTGCGCTATCGCCTGCGCTGGCGTGGCGCGATGACCGCAGCGAAAGGAGCCTGAGCCGCGTGGACAGTCTGGTGCCGCTGCTGGTCACGGTCATCGCTGCGGCGACGCCTTTGCTGTTCGCCGCGCTTGGCGAGCTGGTCACCGAGCGTGCCGGTGTGCTCAACCTCGGCGTCGAAGGCATGATGCTGACCGGGGCGGTTGCCGGTTTTGCCGTAACCGTCAGCACCGGCAGCAGCCTGCTCGGCATTGCCAGTGCCGGCCTGTGTGGCGCCCTGCTGGCCGGCGTTTTCGGCCTGTTGACCCTGAGTTTGCTGGCCAATCAGGTCGCCAGCGGCCTGGCGCTGACGCTGTTCGGCGTCGGCTTGAGCTCGCTGATCGGCAGCGCCTATGTCGGCACGCCGGTCGAGCGTCTGCCCAAGCTGAACGTGCCGGGCTTGAGCGATCTGCCGGTGCTCGGTCCGCTGCTGTTCAGCCATGACGCCCTCGTCTATGGCGGCCTGATCATGACCGCGCTGGTGAGCTGGTTCCTGTGGCGCACACGCGGCGGCATGATCCTGCGCGCCGTTGGCGAGAGTGCCGCCAGCGCCCATGGTCTCGGCTACCCGGTCATGCGCATCCGCTACCTGGCCGTGCTGTTCGGCGGCGCCATGAGCGGTCTCGGCGGTGCCTTCCTGTCGCTCAGCTATACGCCGATGTGGATCGAGAACATGACCGCTGGGCGCGGCTGGATCGCCCTGGCCCTGGTGGTGTTCGCCGCCTGGCGGCCCTGGCGCCTGCTTATCGGCGCCTATCTGTTCGGCGGCGTGACCATCCTGCAACTTCATGCCCAGGGCGGCGGCGTGATCGATGTGCCGGCGCAGATCCTCTCCATGACACCGTATCTTGCCACCATCGTCGTGTTGACCCTGATTTCCAGCGATCGTTTTCGAACGCGCCTGCGGGCGCCGGCCGATCTTGGCAAACCGTTTCACGTCACAGCCTGATGCGTCGGATGCGCTCGGGCCAACCGATAAAGGAGTGTCCCTGATGTCCTTGCTGCTACGTCGTCGTCATGCCCTGGCGCTCGGTGGTGCCGCGCTCGGCACGGCCGCCCTGCCCCGCACGCTGCGCGCCCAGGAAGAGCCGCTGAAAGTCGGCTTCGTCTATGTCGGCCCGGTCGGCGATCATGGCTGGACCTATCGCCATGACCTCGGCCGCCAGGCAATCGAGACCGCCTATGGCGATCGGGTCGAAACGACCTTTGTCGAAAGTGTCTCCGAAGGCCCGGACGCCGAGCGCGTCATCCGCCAGCTCGCCAGCACCGGCCATGGCCTGATCTTCACCACCAGCTTCGGCTTCATGAACCCGACCGTGAAGGTCGCCAGGCAGTTCCCGCAGGTCAAGTTCGAGCACTGCACCGGCTACCAACGCGCCGACAATCTCGCGACCTATGCCGCCCGTTTCTATGAAGGCCGCACGGTGATCGGCACGATCGCCGGCCATGTCAGCCAGTCCGGCATCGTCGGCTATGTCGGCTCGTTCCCGATCCCGGAGGTCGTGCGCGGCATCAACGCCTTCACCCTGGCGGCGCAGAAGATCAACCCGGACATCGAAGTGCGCGTCATCTGGGTGAACAGCTGGTACGACCCGGGCAAGGAAGCCGATGCCGCCAAGGTCTTGCTCGATCAGGGCGCCGACATCATGGTGCAGCACACCGACAGCCCGGCGCCGTTGCAGATCGCCGAAGAGCGCGGCGCTTCTGGTTTTGGCCAGGCGTCCGATATGCGGGCGTTCGCGCCGCAGGCCCAGCTGACCTCGATCGTCGACAACTGGGATGGCTACTATGTCAGCCGCACCGGTGCCGTGCTCGATGGTACCTGGACGAGCGAGGACACCTGGGGCGGTCTGGCCTCGGGCATGGTCGAGATCGCCGATTACGGCCCGGGCGTGCCCGAGGACGTCAAGGCTGCGGCGGAAGAGGTCAAGGAGAAGATCATCGCCGGCGGTTTGCATTCGTTCACGGGGCCGATCGCCGATCAGGCCGGCGAGGTGCGCATCGCCGAGGGCGAGGTCGCATCCGACGAAATGTTGCTCGGCATGGACTGGTATGTCCCGGGCGTCAAAGGCAATCTCGATAACTGAGCACACTGGCGGCCCGATCGTGCGCGTGCGTCGATCGGGCGGCTGCCTTTGCTGGCGAGCTGTCATGGCGCTCTGCTAGCTTGCCCGCACCATGAGCGCCATAGCTGCCACCGATGCCCTGCTGATCACCGGCCGGCTCCTCGATTTCACCGACATTGCCACCGACGGCGATGCCGGTGCCCATGTCCGCTATGTGGAAGCTGGCGCGATCCTTGTCCAAGGCGGGCGCATCGTCAGCGCCGGCGAGCGCACGGCGATCGAGGCCCAGGCGCCCGCCGGTGTGCCGGTGCATGACTATGGCGATCACCTCATCCTGCCCGGCTACATCGACACGCATCTGCACTACCCCCAGACCCAGGTGATCGCCTCCTATGGTGCGCAGCTACTGGAGTGGCTCGAGCGCTTCACCTTTGTCGAAGAGCAGCGTTTTGCCGATCCGGCCCATTGCGTGCGCATCGCCGACTTTTTTCTCGACGAGCTGTTGCGCAACGGCACGACCACCGCGGCGGTCTACTGCACGATCCACCCGGGCTCGGTCGATGCCTTGTTCGAGGCCGCTCAAGCCCGCGGCATGGCGATGATCGCCGGTAAGGTGATGATGGACCGCGGTGCGCCGTCCGGCCTGCTCGATAGCGCCGAACGCGGCTTTACCGACAGCAAGGCGCTGATCGCGCGCTGGCACGGCAAGGATCGCCTGAACTACGCGGTCACGCCGCGCTTTGCCCTGACCTCGAGCGAGGCCCAGCTCGATGCCGCCGGCCAATTGCTCATCGAACACGGCGACGTCTATCTGCAGACCCATCTGGCCGAGAACACCGACGAAATCGCCGCGGTGCGCAAGCTGTTTCCCAAGGCGCAGAGCTACACGGACGTCTACGACCGGCACGGCCTGCTCGGTCCGCGCTCGATCTTCGGCCATTGCATCCATCTGGGCGAGGATGAGTGCCATCGCCTGCACGAGAGCGATTCCGTGGCGGCCTTTTGCCCGACTTCAAACCTGTTCATCGGCTCCGGCCTGATGGATCTGGCGCGTCTGCAGCACAAAGCGCGGCCGATCCGGGTCTCGCTGGCGACCGATATCGGCGGCGGCACATCGTACTCCATGCTGCGCACCGCCGCCGAGGCTTACAAAGTGTTGCAGCTTCAGGGGCAGAACCTGCCCGGGCTGGAGGCGCTCTGCATGATGACGCTGGGCAATGCCAAAGCGCTTGGCCTCGAGAACGAAATCGGCAGCCTGAACCCAGGATGCTATGCCGATCTGGTGGTTATCGACAGCGCGGCGACGCCGGCCATGGCGCACCGGCGCGAGCGGATCGCGGATCTTGCCGACGAAGTCTTTCTGCTCACCACGCTGGGCGATGACCGTTGCACGGTGGCCACCTATGTCGCCGGCGAACGCCGCTTTGAGCGCGAAGCGGCGTCAGGCTGATCAGTTGCTCGCAACCGGCAGACAGCCCTGGCCGCGGCTGATCAGTTGGTGACACAGCGACTCGGCAGTGGCCAGGTCCATGAGCGGGCCGATCTGCAGCCGATAGACGGTGCCCACCGGTGTGTCGGCCGCCCGCACGCGCATGTCATGCCCGGCGAGCTGGCTGGGGTGGCGTTCCTGCAGGCGTTGCCATTCGCTGTCGGCGAGGGAGCGGTCGACGATCGAAGCGATCTGCAGATACGGGCCATTCGCCGGCGGCTGCTCGTTGATGCTGGCCATGTCGGACTCGCTGGGCAGCGCTGGCTGGCTCACCGGGCCGAGCGTGGCCGTTTCGAGTTTCGCCATCGGCGGCTTGGACATACCGGCGGTCGATGCCGTCGGCCCTCTGGCGATGATCTGGGCATTGGCATGGGACGGCCCCGCAGCGGGCTCGATCGACACCATGTCCATCGCGGCAACGCTGCGCGCCGTCGATACCGCGTTGCCGGAGAAGGCCTCACGGCGGCTGTCGTGCAGATCCTTTTCTTCCATCGGCGACAGCACGCCGTTGCCGTCGTGATCCGCGTGGACGAACAGCTGGCGTTGCACGGCCAGATATTCGTCGCGGGTCAGATAGCCGTCGCCATTGCCGTCCAGGCCATCGAAGCGCGCCGCCAGATCGGCCGTGGAGGCGCTCGGCCGGATCTCCATGCCGCGGGCGATGAAGGCCGGCTTGGACACCTCGCCTTGCGGGCCCGGCCTGGCGAGGATGTCATAGGCCTCGCTGGCCTGGTCAATAAAGGCGTCTTCACGCAGACCGAAGACCGGCACAGTGTCTTCCTGTTGGCTAGCCAGATCCAAGCCGGCGCAGCCGCCGAGCAGCAGCAAAAGTGCGGGCAACGCGCGCGTTCGAGACATCGGGCCACTCCTGCTGTTCAACTTAAACGCGAAAGGAATGTGCACCAAATAGCGCAAAAGTGACGTGCTGTCGAGCTCAGGACGCGCTGCGCCAAAGACCGAGCAGCACAGGCAGGAGCAGCGCCGTGGCGAGCGCGTTCAAGCCCATGGCCAAGCCGGCAAAGGCGCCGGCGACCTGGTTAACCTGCATGGCGCGTGCCGTGCCGATGCCGTGGGAGGCCAGGCCCATGGCGAACCCGCGCGCCTGCCAGTCGCGGATGCGCACGAGGTTCATCAGCGGCGGACCGAGCATGGCACCGACAATGCCGCTCAGGATGACGCACACCGCGGTCAGGGAGGGCAGACCGCCGAGACGCTCGCTGATGCCCATGGCGATGCCGCTGGTCACCGAACGCGGTGCCAGGGACAGGATCGTGCGTTCCTCCGCACCGCTCAACGTTGCCAGAGCAATCGTGCTCAGCGCGGCGAACACCGCACCGGTGAACAGGGCCACGCTCAGGCTCACCCAGGAGCGTCGCACCAGCGCGAAGCTGCGATAGAGCGGCACCGCGAGCGCGACCGTGGCCGGGCCGAGCAGAAAATGCACGAACTGCGCGCCGTCGAAATAGGTGGCGTAGCTCGTGTCGGTGATGATCAGCAGGAGCACCAGCACGACGACGGCGATCAGCACCGGATTGAGATACGGGCTGCGACCGGCGCGTTCGTAGAAGAACAGGCCGAGCTGATAGGCGACCAGCGTCATGGTGAGGGCGAGCAGCGGCTCGCTGGCGAGATAGACCCAGATCTGCAGGAAATCGTCACCCATGCTCGGCGCCCTCGCCGGCGACCGCGTCGGCCCGGCCGCGCCAGCGGTTGCAAAGCTGCACCAGCCAGGCGGTCAGCACGATGGTCGCCAGCGTGCTGATGACCACGGTCACGCCGATCGGCCACCAGTCGCGGCTCAGCAGGTCGACATGCGCCAACACGCCGACGCCCGCCGGCACGAACAGCAGCGAGAGATGCTGCAGGAGGAACCCGGTCACGGCATCGAGCTGTTGCGGCACGCCGCCACGGATCATCAAGCCGGCGAACAGCAAGAGCATGCCGATGACCGGGCCTGGGACCGGCAGATGGGTGGCGACGACAACGGTTTCGCCGATGAGCTGACACACCAGGAGAGTTGTGATGAAGCCGAGCATGCGCGCCCCTTCCCAAAGGTGATGGCTGTCGGCAAGGCGCTGCGGCCGACCTAGCCTTCGGCGTCTAGCCGCTCGAAGTGATCGCTGTAAACTGTTGAAATAATTTTAAAAAGAAGTGCCGTTGACCAGCCGAACAAAAGCATGCCATTGGCCGATTCGAACGACGCGAGCAAGCGGTTGGCGCTGTTCTCGATGATGACATCGCCATAGCCGACCGTGGTGAAGGTCGTGGTTGAAAAGTACAAGGCATCGGTCAGATCGGCGAACTCGCCCAGGCCCATGTACAGGATTGCCCAGACCCAGATCTGCGTGACATGGGCCGCGAACAGGACCAGGGCCGAGATGATGACCAGGGCGAGCGGCATCAGCTTGGGCGCGTGCCGGAGCATGAACCGCCGCCCGGACCTGAGGATCGGCCCGATGAGCAGGCTTTGTGCGCCGGCTTGCAAGAACACGGTGACGGCGATCATGAAGCCGCCCAACAAAAGGTTCGGCGTCTCGACGAGCAGCTCCATGACTAGCACCGACACGGACACGTCATGACATCTGCTTCGACTTGGACGGCCCGACGCGCTTGAGGAATTCCCAGACCGGAATGGCGGTCAGACCGCCGATGATACCTGCCAGATAGCTCGGCATGGCGAGATCGAAGACCAACCGCCAAAGCAGGTCGGCGACGAAGCTTGCAGCCAACATGCCGGCCATGGTGATGAGCAGGCGTTGCCAAAAGGGCATTGCGGGATCCTTTCGTGCGTTGCGCGTCAAGCGGCTTGCGCCGGTTGTAGCCGGCCAGGGCCAGTTTTTCAGCTATGAAAACGTTACGGCCCCCGGGTGTGTTGCGTAATGGGCGCGCGGCCAGGCGGCGTCCTTGACCGGTGCGGTTTTTCGCGCCATGGGCGAGCTGACCGAAAACACTTTGCGAAATAAGGAATAGGTTTCGTGCGCTTTTTTGTGTTGCCCACCGCCGCCGTCGTCCTCGCTGCCTGTGCTGCCGGCAGCCCGCCGCCGCGTCCGACAGTCGACGTCCCTGATACCGTTGGCGCCATCGACGCCGGCAAGCTCGTCGGCATCTGGCAGTGTCGCGACTTGAACCCGCTGCCCGACCAGCCGCACGTCACCAGCACGGTGACCTTCAACGCGGATGGCTCCTCAAGCGCGCAATCGATCGTGCCCATGTCGCAACAGGTGCCCGGCATGAGCGACATGAACGTGGCCATTCTGGGCACCTGGGCCGTGCAGGGTGACAAGCTCACCGGCACGACGACCAACACCGACATCACCTCGGTCTCGGGCGATGCCGCCTCGGGCATGATCGCCGGCATGACCGACTTCATGGCGGATACCTTTGTGGCAAGCTACGGCACGTTTCCTGGCAGCTCCGACGTGCTCACCTTGAACGACAGCGAGCTGGTCGTCCGCGGCGACGAGCCGAGCGCACCGACGACCTCGTGCACGCGCGTTTAGGCAGCGGCGATCGCGCGCGCCTGGCGGCCTTCCAGGACGCGCGCAAAGACCCGACGCGCGTCGTACTCGAGGGCCTGCATGCGCTCAAACATGCCGTGCGCTTCGGTGCGCACATCGAAGATGCCCTCTGCGATGACCGCGCCCGGCTCGCGCGGCTGGCTGACGAAGTGGCGCCCGATCTGGCCCCGGCCCTGGCGGCCGTGGTCGACGTCGTGCCGCGCGCGCTGCTCGATGCCCTGAGCGGTGCGGGCGACGATGTTCGCGTGATCGCCATCGCCAGACGGCCTGCCTACGACCTCGCCAGGCTGGGCGACGGGCCCGTGGTCCTGCTCGAGCAGCCGGCGCATCCCGGCAATGTCGGTGCGGTCATCCGCATTGCGGCCGCCGCCGGCTGTGCCGCTGTCATCGTGCTGGGTGCCATGGATCTCTGGCAGCGCGGCGTCGTGCGCGGCGCCGCCGGGCTGCACTTCGCCCTGCCCGTTGTGCGTGTCGACCGTCTGCCGGCCCTGCCCCGCCCGCTGCTCGGCCTCGATCCCGAGGGCGCTCCCCTGGGCCGGGAGCCCTTGCCCAGCCATGCCCTGATCGCGTTTGGCAATGAACGCCACGGCCTAAGCCCGGCCCTCAAGGCCCAGGCCACGGCGCTGATCGCGCTGCCCATGCGCCAGGGCGTGTCCAGCCTGAACCTGGCCGCCTCGGTGGCGGCGACGCTGTATGCCGGTGGCCTGGTGCAGAGCGCCACCCGGGCGTGATCGACGCGCTGGCAGCCGACGCGGCTTGCCAAGGCCGCAGCCGCCCGCCTAGATAGCGACATGAACGATCTCTTCGACCATTCCGCGAAAAATACAGGCTCGGATTATACCGCAAGTGACATCGAGGTCCTCGAGGGTCTCGAGCCGGTGCGCCGCCGCCCGGGCATGTATATCGGCGGAACCGATGAGCGGGCGCTGCACCATCTGGTCGCCGAGGTGCTCGACAACGCCATGGATGAGGCGGTCGCCGGTCATGCCTCGCGCATCGAGCTGCACTTAGGTGAAAACGGCGTTACCGTGCGCGACAATGGCCGCGGCATACCGGTCGACCTGCACCCGAAATTTCCCAACAAGTCCGCGCTCGAGGTCATCCTGACGACACTTCACTCGGGCGGCAAGTTCGGCGGCAAGGCGTACCAGACCTCCGGCGGTCTGCACGGCGTCGGCGTGTCCGTGGTCAATGCCCTGGCCGAGCGGCTCGAAGTGGAAGTCGCGCGCAACAAGCGGCTCTATGTCCAGCATTTTGCCAAGGGTGCACCGGTCTTCCCGCTGCGCAGCGAGAACGGCACGGTCAATCGCCGCGGCACCTCGGTTTTCTTCAAGCCGGACCCGGACATCTTCGGGGCACAAGCGCGCTTTCGCCTGGCCACCCTGTTCAAAATGGCGCGCAGCAAGGCCTATCTGTTTCGCGGCGTGGAGATCCGCTGGAGCTGCGACGCCAGCCTGGCGCGGCCCGACGAAGGTGTGCCCGAGCGCGAAACATTTCATTTTCTCAATGGCTTGGCAGATTATTTGCAAGCCTCATTGCAAGATCGCGTTACGATCACGACCAAGCCGTTTGCCGGTGAAGTCGATCTCAACGGTGCCGGCAAGGTCGAGTGGGCGATTGCCTGGCCGGAGGATGGCGAAGGCGCCAGCTCGTATTATTGCAATACCGTGCCGACGCCGCTCGGCGGCACGCATGAGACCGGCCTGCGTGCCGCCTTGACCAAGGGCTTGCGCGCCTTTGCCGAACTGGTCGGTGAAAAGAAAAAGGCTGCGACGATCTCGGCCGATGATGTCGTCGGCGGTGCCTACGCCTTGCTCTCCATCTTTATCCGCGAGCCGCAGTTCCAGGGCCAGACCAAGGAGCGCCTGGTTAGTGCCGATGCCACGCGGCTGGTCGAGCAGGCGCTGAAAGATCGCTTCGAGCTTTGGCTGAGCGCGGACACCGAGGCCGGCCGAACGCTGCTCGGCGCCATTCTCGATCGCGCCGAAGAGCGCCTCGCGCGCAAGAAATCCAAGGACAATGTCGCGCGCAAGAGTGCCACGCGGCGCCTGCGTCTGCCGGGCAAGCTCAGCGATTGCTCGCGCGCCGGCCGCGACGGCACCGAGTTGTTCATCGTCGAGGGCGACAGCGCCGGCGGTTCGGCCAAGCAGGCGCGCTTTCGCGAGACCCAAGCGATCCTGCCCTTGCGCGGCAAGATCCTCAACGCCGCCAGCGCCACGGCCGACAAGCTCAAGGCCAACCGCGAACTTACCGACCTGATCACCGCGTTGGGGTGCGGTCATGGCCGCAGCTTCAAGCTCGACGACCTGCGCTACGACAAGATCATCATCATGACGGATGCCGATGTCGACGGCGCCCATATCGCGGCCCTGCTCATGACGTTTTTCTTCCGTGAACTGCCAGCCCTGGTCGAAGGCGGCTATCTCTATCTGGCCCAGCCGCCGCTCTATCGCCTCAGCCACGGCGGCACGGTGGCTTATGCCCAGAACGACGCCGATCGCGAGGCCAAGCTGAAGACGGTGTTCAAGGGCAAGAAGACCGTCGAGATCGGCCGCTTCAAGGGCCTGGGCGAAATGGACCCCAAGCAGCTCCGGGAGACGACGATGGACCCGGCCACGCGCACGCTGCTGCGCGTCGATCTGCCGGAAAGCTCGCGGGAACTGACCATCGCCCGCGTCGATGAGTTGATGGGCCGCAAGCCCGAGACCCGCCTGGCGTTCATCCAGCAGAACGCGGCCTTTGTCGATGATCTGGATATCTAGCGGCTGGCGATGCGCGCCGGCCACAGCATGCGCGCTGCATCCCGGCCGTGCGCGCGGCACCCTGCCCGGCAGCCTGGCTGCCTGCTAGGACTGCGACGCATCAAGGCAGGGCAGGAGCGGTAGCATGGCGGGTATCTGGGTGTGGATGCGCCGATCGGCGCTGGCAGCGCTGGCCGGTCTGACCGCTGCTTGCGAAGAGGCGACCATTCACGATTCGCCGATCAGGTACAAACCGAATGTCTGGAGCTTCGTCACCTGGGCGCGCGGCGAAGGGCCGATCCTGGCCGAGGTTTACGGCGAAGCCTTCGGTCTCGGGCCTGAGCGCGAGCATGCCCATGTACTCGATCTGATCCGCGATCGCCCGGCCGGCACCGCCATTACCTGGACAGGCGATCCGGCCCGGGCCGGCCAGACGCGCTATCGGTTGCGCATTCTGCTGAACGGCCCGAAGAACGCCACCGGCAAGGGCCTGTGCGCCGGTCAATGGACGAGCGCCGGGCCGCAGGACAACAATGCGGTGGAAATGCTCATCACCTTTTGCGACGAGCGCGCACCGATGATCGAAATCGCCGGTCGTGTCGGCAGGCTGGACGGCATTGACGATCCCGACTTCGCCAGCCTGATCCGCACGGGGCTGCGCCTGATCATCAGGCCGAACAGCTAGGCGCATCACTCTTTGATCAGCGAAAGCACCTGGCGAAACGCCGGGTTGTCGGCATCACGCAGCCATTCGAACAGGACCATTTCCGAGGTGACGACATCGATGCCATGCGCGCGGGCACGCGCCATGCCGGCACCGTGATTGTCGCTCGCGCGCGAGGCCGAGGCATCGCTCACCATAGCGACCTCGAAGCCGCATGCCTTGAAGCCCATGGCGCTCTGCAGGACACAGACATGCGCTTCCATGCCACAGACGATGAGCTGCGTGCGCTCAAGGGCCTGGATGTGGGCCGCGAATGCCGGCGTCTTGCTGGCATCAAAGGTCCGCTTCGGCAAGATGGCAGCGCCTTCGAGCAAATTCTGCAGTTCGGCCACCGTCGGGCCGATTTTGTCGGCGCAATGCTCGCTCAGCGTCACCGGTATTTCCAGCGCCTGCGCCGCCCCGAGCAGGCGCGCAACGGCCCGGATCGCCGCGGCCCGCATGGGCATGGCCGGGGCGAGCCTGGCCTGCACGTCTACGATCAGGAGTTGTGACGCCTCGGCATCGAGGAGCATCGCGGTTAACCTCTATTGCCTTCAAAGTGCCCAAAGGTAGGTTGCAGTGCGGCGACGCTGTTTTCATTTCCTGGCCGCGTATGGTGGCAAGTATTGACACAAGCCCGACAATACGCACATAAGCCGCATAACCCGGGCGGCACCAGTCCTTTTCCGCCGCCGTTCACGCACAAGACAAAAGACCCGATGCGTTTTTCTGATCTAGGCCTCAGCCCGGAGCTGCTCCGTGTCATTGAAGAGGCCGGCTATGACGAGCCTACCCCCGTTCAAGCCCAGGCTATCCCGACCGTACTGAGTGGTCGGGACATACTGGCGATCGCCCAGACGGGCACGGGCAAGACGGCCTCGTTCACCTTTCCGATGATCGACCTGCTCAAAGCCGGGCGCGCACGCGCGCGCATGCCCAGATCGATCATCCTGAGCCCGGTCCGCGAACTGGCGACTCAGACGGCCAGCTATTTCGAGTCCTACGGCAAGCATGCGCGCCTAAGCAAGGCGCTGATCATCGGCGGCGTGGGTCTCGGTGGGCAGGAAAAAGAGCTCGATCGCGGTGTCGACGTTCTGATCGCCACGCCGGGCCGGCTGATCGATCAGTTCGAGCGCGGCAATATCCTGCTGACCGGTGTCGAAATGCTGGTCATCGACGAGGCCGATCGCATGCTCGACATGGGCTTCATCCCGGATGTTGAGCGCATCGTCTCGATGATCCCGCCCAAACGCCAGACGCTGTTGTTCTCGGCAACCATGCCGAAGGAAATCCGCCATCTGGCCGACCGTTTCATGAAGGACCCGACCGAGATCATCGTCTCGCGCCCGGCCACGACCGCGACCAATGTCGACGATCGCTTGGTGCCGGTCGATGCCGCGCGCAAGGTCAAGGCGCTGCGTGAGCTGATCGAGCGCGAGGAGATTGGCAAGGCCATCGTGTTCGTCAACACGCGCCGCGGTGCCAGCACGCTCAAGCGTCAGATCAGCCGCACAGGCCTGAATGCCAGCGACATTCACGGCAATCTCGACCAGTCCGAGCGCGACGCCACCTTGCGCGCATTCAAGGCCGACACGGTCGATTTCCTCGTCGCCACCGACGTCGCCGCACGCGGCCTCGACATCAACGATCTACCGTGCGTGATCAACTTCGACGTGCCGACCAATCCGGACGACTATGTCCACCGCATCGGCCGCACCGGTCGTGCCGGCGCGCTCGGCCGGGCGTTCACGTTCATCACCAAGGACGACGATCGCTACATCCAGGCGATCAACCGCCATACCGGCCGGGAAATCCCGACCACCGCACTGGACGGTTTCGAGCCGGGCGCGCCGGTGCCGCTGCGCTCAAGCAAAGCGCGCGCCGGCAGCAATGGCGGCAAGCTGGCCGAACCCGACGCGCCCGCCAGTAGCCCGAAATCAACGGCACGCAAAGCGAGGCCGTCCGGCAAGGCCAACAACCGCGGCGGCGGCAATGACGAGCCGGTGGTCGGCCTTGGCGATCACGTGCCGCCGTTCCTGCTCCGCCCGGTCAAGCTGCGTGCGGCCAGCGCCAAGTCGGACGAGTCCTGATGCAGACGCTGTTCATCCAGGTAAAGTGCGAACTCGGTCAGGCCTACGACGTCGCCGACAAGGCCATTCAGGAAATCGAGCAGGTTTCGGAAGTCTACTCTACCTCCGGCCAGTACGATCTGTTGATGAAGTGCTACCTGGATGACAACGAAGACATCGGCCGCTTCGTCACCAACCAAGTGCAGACGCTCGACGGCGTCAAAGATACCTTCACGACACTGGCCTTCAAAGCGTTCGCATGAGCCAAGCCGACGACGGTCCGCCGACGCTCGGGCGCGCGCCTGGCGATGTCGAACTGCTTGACGACACCACGATTGCCGAAGGCTTCTGGCGCTTCCGTCGCCTGCGTCTGCGCCACCGTCTGTTTGATGGCACCATGGGCCCGGCGATCACGCGCGAGCGTTTCCAGCGCGCGTCCGCCAGCGTCGTCCTGCCCTATGATGCCGAGCGCGAGCGGGTCATCCTGATCGAGCAGTTTCGCATCGGCGCCGTCGATGACCCGATCAGCCCGTGGCTGCTCGAGCCGGTGGCCGGCATGGTCGAGCCCGGCGAAGCGCCCGAAGACGTCGCGCGCCGCGAAGCACTGGAAGAAGCCGGCTGCACGATCGGCCAACTGGTGCCTTGCGCCGCATACTATCCGAGCCCGGGCGGGCTCGCCGAATACCTGCACTGCTTCATCGGCAGCGCTGTCATCGCCGATGAGGGCGGTGTGCACGGCCTCGATCACGAGGGCGAGAACATCCGCGCCCACGCCGTCAGCACCGAGGTCGCCTGGCGCTGGCTGGATGAAGGCCGCGTGCGCACCTCGCCGGGAATCATCTGCCTGCAATATCTCAAGCTGCACCACGCGCAGCTTCGTGCCCGGTTCACCGCCTAACCGATCGCTTGCTGCACCGCCGCCGAGGCGATACATCGACAGCACGGGAACGTCCTGCAACCAGGTTCAGAGAAGCGACTCATGCCGGCGCGCATCTACCAACCCGCCAAGACGGCGGTGTCCTCAGGCAAGGCCAAGACCAAGGTCTGGGTTTTGGAAATGGAGCCGAAAAGCCCGAAGCGGCCCGATCGGCTGATCGGCTGGGTCGGCTCGGACGATACCGAACAGCAGATCCTGCTGCGCTTTCCGAGCAAGGAGGCCGCGCTGGCCTATGCCCGCAAGCACGGCATCGAGGCGCGCGTCCACGAACCGCATACCCGGGCCTTTAAGCCCAAGTCGTACGCGGAAAACTTCATCCGCCGCGTCTAGGGCGTAAGCGGCGGTTGACAGGTCTTCCCGCCAGACGTGACAACCACGGCCGTGCGCCCTTAGCTCAGTGGATAGAGCACCAGCCTTCTAAGCTGATGGTCGCAGGTTCGAATCCTGCAGGGCGCGCCACGTTCCCCCGAACCTCTGGAAATAGCGCTTCTGGCGCCGATAGTCTGGACACAGATTCGATATCGGTGACGTCTGACAGAGTTCACCGAAACCGGATAATCACGAAACAGTGCACAATCGGCCGAAACTCGCCGAGAACGGCCTCTCAAGTCCACTTCACGAGGGACCGAACTGGGGCGATTTTAAGCCGCGCAATAGGCACCTTTTTGAGCCGACAAAAAACGACATAGAAAAAAGCTAATCTATCGATCCTGTGATAAACATCCTGAGGCCCCTAATATGAATAGACGAGTATTTATGGCCAACTCGACAGCAGCGCTGACCGCGGCCATGCTTCCATGGACAGCGAACGCACAAGACGGGCGTCGGCTGAAGGGGTACTTGCGGACAAACTGGAGTCGGGACCCCTTGGCTTACGGCTCCTACTCTTATCTTGCGCAGGGTTCTGGTAATGCGGATCG